>NZ_CATZLL010000018.1:0-126330 GCF_958415495.1 Ralstonia flaminis | reverse complement strand
CGCGACTGCCGACCCACAAGGCGGCCGACATCGCCGAACTGCTCCCGCATCGCTGGACGCCCAGCGCCACCTAGCTGGCAAGACGGGTTCACCGGGTGCTTACGGTCATGACAACGGGCGAGAAATTCGTTTCTGCGGCTGAGATCGCGCTCATGGCTGACTTGACCACAAGACAAGTCCACAGCCTCGTCCGCATTGGTGCGCTGCCAGCAGCGCTGGTCGTGGGCACTCGAAATCGGTACTTCGCGCCACTGGCGGCAGTCTTTGCCGCGTTCTATTTCCAGACACACGAAGAGCTGACTCTTGCAGCACGGAAACGTGCCATCGCCGTGTTGTGCGAGAGAGTACTAGAGCGCTCCGATTGCCAGATATTCCTGGCTCTCAACGGGCGGTTGCGCAAGACGGAGTTTGATTGGTCGGTGCCCTTTGGCTGCGTCACGATAACGCTGAAGCCCTATGTGCACACTGCCATCAAGCACGTGTTGCAAGCTCGCCGGGCGCTACGCCGTATCGTGGAGGATCCAGGAATCCTAAGCGGCACGGCCTGTTTTAAGGGAACACGGCTGCCGATCAGAAACGCTCTTGCTGCTGTGGCTGCAGGCATTCCTTTCGCAACGCTACACGCTGCCTATCCATTCCTCTCGCCATCCTTGCTTGATGATGCCGCTGTCTACGTGAGGATTCGCCCCAACGCGGGCCGGGAAAGGCGTGCCGCTCAACTCTTTCGCCAGTTGAAGCCGGTACACAGCAAGGTAGTGAGAACGAGTAAAAATTCTCAATAACGTAAGCACCCGGGGAACCCGTCCTGGATAAGCGGAGGTGCGAAGCGATAGTGTGTGCCAGGCGGAACGTCAACGCGTTTGCCGATCGAACCGGAAGCGAACTGATCAGGTTGATATCCTATGATCTCAATGTAGTCATGAAAAACCTTGAATTGTTCGAACCCTCTCGGAACGAGAGGCTTAACTGCGGAGGAGATCACTCAGAACGTTGTCGTATTCCGCGAAATCTTCGAAGAAGAGTTTTTCGGGATGCTTGGTTTCGCTCTCGTATTCGTCAAAGAAATAGCGGGAATACCAGTCATCCGCAAGGAAAGTCAAAGGCCGATGCTCCAAATGTGAACGCAATAAGGGGAAGCGCTGGTCAAAGTATTCCTTGTGGGTCGAAGTTACCATCTCGTACGCCGTAATAAGGCAGTCTCGGTAGCCGCTCAGCATCTCCTTGAACATGGCAGACACGGTACGGAAGTAGAAGGTATAAGACCCCGGAAGCCTCTCCGCTTTGGCATAGCGAGCGTTCTCCTCATACCAATGGGAAAGGTCGGTTTGTGACTCGCCCTCCAGGTACATGGAGAGAGTCCGGAAAGTGTCCCAATGGCTGTTAATGAGATATTGCAGTGTGGTCGAGCAATACTGCTTCGGATCGCGGCGCTCACACATAAGCACCAACGGGCCGAGTGAAGTGTAAGCCGTCAAGCCCCTCTCGATAGCCACCTCGATCTCTGACCACCTGCGCTCAATCTCATAAGACCTCAGGAAGCGATTTAGATGGGACGAATTGAAGTTGTCGACCGCCTCGATTCGAATGGCTGGATCGGACGCCTCGACCTGTTCCCGCCTTCCTCGAGCGCGCGTTGTTTTGGAATAGGCGCCCTCGCGGTTTCGACGCTTGATATTCACCCAATAGCAGCGCTCGCTGGACAGACATATTAAGCAGAGGAACACTGGCAATGGCATACCCAACCAATAGTTCAGCGTGCTGCGCTTGACCGTACGGAGCGTCGTATATTTTCTGGGCGACGACTTGGAGAATTTTACTTCGGCCTGGCTTTTGAGCTGGATGGCAACAAGATCGCCGCGCAGTCGCTTATCCTCTCCGACAATCTCCACGTATACGTCCAGGCCATAGTCTCGTTCGCCTACCTCGCGTATTACCCAGTGACTCGGCAGGGACTGCCGTAGCAGCGCGAGGGATTTTGATTCGGAGATGTGCGTGTCGGCACGGACGGGGTATTCGTTGGACACTTGTTCCTTCTTTCTTGTTGCTCGTTCTAATAGCGGTACAGCGGTGGACGCCCACCCATTAAGTATAGGGCCGCATCAAAGTAAGCGCCTGCACAACATCCCTTGGCGAAGACGTTTAGGTGGTGGGTGCCCACTGAAGACGCTATGTCGGGTGAACCATCTGCGGAACGAATAGGGGCCTAGTCGCGCGGATCGCAGCCCAAATTTGGTTGGGCACTTGACACTGGTACTCGTCTGGCGATGGCGTATCCGTGATGGCCGTTATCTGGGGTAGCCACCCATTCGCTAGCATCGAACCCAGCGATCACCGGTCCCGTCGCTCCTAGTTCGGTCAACCAGTCAGGCGCATCAACTATCGCCCCTTCTAGATTTACGTTTCTGAGACTCGCTGGCCTGAAAGCCGCTGCCGATGGCATGAGCACGCGGTCGAACGAAGCGCCATCGAGAATTGCGTGATTCCACCGCGATCCGCGAAGGTCCGATCGCGAGAATTTGGCCTTCCTGAGGTCGGCATCATCAAAGGTGGCGAATCTAAGATCAGAACCGTTGAATGAAGCACACTTGAGAGAGGCGCCTTTCAGCCTAATTCCCCCAAGTTGCACATTAACAAATTCAAAATTGTCGAGCAGCGCACTATCGAAGTTCCCGACTGGACCGTATCCGTTGTTTATGAATTGCTTCAATACAAGTGCCCGCTCCCGGCTAATTGGCCTTGGGCTAAGTTCTGGAGTATCCGCACTCTTTCCACCAATTTTTACGTCCAGGGATCGATAGGGCAGCATAGCCTCTGTTATTACCTCAGCAGTCGCCGCAGCCTCCACGGAAGGTTCAAGATACGCGTTACGTATGAACTCAAAATTTTGAACATTGAATGATGCATTCGGTGAATCTTCGTATCTAGACACCAACACACCATCCCTATTAAGATTAGCCTCGGCCATGCGACCATGCTGGCGGCTCCAGACTTCAAGCCATTGGTATCGCTCCTTTGTCGTTGCATGGATCTTGGCGAGCTCGCTCCAACATGTGAGCATCAAAATCTCACCTAGCGTCCTTGCGTCTTTCACCAGCATTTCCCTGTCAATACAGGAATTCTTTGCATCCTTTCGTAGTTGGACCGCAAGCCCTTCGATTTGGGGTAATGCTTGCCAAGCTGGAGCCGCTTGAGAAATATAAATTTGCTCATCAATTCTCTTGTTCTGCAGATGCAACAAGGTCGTCTGCGTGATGACAACGGCCAACATTGCAACGGCCACGAATAATTGATAGAGATCAGACTTCGTCACTCGATCCCTGCGCTTGGCTCGTTTATGATCATAAGCCCAGTTTTTGAATTTATTCTTCATTTAGTAAGAAATACTTCTACGCGAAAATTTACTGATAAAATTTTCACGACATCGCTTTTCATTCAACGCACTCCAAATTCCAATGACAGCCGCGATGCCCCCGCACGAATTTAATACTACCCTTCAATTGACTGGTGGCCAGCCCCTACTAGGGACAATAAGGGAACGCCGGTAAACGCCATCGTTTGCTGAACCAGCATCTGGCGTGGCAGTTGGCCTTGCCAGTGCAATGCCGCAAGAAGAGGGATGTACGGTGCACGAACTTGATACCAGGCCGACTGCTCAATGTGGTCGACGCCAGCAAGCCCCACCGACATCAAGCGAAGGAACTCGCGCGGGTCCTCATGGAATTGCTTGACGGCCTCCCCGATACCATGCTCATGGAATGCATTGGGATCAGCGACCACCGCATCGTATCCGCCCTCAGCGCTCCAGAAATTCGGTGTAGAGCCGTCGAGCCTCGGCACTACATCTTCCCTAAGAAACGTATAGCCGTCGTCCATTGCTAGCGCAGCGGTCCACGTAAGCAGAATGGGTACAAGCGTAGAGGTCGAGCAGAATTCCTGCTCCATCTGCTCGTACCCATGCCGTACCCAGACTGCCTCTTCGAAAGATGCTGACATCGGCAAGAACTTCCGTATGCTGGTCGCATAGTGCATACGCTGGCACAGATGCTGGACCCAAGTGCGAGCCAAATCGTGTTGGCCCGTCGCTGCAAGCAATAGGAGCGCAGCATGCACGCTTGCTGAATGATAATCGTAGGCCGGGAGCGCGCTGCAACTGTGGCTTTGGACAAGCGCTTGAACGCGATTTGCGTAGCGGAGTGCCATTTGCTCGGAATCAGCGTGATTATTGAGCGCCGCATAGAATGCCCAGAAGCATCCCTGCTGCCCGAGTCGGCCAAGCTCGTCAAATACGGTACGAGACACTAGGACGCTGTCAGGAAGCACGTCGGCAAAAGCGTCTTGCACCACGTAGTAAGGGTCCATGCTCCGGTGATAGACCTCTGCAACCGAGGCCAACTGAAATAGCAGTTCGCTGAACTCTCGACCGGCCCCCGCATCGCCCGCTTGGAACCGCTCGTGTAGCTTGGACCATACCGCCAGCACGGCATACTGAGACAGTATGTACGGAGCAAGCAGATTCTCCTCGTTTGCCGCCCAAACCGATAGGACCCTCAGTGTGGTGCGAATACCGCGCAAACCAGTAAGTAGGCGCTTGGTCCGGGCGCCAGCTGTTTTCGCTGGTGCTACTGCGCTACTGAGCATTTCGTTGATGAGTCGACGCCCGACCATTACGCACAGCTCAGGAGAGGACACGTTGGCGAGCATGCGTCGCAGCAATGAGCGGTTCGAACTCGGAAGGATGTATTCGTCTAGCAGAAAGCGCTCGGTCCAGGCCGCCAACTTTGAGCCATTCACTTGCTCCGTGGCGACCTTTTTTCTGCGCGACCAGTCTTCAAGGAAAGCGGCGATAGTCTCATTCAGATTTGCACTGAAGTCGCCGTTCGTAACAATCAGTAGCTTCCTCTTTAGCGCCTTGTGCTCCGGCGCTATGTGGCTGCGAAGATAGATGTCTCCTACATCATTGATTGATTGTCGTACCGACTGTGGACCCGTATCCCAATCGCTCCTTCCGATATCGCCACACTTTACTAGCCAGAGAAACAGCTTTGTCTGTCCGTCGCTATCGGGCCCAACTGACGCAATGTCCACTCCATACTGCCGAGGGCCCTTCTGAGGTCGATACACAACCTCATGTCCCATTGCAGACATGAGAAGAGGTAGGAAGACATCTAGCTCACCTTCCTCTCGCATGAGTCCCAGAAAGTCTTCAAGCAATAGCCGGAGGCTGTCAGTCATCGCGCGGTCTCAAGCAGCTTCCTGCGTTCAAGTATCCCTCGCATTGGGTCGGCTAGCTCGCTGGAGGGCAACTCTACCGAGTGGCTGGATTGCGCCATCTCTGTCACTTGTGGAGGTCCAAACTGTGTGTGAGACACGAATTTTCTGCCCTGCGCAATATGCGACTTTGAAACCAGCTGCCGGAAGATCGACTGCTCCTCTGCAGCTCGCATGACCTCCCTGTTGATACGCCTCTTCATAGCCCGCAGCGCCTGCAGCTCCAATTCGCTCGGACGCAGCTCTTTGCGTGCAGGCAATCGAGCCAGAACTCTCCGCCAACGTAGCGCGTTCGCATAGACACCGCGAAAAACATACGCTGTAGGGTCCGACCTCGAGATCTCTGCAGTCTTTTCCTTCAAGAACTGCTCAGTCGCGCTGGGATACTCTGTGAACGCTATATTCAGCATCTGCCCCGCTAGCTGTAGGCGCGCGTCACCGATCGACTCCATCGCTGCAATGACGGCGATGAACTGGCACAAAGTGGGGCCATGGTGAGTTAGCGCGAGAAGTCGTCTCGCCGCCTTCAGCCAACTGTCCGGCCCATGTGCGGCGAATACCGCAGCATCCAACCCGACTGGTGCACGTCTAGACGTGCACAACGACAACAAGCCCGTGACAGATGAGAAGCTCGTGACTGGGCGAACCAGCCATTCAGACAGCACGCGGAAAAACTCAGCTGGATGCTCGGCAAGCCCACCAAAGGCCTCTTTGAACATTTCCACGGCATCACTCTCTAGCGAACAGAGATCGAGCAAGCTCGCCACAGCATAGGGCCGGAGTTCATCGCGAAACATGAGATTTGCAATCGCTCGATCAATCTGGGCACGTGCTTGCTCGCTCTGAACGCCGATAGTCACCATTCCGTTGAGAATACGTTGGAGCGATTCTGCGGCGGCGCCATTTAGCTGATAAAGCGAGTTGGCAATCGCTCCAACAGCTTGGGAGTTGGCAGTGTCGACAGCGCTCAATAGATAGCCCACTGCCGTCGGCGAAAAAGAGGCTATACATGTCATAGCCGACCATGCCGCATGGCCAAATTCGCCCGTTTTCCCGAGAAGAAAATCCGCTAGCGGCTTCTCACACGGAGCTAGCTCGGCTTGGACCACGGGCGCCCCTACCGGCGAAGCATGCAGCAGATGAATAAGAAGCTGGGTATCCGTACGACTTCCCGTCATGAGCCCAACCAAATACCGCGCGGCGATGAGTGGAGTGGCAGACGAAAATGCAACTGCCCAGACTCTCTGCGACGCGTCTCCTCGACGTGGGTCCGCCCTGAGGCCCTCACCAATCTCCGCACCGAGGTCGGTACGCTCGGCAATGTGAGATGCCAACTGTTGAGTTGGTACATGCCAATACGACGCGTCCAGCGTTTCGGCAAAATCAAGCAGAGAAAATGCCTCGATTAGCGAGAGTGCAGATAAATTGCCGATGGCGGGCAGTAGCCAGTGACAAGCTGCTCTGGCCTGCTTCTTCGACAATAGCGATAGAACGGACAGCAGGTTGACCGTAGCGGGGTGCTCGGCGGCAAGCCTTGCCCATGTCTCCTCTTTGTTACTCTTCAGAAGCGGCCGAATGAGCGCTTCATACTGATCCCAGTGCCCCTCTCTCAACGCAAGGATCGCCTCGCGAAGCTGTTCCTCCGTCATAGCCTATTCACCGCTCCCACATCGGCTTGACTACCTTGTTGGCGATCAACCCTTGCAGGGCACAAAGCGCCTCGTGAATCTTGGCAGTGACCTCACGAATCTCAGCTACCCGCACTGGCTCAACAGTCGTCTTAAGGGTGCCTCTGGCTGACATGAAAGCAATACTAACGTCCCCCTGCTCGTCCTGAGACAGAGCGTTGTGCGCATACTTATTGCGCCCGCCCTGTGCCGCCTTTATCTTCTTGATAACGCTTTCGTAATCTTTCAGCTGCGGGAATTGCTCCACAAGTTGCCCGCAAAGCGCGCCAATCACGTCTACTCGCTGCTGGAAATTGCTGTGGGCTACCATAGTGAGAGCGCGTGGATCCGTCGGCGAGTCGTAACCTGCGAGCTTCGATATTGCGACCGCACTCATCGATTCTAGGGAACCCCAAACGCAAACCATTCGTCCCAACTCCAGCAAGTATTCATCTGGAACTGGCCAATTAGCATTGAATTCGCCGCGCTTAGCAGTCTTCTGTGTTGTCATCGTTCATTTACCAGTCTTTCTGATTGAGCATGACAGGCTGCTGCCCCTCATCCCTCACCGCATCAATGACGGCTGAATTAGCGAAACAGCAGCGCTCCGATCTGTCGCGCAACCTCCGACGGCGCTGCTGAGCCCAAACTAATTTCGCTCCATGAATAAACGTGCTGACCAGCAGACCGCGCTTGCTTGAAGTGGCGGCCAGCATCGTTCGTGATAATCACAGCTCCCTCGGCTAGCGCGACCAAGAAGGCGTCCGTTCGGTTTTTCGGGATCGCCTTGCCAGGTCTGTCGGTTACCTTGATCGACCGTAAGGTCTCGGTCATACCGTCACTGGCCCAGACACCGAAATCAAAGCCCGAGTACCCGCGACCAGCCTCATCGAATCCGAAGATGCCTCGCTCGGTTGCGGCGGCGAGGAGTTGGCGGCACAGATCTTTCTCCGCAACCGAAACTCTCTCGCTTGCGATAGCCTGCTGGTACTCACTTGCCAGATCCGGCGTAACCGATACGACGTACTCACTAGTGGCCAGAGCGGCGATCGGATTAATGCCTGCCTGAACCATTTCCGCTAGGGTATTGTTGTCGAAGTAGATATTCACAACTCAGCCCCTTGAGAAGCCTGCCAGTAATTTATCAACACCAACATAACAGAGTCTTGGCGAAGCAGCCAAAGGTTCGCATACGGACAGCACATTAGAGTGGGCAACAACAGGATAGGCATTCAAAATGATTAGTCAGTCCAGCGGTATCGCATCGCTTGTAGGCGGCTTTTTTTCATGGATAGTGCGCGAGCACTGCGCACGAAACCCCGAGGCAGTAGTCAAGGCTTGGGAACAGATGAATACCGAAGCTCCGACTCTAGCGGATGCCGGCCGCATGTTCGCAGCCTATGGTACGGATTTTTCGATCGCGGAATTGCGCTACATCGCGAGGCATTCAGAAGCCCTGCGATTGGCGAGGCATGTTGCTGCTGGACGGCAGTACTTAGATTTCGATGAGTCAGCTGGTTTCCGCGCGGAGAAGACCTTTGTACCGCCCCCACCGCGGTCCGTTCGCCAAGTCGCAGTGCCGATGTTTTCGACCATATTTGGGGCGGTCTTTGCTGTCTTGGCGTTGCTTGCCGATAACTTCAAGTGGGCAGCTATCCTGGGTGCGCTGACGGTTGTGCTTCTACTGGCGACGCTTGTCGAATTTGCAGAGATGCGCGGGCGCCATTGGGCACGCAAAGCAATCGAGCAAAGCGCTAGTGCGAGCCAGCCAGAACCGCAACCGTTGCAGGCAGCACCGTCAAGTGATTCTGACTCGCAAAGCTTGGCATGCTGAATCGGGTCGGCTGAAGTGGGACGTACGAACTGTATCCCCATGCCTCATCCTTGAGGCATGGACAAGAATTTGGCATAGGATTCAACGCGACCACGTCGTGATTCAACCTTCGGTTGCCTGAGTCTCGGTCTTAATGTCTAGCAGGCCGCTTGCTCTTTCTCCGGTGCCTCTGATCGTGCGCAACGCCTCTGGTACTTGAAGGAAGCTGACTGCCGAAGCCAAGGCTTCAAGTAGCTTGTAAACTCTGGTCGTAACTGTCAAAGGAACATCGCCTCCGTTGCCATCTGTATCCAACTCGCGGGCTCGTTCACAAGCAACAGGCACAGTTTCGATAGGGAAATTTTCTTTCTTCAACATCGTTTTGTTGTATCCGCCCAATACCCTCTTTAGTTCCTCCTCCACCTTGGACGCTTGCTTAAGCATAGCGACATCCTGAGGTTCCACATGGTGCAAAAGAAGCCAGAGCTCAAAACACGGGTTGCTCAAAGCGACTTTTACACCCGCCTGGCGAGCGCGCTGAAGCGCCTCGGTATAGGAACCAAGATGAGAGCCCTTTATGCAGTGATCTGTATCCAAAAGCATCCATCGTTCGTCGTCCGAATCCAAATCAAACCGCAACAATCTATCGAGAACATGGGGAGCCGACGAAGTTCCGTCCTCAGTGGGCACTACAAATACTTTGACCCTCTCTATCTCAAAAAAACTGAAATACTGACTTGGCGCATAGCGATCGTCGCATGCAACCACAAATAGGCGATCGTCCCGGAATTTACTCGTATCCCGAGTAAGCGGGCGAGGCGTTCTTTTTATTAGACTCATGAGGACGCAGATTCATCTATCAGATTGTCGATACGACCAAGAAACGGAACTGCACCAAAGCGACCTTGCAGATAATGCTTTCTCACCTGCAAATCATTACGCACCTTGAAATCCGCCAGCGAATATAGCTGCGTTGCCAAGGAAGCATCCTTCTCTGCAAACCAAATTTCGTCGCGCCTCAAAAGAGCCAGATCCAACAAATTTGACTCATGCGTAGTAACGATAATCTGATGCGCAGCACCTTCACAAGAACTCAAGAAATAATCCAAATACTTCCAAATCAACATGGGGTGGAGGCTTCTATCAATTTCATCAATAAAATAGACTCCACCATCCTCTGATTTATGCAACGCAGGAATAAGATTCAACAATCTCCTTGTTCCATCTGATTCCTCGTTGAGGCTGAAGGATTCCGCTCTTCCGGAAGAAGTTCGATGCGCTGCCTTTACCGAAAGCAAATAGAAATGATTTGCATCCGATCGTTCAATTGTTACTTCGCTACCGTTGGGAAGCTCAAGAACAGCAATCTGCGATTCACTGCTCTGAAATTCCTTGAGGACTCGATTAACAACTTGCTCAGGAATCAGCTTCCTTAAATCATCCTCCGAAATTTCGTCTTTTTGAACCTCCAGATGATCCACCCCAGTTGAGGATGATCGCAGGAATTCACCCGAGAAGACCCTAAAATCCTCATCGTCCGTCAAGTAATGACCAACGGGCAATATCGCAGAATTTGGCTCAATCAACCGAAGGCCAAGTCGAAACCACTCAAAGATTTCGCCCAACTCGCCATCCACCCCCCCAACGCCTAGGGTAGCTACTACTGTAGCCATAAAAGTTTGGTGTGGAAGGCCACCAACAGTGCACAACGCCTTGAACCTTTCGCCACACTGCTTGGAAAAAGCCGAATCTGCTTCAACAGTCACCTTACCTTCAAAGTCCGTAACACGTTCAAAAAGAGCTACTTCTTTCTTTCCATTGATACGGGACAACCACTCTTCAACAACGTAGTCATCATCAACCCTGATTGCATATCGATAGATCTTATTTTCAACAACAAATGTTAAATCAAAGAATGATGGTTTATCCGGCGAAGCGCCAAACTTAAATGGTTCTCGACCTGTCCCAGCTACCGGGTCCGCTGATCGTGGAGTCAGCACTGCGTCTCGAAGAAAGTTAAGGCCCTTGAACAGATTGGATTTCCCGGCACCGTTTGCACCGTAGATGACCGCTGTCTTAAGCACGCTCTCATCTGTGCCCGGAAGGGGAACCGCATGGCTTGGATGGCTCCCCGTAAGCTTCTTGCTTGCCACGAGATTGAGTGTCGCCTCCGCGTCAAAGGAGCGGAAATTGCCGACGGTGAAGGATACGATCATGATCTTTGTGATTTTTCCGCGGATATGCGGCATTTATAGCAAGCCAGAAGCCGGAAGCCAAGCTTGTACGCGAAATTTTCACACATTGCCTCCTCCTTGGAAAGCATTCGACTTTGCTCGTGGGTCGCTTTGTGTCGGCGCTAGTGGCGAAGCCTATATGCGCAGGTAAGGAACGCGCGCCCTGCCTGCGGCTCGAACCAATAAGTGCTCTACAGAGCATATTTGAATTTGAGGCCGGCCGGACGCTAGCCGGGAGAGGAACCGTTCACATCTGGCAGCAATCCAAGAAATTGCTAACGTGGATACAACTCCAGAGATCGCCAAGCAAAGGCCGGCGGGCCGGCTGACCTCCATCTCGGGGCCGCGCCCAAGCTGTGGAACGCAGTCCGACACTAAGCCCGTAGATAAGGCCTAAGGATTTCTTGACCGATGCTGCTTTTCGGAAGGTTCAGAGTTGCGTGAACTAAGACGCAGATAGTTCAGCGTTAAGTGAACCACGTGTTCGAAGTTGTACGAGCAACTCGGGCGCAAACGCCTAGGTATCGAGCTCTGCCGGTTCAGGGTTCAGTGAATCTCGACATCAGGCTCCCTGGGTGCTGTGCACGGTTTCGGGCCAAGACGAGTTGCTCGAGCAGCGCGAGGTCGACGCGGCTGTCCTCGAAGCACACGTCGATGGCTTCCGCGAACACCGTCTGGTAGCCGCCTAACCGTCCTTTTCGGAACAACGACTTCCGCACCTCCGGGTCAATTTCGATCCCGGCATTCCGTTCCCACGTCTCGAAGTAGACGTGGAGGGCACCTGCCGGCATCGACACGCACGCATGGGGTAATTGGCCGTCCGGAGCAAATCGCACCAAGAAAATTCGGGAAGTTCGGGTCACGCGAGCAGAGATTGGATGGCAACCAGGACAGCAGCCATAAATCCGTTCTCTGTTACTTCGGGCGCCTCGCGTATGCACTTAAGAATACAGAAACCGCCTCTCGTACCACTCGTTTGCGTTCGGCCGGACTAGGCGCTCTTGCTTCGGCGCCAACGACACGCAGCCACAACAGAGGCTCATTGATCAAACCCAGGAATTGCTTGGCCACGCGCACAGCATCACTGAAGGTCAATGTGCCCCGATGGGCGCATGTCTCAAGATAGGTCACCAAAGCCTTCATGGCGGGTTCTTTACCTGCAGCCATGAAGCGCTGGGCCAAGTCCGGGAAGATCGCCCCCTCTGCAATCACCATACGTAGTAGAGCAACGGCCTCCGGCGGCGCCCAGAAGTCGGCAACAGCTTGTCCAACTAGCGTCAATCCATGTTCGGGATTGGATAACGCAGCCGCATCCTGAGTAATTTCCAGCACCGGAAAGTCGCGCCAGACTTGTCGGACTGCCGCATCGAATAAGGCTTCTTTGCTCTTGAACTGGTTGTAGATCGTCCTGCGAGCAACTCCTGCATCGCGTGCTACCAGATCGATGCTAGTGCCGCCGTAGCCGCGCGTGAGGAAAGACGCGACAGCAGCCTCGAGGACCGCCTCCTGTGTGGGTGGAACACGTAGCACGGGAGCGGGGGCAACGACCTTCTTCAAGCTTGACTCCTATTGACGGAAATTGCACTGCACAATACAGTGCAATACATATGCACTGCACTGTGCAGTCTATGGAGCATAACATGTCCCGAAATTTATCTCCTGAGCATCCACCGGCACCTCCAATTGGCAGCCGCTTTGATCGAGGATGTGCCACCTTCGAGCATGTGTTCGGCCTGCCGGCCAAGACATTTCTGGATGCGTTGGCTGATGTATCGCCGGATTTCGCGCGCCACGTCATGGAATGGGAGTTCGCAGATGTCTACAGCAGACCAGCATTGAGCCTGCGTGAACGCGAACTGGTAGTCCTTGCAGCCTGCGCAGCACTTGGAGCTACCGGCCAAGGCCCTTTGCGACTGCATGTGGGAGCAGCCCTGCGCTCGGGACTCACCCAAGAGGCTATCGTTGAGACCTTCATTCAGGTCGGTTTTGCCGCCGGTATGCCGGCGACTTTGCTGGCAATGCAAACAGCCAAGGATGTGTTTGCCTCCATGGCTTCCTCTGAACCGGGGGCCTGAACGTGGCGCTCGATCCTCTCATCGCCGACTTTCTCGCCAAACTTCCGCCTGTGGGCGGGCCCGCCGCCTCACTGGATGCCCTGCGTACCGCCGGCGAAGTGCAATTGCGGCTCTTGCATGGCCCGCTGGCATCCATCGCCGACGTTCGAACTCATAGTATTCTGAGCAGCGATGGCCATTCGATCCGGATTCGTGCATATACACCGGTCACGCCGAATTCCGTGCCCTTGCCGGCCATCGTCTACGCCCACGGCGGCGGTTGGTTTCGATGCTCGCTCGAGCTGTACGACAACCCTTGCAGGGCGTTGGCTCACGCCACGGGCTGTGTCGTCCTGTCAGTTGACTATCGACTGGCACCCGAGAACAAGTTTCCAGTTCCTCTGCACGACTACTACACGGCCTTGTGCTGGGCCGCGAGTCATGCGGACGAGTTAGGGATCGACCGCACCCGCCTGGTGGCAGGTGGCGATAGCTCGGGTGCCAACCTGGCTGCGGCGGCGACATTGTGTGCGCGGGATGACACGAGAGGCCCGGCCATAGCGCACCAACTGCTGCTGTATCCACCATTGGATTCGGCGATGTCGTCAACGTCCTATCGCGAGTTTGCGACGGGCTACTTCCTGACCCGCAGTACGATGGAGTTCTGCTGGTCCGCCTATCTGCACGTTAAGGCGGATGGTGACTCGCCGTGGGCGTCCCCACTCAGAGCGGCAAGCCTCGCAAATCTCCCTTCCGCCACGATCCTGGTTTGCGAATACGACCCTCTTCGTGATGAAGGTGAAGCCTATGCCCGTCGTCTCGGCGAGGCTGGCGTCGCCACGGAGTGTCATCGCTTGGACGGCATGGTGCATGCCTGCATCCACATGCTGGGAGTGACGCCTGGAGCCCGTCGTTTGTTCGAGCTTGCCGGCAGCTCGTTGAAGCGTTCGTTGAACCTCACGTCGCAGCCATGACCATGCGACGGCGAAATGACTCAACGGAGTTGGCACCAGTGGCGGTGCTATTACCAGGAACACGGATATGAGCAAACGGGGGATGCAGTGCGTGACCGCGTTGGTCTGCGTCTCATCAATATCCGACGGCTGGCGCGACAAGCGCAACGACTCGCGCGGGAGTAACTGATGCGCACTACTTCACCCCTGTGCGTTGGTGGATCGCGAGTCAAAGCGGGCCTCCAGGAGGTCCTATGAGTCATCGCGTACACGGGTACCCGCGAAAGTTCAGAGTTACGTGAACCCAAACACAGATAGTTCAAAGTTAAGCGAACCACGAGTTCAAAGTTGGCCGAGCAACTCCGCCGGAAATGCTTATAAGTCGGGACCTGCCGGTTCAGTGTTGAGTGAATCTCGACATCAGCGCTCAACTTCTTCTGGCGCGTGCTCGACGTCGCCTCGAAAAACCTCTTTTTCTTCAACAACTTATGCCTCTGGAGCCAAGGAATGAGGAGAGTGCATAGTGCTCGACGAAGGAGACGCATGCGAAGTCGGACGGATCTTCGCCCAAAAAGTACTCCATGGATCACACAAAAGAGAATCCGCCCGAGCCTCGGGCCCGAACAGACCACCACCAGCGCTAAGGCACAAGGAGGCTTGCCATAGTCGCCCTTAGCGACAGCCGCCAAGTAGGGATGAGGCAACCAAACGGCAGATTGAGAGCAAGTAATGCCACTGGCGCCCCTACTGTCCGAGATCTAGCGGTCTTGCTATACTCCGCGCGCCCTTCCTCGACGCTGCTGCAGGAAGGTACTGAAGGCCTCCAACTTTGCCGGAGGCACCGTCGTACCTTATGCATTCTCAGCAGCTATGTCTTCCATTCCCCGCTTGAAGAAAGCCTTGCAACGGCAAGGCGTCCATGTCGACTACAACGCCGGCATCTATCACCTGCGCAATGAGCATTCGCAGGCCTCCGTACTTCTGCCCGAGTCTCTACCCCTAGAAGAAAAGGCGGTACGGCAGCTCCTGTCTTTCGCAGCCGTGCGCTCACCAGACAGCCACCATGGCGTTTGCAAAGCATGCGCAACACCTGATTTCCATCCAGGTGGTATCGCTCCGGTTGGCTCCATCGTTGCAACTGACCCGGATTTCGTCATTCCGGCGGCAGTCGGCACTGACATCAACTGCGGTATGCGCTTGCTGACCACCGGTCTTACGCTGTCGCAACTGGAGCCGCTCAAGCCGAAACTGATTGAACGTCTGACCCGAGCGATTCTCGCGGACGGGCGAGACGTGCCCGTCAATAGCTCGGCCTTTCGGGCGCTCTTTGACGTTGGTCCCGAGGCCTTCGTCGACAGCATTGCCCAACAAGGCCTCTGGCAACAGGTTGACCGCGAGCGGCTGGCGCGCGAGTTCTCACAGTGCGTCAGCCTCAGCCAGTTCAAGGCCAGCTCGAAATACGCGCCGGACGCGCACGTCGGATTGCGCGAAGTCTTCCGCGATCCTGCGTTGGGCACGCCGGGCTCCGGCAACCATTTCGTGGAGCTGCAGATCGTCGAAGAGGTTTTTGACCGGCACGCGGCCTATCGCGCGGGGCTGGGTCTAGGCGATATCGTCGTGATGATCCACAGCGGATCGCGTGATGTTGGGTTCTATGTCGGTCAACGTTGGATGGATCGCGCTCGGGCTTCATGGCCAACTGGCTTGAAGCATCCGGAGAGCGGTTTGTACGGACTGGCCGGAGACCTTGCGAGTGAGTACCTGACCGCCATGGGCACCGCCGCACGGTATGCCTGGCTCAATCGAGTCGTGCTTGCCGAAATGGTCCGCAAAGAGTTGACCGAGTTGACAGGGGAGGCGCGCTCCAACTTGGTAGTGGACGTTCCACACAACGTTGTGTTGACGGAGAACGGTCTGAACATCCATCGCAAAGGTGCCACGCCGGCACGCGATGGTGACTTGGCGCTCATCCCAGGGTCGATGGGGGATTCGTCTTTCGTTGTGACGGGGCTTGGTCACCCGGACTGGCTGTGGTCGTGCAGTCACGGCGCCGGCAGAAGCGTGCGTCGCCAAGCGGTACGGAGGCTGCGTACGGAACAAGCCGAACACCAATGGACCTGCGTCACGCTTCGGGAAGAACGCCGGATTGAGGAGGCCCCCCAAGCCTACAAGCCAATCGGCCCTGTCATTCAGGCACAGGAGGAAGCGGGCCTGATTCGAGGTGCTGTGCGTCTCAAGCCGTGGATAACATTCAAGGCCTGAGAACCATTTCCGTGATCCAGAATGAAGCTCAACACACCCCGCAAGTTGACGTTGATCCGATGGCTAGTCTTTGGCGCTTGGCTTATTGGCGTCACCGTTCATTTGTTGGTGTACGTACTGCCAGCCCAGCCAACCCAAACCACCGAGTGGTATGCCTCACTCGGTGGTTACCGGGCCTTGGTCTTCGGAATTACGCGTTTTCCGCTGTGGGTGGCAGGCCTGGGCATGCTGGTCTTAATGGACTGCTGGATACGCCGCGAGCGCTGACCACCCCCTGCCGGCTAGATAACAGGTCGTTGCGGGCGACGACCTACAGCAGCATATGCACTCAAAAGTCGAACGACCACATTCAGGAGTCGAATTGGCCTTACGTAGGACCGCGACCGCTGCTAGTAGACATTAGCGGCCGCAATGGGACGGCAGCTGTCTTTGATCTCCTGCCTCACGAGTGGCAGCTAAGGTTGATGACTGTCTGGTCGTGGCCGGGTTCGAACCAACCTTCTTCACATACCAACGTCGTGCTTGCCCTTAGCCTTTCACATAGGAACGCGGAGCCAAGCATCGAGCTGAGCTCTGCGTTTCATTTCGCGGTCCTGCCTCTCGTTGCCCCACTAGCATCACAGGTCGCGAGCCCGCTGATGCATGACGGCGCGCAACAGCGGGCACCGTGAGGGGATCCGTCGCACAAAGCCACTACAATAGCGCCCCTTCGCCGGTGGCGCCCGCTCCTGACATCCCGTGCAGGCGCATGCCTCCCGCTGCACTCGAGAAGCCACAATCCTATGATGTCAAACGCTTGCGGCGTCGATTTCGGCACGTCCAACTCCACCGTCGGCTGGCTGAGATCGGACGCACCCACCCTGCTGCCGCTCGAAGACGGCAAGGTTACGCTGCCTTCCGTCATCTTCTTTCACGCTGAAGACCCGCTGGTCAGCTACGGCCGTGCCGCGCTGACCGACTATCTTGCCGGCTACGAGGGCCGCCTGATGCGCTCGCTCAAGAGCCTGCTCGGCACGTCGATGATGGACGACAGCACCGAGGTCATGGGCCAGGCCATGCCCTTCCGCAAGCTACTGGCGCACTTCATCGGCGAACTCAAGAGGCGCGCCGAGCGCGCCGCCGGCCATGAATTCCGCCGCGCCGTGCTGGGCCGCCCGGTGTTCTTCATCGACGAAGATCCCAAGGCCGACCAGCTCGCCGAAGACACGCTGTCGGAAATCGCGCGCGACGCCGGCTTCGACGAGATCGCCTTCCAGTACGAGCCCATCGCCGCCGCGTTTGACTACGAAGCCGGCATCAGCGGTGAAGAACTTGTGCTGGTGGCGGACATTGGCGGCGGTACGTCGGACTTCTCGCTGGTGCGCCTGTCGCCCGACCGCGCGAAACGCCCTGACCGCCGCGAGGACATCCTCGCCAACGGCGGCGTTCACATTGGTGGCACCGATTTCGACCGCGCCTTGAGCCTAGCCACCGTGATGCCGCTACTGGGCCTGAACAGCACGCTGCGCAACGGCAAGGCGATGCCGTCCGGCCAGTATTTCGACCTGGCGAGCTGGCACACCATCAACCACGTGTACACGCGCAAGGCGTGGGCGGTGGTGATGGACAACTACCGAGATGCCGCCGACACCGAAAAACTCGACCGCCTAATCCGCCTGATCCGCGAGCGCGCCGGCCACTGGCTGGCCATCCAGGTGGAAGACGCGAAGATCGCGCTGTCGGACGCCCCGGTGGCGGAGATCGACCTGCACCGCATCGCGCCCGAGTTGAAGCAGCCCGTCACGCGCGAGGACTTCGACCAGTCGATTGGGAAGCTGGTCGGCAAGACGGTCTCGACGGTGCAGGCGATGCTGAAGACGGCGGGCGTCGCAGCGGAAACAGTCGATACCATTCTCTTCGCCGGCGGCTCCAGCGGGGTGCCGTTGCTGCGCGAGCAACTGGCGCAAGTGCTGCCGTCGGCGCGGCGCGTCGAAGGTGACCTGTTCGGCGGGATCGGTTCTGGCCTGGCGCGCGATGCGGCGCGCAAGTTTAGCTGACGGGCGGCGGGACGTTTCGAGCGTATCGAACCATCCGGGCTGGGATATCGCTGTCGTTGGAGACGAAGACCACGCCATGCTAGAGGCGAACCAACTCAAAGCAACGGACTC
Source organism: Ralstonia flaminis (assembly GCF_958415495.1). Lineage (NCBI taxonomy): Bacteria > Pseudomonadati > Pseudomonadota > Betaproteobacteria > Burkholderiales > Burkholderiaceae > Ralstonia > Ralstonia flaminis. Next base: position 107,932 of record NZ_CATZLL010000018.1, on the reverse strand, counting down.
AGTTCGCAGGCTAAGCTCAATGCCGTCGCCAGACGGCTCAACAAACGTCCGCGCAAGACTCTAAACTGCGATACGCCAGCGGAACGATTCCATCAATACGTTGCATTGACCGGTTGAATCCGCAACCCACTGCGGTCGTTCAGGCATGGCTTCCCGCCCACTCGCGCCGTATCAGCTCCACCCCTTCCCGATAGCTCGTCACCTTGAACTCGGGGAAGCGATGCTTGAACTTGGTGGAATCAAACAGGTTGTCCTGCTCGTACCGGGGCAGCAACTCACGGATCTCCCGCACGGGCTTGGAGAAGATGCCCGCGGCAGTCATGACCCATTTGCCGATGACTGTGTAGGACGGCTGCCGGCCAAACACCTCGCTGGCCATGGCGACGAACTGTCTGTACGTCGGCCGATCGTCGTCGCAGGGCAGATGCCAGGTCTGCCCGAACGCATCGGGCGCGTTGCCCAGCGCCGCCAGCGCGCGGCTGGCGTCGGGGGTCCAGATGAGTGTGCGCCGGGTGTCGTCGCGCACCGGCACGCGCGGCTTCTTGCCGGCCTCCAGATTTTCGATGACGAGCGCGTTGGTGAAGCTCTGCGTCTTACCCGGGCCATAGAACTCGGGCGCCCGGCCAATAAGCACGGGGATCTCTGCGCGTGCCATCTCTTCCAGCACCATCGACGCCATCGCCGCCCGCACCCTACCCTTGCGCCCTACCGGCGCGAACGGCGTTGCCTCCGTCTGCAGCCTGGCATCCTGCGGATACATATAAGTGTTGTCGAAATAGGCGAACCTGGCACCAGCCGCCCGGCTGGCATCCAGCGCGTTCTTCAGCATGACGGGAAACTGCGCTTCCCACAGTTGAGTGTCCGGCGGCAGACCCGCGGTGAAATAGACAACGCTGCTACCCTTCACTGCCTCGGCCGTCTGCTTCGCATCGAGCAGGTTGGCCGGCACCAGGGTATCGGTGTCGTTCACCTTGCGCGGGTTGCGGCTCACCAGCCGCACTTCGCCCGTGTAGTTGCGATGCAGTTCTCGCGCCAGTTCCATGGCGATCTGGCCGTTCGCTCCCAATATCGTCTGCATTTCGTCCGCCTTTGAGAAGTTGCTCTCCTAGTTGTAGGCAGAAGACTAACGTTGAAGTCAACTTGAAGGTCAAGCCGACCGTTGCGACGAAATCCAACGCCTTGACCTTCAAGCCAAGTTCAATCTTAGAGTGTGTTCGCCGGTCAACCCACAGAGGAAAGGTCAACGCACATGGATACGCGGTTTACACAGGTCGAATTCGGGCCGCACAAGGTGGAAGTGTTGAGAGGCGGCTACTACGACCGCTATCGGATGAACCCGAATCTGGATGAAGTGGCACTGGACCCTGCGGCAGGAAATATCGATTTCTTCCGCCGGATCCCCAAGCGCTTGGCCGCCTCGCGCGTCGGCCCAACCTGGGCGCCCAACTTCTATTACCGCTCCAGCAGCATTCAACTGCTGTTTCTTGCACCGCTCGCGCGGTTGCGGGCGACCGTGCCTGAGCCGCTCGAACCGCTTCGGGCATTCCCGGGCCATGGGCTCGTCGCACTGACCTTCTTCTCGTATGCGGTGTGCGACAACGACCCGTACGACGAGGTGTCCGTTGCTGTGGTGATCCGTCGGCCTGGGGCACGCGGGTCACATGCGCTGGAACTGCTCGATTCCATGCGCCGTCGCAGCTTCGTCGCGCACGTGCTGGCCCTGCCCGTCACCACGGAGATCGCGCGCGTGCGCGGCGTACATGGCTATCAGTTGCCCAAGTGGCGCGCCGACATCGACATGCACATCGAGACCGCCGTGAGTGCCAGCATTGCCACGCCCGGCGGCAAACCGGATCTGACCTTGCATGCGCCGCTTCCCGCCCTGCGCAACGTCGTACCCCAGTCCCGCATGGGAACGACGACCATGATCAACAAAGTCGACGGCGCATGGCACCAGAGCACGGTGCAGAGCAACACGCTGTCGTTCGCCCAACGCCTGTTTCCGCGCGACATCAAGCTGGTGCGCAACGGCGGCCCGCTGAGCCAGCTGCTAGACGGACTGGGAGCGTCTACCGTTCTTCGGTTGGACGTTGTCAAAGACGCGCAACTGGTTTTGAATCTGCCAACGCCGCTGAAGGCTTTCGAGCATGCCCTCATATGAGGAAAAGGCGTTCATGCAGGCCCACTCATCCGCCCAGGAAAGGAAGACCCCATGACCACCCCGCAACATGACCTCGTCGTGTTTGGCGCCACCAGCTTTGTCGGCCAGATTCTGACCCGCTACTTGGCCGAGCAGTTCTCGGGCCAGGCCGAGACCCTGCGCTGGGCCATTGCGGGTCGGTCCGAAGCCAAGCTCAACGAACTCAAGCGCTCACTGGGTGCGGCAGGCGCCGCCCTGCCCGTCATCGTGGCGGATGCGGCCAACGAAGCCCAGTTGCGCGCGCTGTGTGCACAGACCCGGGTGGTGGTGTCTACGGTTGGCCCCTACGCACTGTATGGCGAGCCGCTGGTCAAGGTTTGCGCCGAAAGCGGCACCGATTACTGCGACCTCACTGGGGAAACCCAGTGGATCAAACGGATGATCGAGAAGTACGAAGCGACCGCGCAGCAATCAGGTGCACGCATCGTGCATTGCTGCGGCTTCGACTCGGTACCGTCGGACATGGGCGTCTACTTCCTGCAGCAACAGGCGATGCAGCAATGGGGCACGCCGGCCACCCACGTGAAGATGCGCGTCAAGACGCTCAAAGGTGGCGCATCGGGCGGCACCGTGGCCAGCCTGATCAACGTGGTGCAGGAGGCCGCCGCCAACCCCGCCTTGCGCAAGGCGCTGGCCAACCCGTATGCCCTCTGCCCCAACGGCCACGGCTTCACGGCACGCCAGCACTCCACAAGGGGTGCGGCGTTCGATACCGATTTCGATGCGTGGATCGCGCCCTTTGTCATGGCGGCCATCAACGAGCGCGTGGTGCACCGCTCCAATGCGTTGTCCGGCAACGCCTACGGCAACCAGTTCACGTATGACGAAGCAGTGATCACCGGCAGTGGCCTGCAAGGCCGTTTGAGAGCCGTGACGATGGTCGCCGGCCTGGGCGCGTTCATGGTGGGGATCGTCATCAAGCCCACGCGGCTCCTGATGGAGCGCTTCCTGCTGCCCAAGCCGGGCGAAGGCCCCAGCCCCGCAGCCCAGTTGGCTGGCCGCTACGACATCCGCTTCTTCGCGCGCACTGACGACGGCAAGACCTTGCGCGTGAAAGTTACGGGGGATCGCGATCCGGGCTACGGCTCCACCGGCAAGATGCTGGGCCAGGCCGCCGCCAGCCTCGCGCTCGACCATATCAAGGACGGCATCAAGACCGGGCGCCCCGGCGGCTTCTGGACGCCGGCCACCATGTTCGATGACCGCTTCATCGCGCGCCTGACCCGCCACGCAGGCCTGCGCTTCGAGCGCCTATGATCGACGCGTAGAAGATCGCGAGAGGGGACAACACTGGAAGGCAGGCGACGCGGCAGCGCACCGCCCGCCTCCCGTTTTGGCGCGCGGCCGCTCAGTGACCCGAAGCGCCCGCCGCACCGAGGCCCGTTTCCGAACGCACCTGCTGCGCATCGAAAGACGCCTTCTCAACCTTGGCACGCGCGCTGGTATCCAGCACCGAGAACAGCCACACGCCCACAAAACCGATCGTCATCGAGAACAGCGCCGGCGAGGTGTATGGGAACCATGCAGAGCCCTTCGGATACCCCAGCGTGGCTTCCCACACCGACGGCGACACAATCGTCAGCCCCACCGACGAGATCAGCCCCAGGAACCCGCCAATGACAGCACCGCGCGTGGTGCAGCCCTTCCACAGCATCGAGAGGAACAGCACCGGAAAGTTGGCCGACGCCGCCACCGCAAACGCCAGCGACACCATGAACGCGATGTTCTGCTTCTCGAAGGCGATGCCCAGCAGCACGGCGATCACACCGAGCACCAGCGTGGTGATGCGCGACACCTTCAACTCATCCGCGCTGTTGGCCTTGCCGTTCTTGAAGACAGTGGCATACAGATCATGCGACACCGCCGAGGCGCCGGACAACGTGAGCCCTGCCACCACCGCAAGAATCGTGGCAAAGGCCACAGCAGAGATGAAGCCGTAGAACACATCACCGCCCACCGACTTGGCGACCAGCACCGCAGCCATATTGGCCGTGCCCGCGCCGCCCTTGATCACACCCTTGGCCACATCAGAGAGTTCCGGATTGGTCAGCACCAGCGTGATCGCACCGAAACCGATGATGAAGATCAGGACGTAGAAGTAGCCGATCCAGGTGGTCGCCCAGAACACCGACTTGCGTGCTTCCTTGGCGTCCGGCACCGTAAAGAAACGCATCAGGATGTGCGGCAGCCCAGCAGTGCCGAACATCAGCGCCATGCCAAACGAGATGGCCGAGATCGGGTCTTTGATAAAGCCGCCCGGCGACATCACCGACAGGCCGATCTTGGTGGCATCGTCCGACGACTTGCCGGCATTGGTGGCAATGGCGGTCTTCACTTCGACGGCCTTGGCGAACAGCGCTTCGGGGCTGAAGCCGTACTGCGCCAGCACCATGATCGCCATGAACGTCACGCCGGCCAGCAGCATGCACGCCTTGATGATCTGCACCCAGGTCGTCGCGGTCATGCCGCCAAACAGCACGTAGACCATCATCAGCGCACCGACGATCACTACCGCCACCCAGTAGTCGAGCCCGAACAGCAGCTTGATGAGCTGCCCCGCGCCGACCATCTGTGCGATCAGGTAGAAAGCCACCACCACCAGCGTGCCGACGGCGGCAAAGCTGCGGATCGGCCCTTGCTCAAAACGGTAGCCCGCCACATCGGCAAAGGTGAACTTGCCAAGGTTGCGCAGCCGCTCGGCCATCAGGAACGTGATGATCGGCCAGCCGACCAGGAAACCGATGGAATAGATGAGGCCGTCGTAACCAGAGGTCATCACGGCAGCAGAAATACCCAGGAAGGAGGCGGCCGACATGTAGTCACCCGAGATCGCCAGGCCGTTCTGGAAACCGGTGATGCCGCCACCGGCATTGTAGAAATCTGCCGCCGAGCGCGTGCGCTTGGCCGCCCACTTGGTGATCCACAGCGTGCCTGCCACGAACAGCGCAAACAGCACGATGGCCGTGGTGTTGGTTGCCTGCTTGGCCGTCTCGCCAACATCACCGCCCGCTGCAAAGGCCACACCGCAGGCACCGGCGGCCAGCAGCGCCACCAGCATCATGGAAAGCGTCTTCTTCATTTGGCGACATCCTGCAGGATGTCCTGCGTCAGTTGATCGTATTCGTTGTTTGCGCGGCGCACGTAGAGGCCGGTGATGACGACTGTGAACACAATCACCGCCATGCCGACCGGAACGCCGACACTCATCACCCCTGCACTCATGGGCTTGGCGAGAAACGGCTTGTTGAATGCGATCAGTGCGATGTAGCCGTAGTACACAACCAGCATCGCCACTGTCAGAAAGAGGCCGAGCGCATTGCGCCGGCGCTTGAGCTGCGCATATTTCGGATGCGCCGCGATTTTTGCTACCAAACCATCCTGCATCGCCTGTCTCCTGAATTGCTCTTGAATGAGTGCGGCGATTCTGGATAGCGAAACTGACTGAACTCTTACTCGGCCCCTCGTGAGCGGTGTGGCAGGCACTATGGTTTTCCCTAGCGCTGCCGGGCTTGTTGCTCCGAGATGTGCTGCAGCAGCGATTGGGGAATACGCTCGCGACTGCAGCGGGAGACCTCAACAAGCCGTGATCCGGGTGCCTCGTATCAACAGCTGAGCGATCCAACCGCTACCGCACTGCCAGTCCGCGCCGCTTCAGCCCCACTCACCAGCCTGAAGCGGAACCTCGCGTGGCTTCAGTTCTTGATGGATTGCGCTGCGGCCTGTTCGATAAGCTTCGCCACTTCGGCCGGATGCGAGATGTAAGCGACGTGGCTGGCGTTCTTGATCTCGATCGTCTTGCTGCCTGCGCGTGACGTCATGAAGCGCTCCAGATCAGGATTGATCGCACGATCTGCGGTGGCGACGACGGCCCAGCTCGGTTTCGTCCTCCAGGCAGCCTGCTTGATCGGCACACCAAATGACTGCGCAGCCGGTGTCACCTGCGAGATCGCCATGAACTTGGCTTCAGCGGCAGGCACGTCGGCAGCAAAATCGGCATGGAAGGACACCGGGTCAAAGTACAGATAGCCATCGGGGGTCGGTTTGATGGCCTGGGTGGCGGGCGGCATCTTCTTGGTCAGGTCGAGCGGGCTTTCGCCGGTGTCGGGCTGGAACGCGGCTACGTAGACAAGACCCGCGACCTTCTCGTGGTTGCCGGCCTCCGTGATGACAGCACCACCGTAGCTGTGGCCAACCAGGATGCTGGGGCCGTCTTGCGCCTCAACCACGCGGGTGGTGGCTTTCACGTCTTCATCGAATGACGTCTCTGGTTGCTGCACGACGGAGACCTTATAGCCATCGCGCATGAGAATCTTGGCAACGGCCTGCCAGCCCGAGCCATCGGCAAAGTAGCCGTGCACCAGCACGATGTTCTTGACGGGCGCGGCGGCCGTTGCGTTCGAGCTAAGCGCCACTGCAGAGAAAGCGACGACAGCGGTGCGGATTGCGTAAGAGAGGACTTTCATGGTGACACTCCTTGGGGCTGTGTGGACAAAGGCACATCGTCTGAAGGCGAAGCCGCAGAACGGACAGTGGATCGGGGAGGAATAGCCGTCGATCAACGCATCGCCGTCCACCCATCTCACGCACCATTTGTTCTAATTATGAACAGCTGTGCGCATAGCGGATGTGTCGTGAATCCTAGGAATGAGACCAAAATTACGCAAATACATAGCACCAATATCGACTATCCGAATTTCAGATAGTGGTGGCCGGCCTATCCAGCAGCGGCCCGCCCATGTCGCGCCCATCGCGCCAACACCTTAGGCACCGGAAAACTCGATGGTCGGCTCGCAGCGGACGGGGAAATTCACGGAGTTCGCCACGTAGCATTGCGCATGCGCTTTGTGGTGCAGTTCGGCGGCCAGCGTATGGTCATCGCCATCACGAATGACCACCCGGGGGCGCAAGACAACGCTGGTGAACCGTCCGCCATCGGGGCGATCCACCATCGTCCCTTCCGCGTTGTCGACATAGTCGAGCACGCAGATGCCGGCGTCGGCACACAGATGCAGATACCAAAGCTTGTGGCACGCCGACACCGAAGCCAGCAGCAGATCCTCCGGACTCCAGCGCGCCGCATCCCCAAGAAACGCCGCATCGGACGAGCCGGAGATCTCCGGCTTGGTGCCCGCGCGGATCACGTGATCGCGGCCGTATGCGCGGTACCCCGATGTGCCCGTGCCCCTGTTGCCGATCCACTGCACCGCAACGCGGTAGTTGTGCTCGCCGTATGCCATGGTGCCCTCTATCGATATCGAAACGTTGAACGGTGGCGTCGGACCAGCCGCGCTGGGTCTCACTCGCCTCACTGACCTGCGGGCGCATTCTGGCATGAGATTCTTCATTTGGTATACCATTATTCCAAATGAACGGATGAACATGATGGAAGCAAAATTGGATTCCACCGCAGACGCAGTGGCCGCTTCGTTGCGGGAAATGATCGCCAACGGCGAGCTGACCGGCGGCGAGCGGCTGGTCGAACGGGATCTGGCCGACCGCTTTGGGGTCAGCCGCATTCCCATGCGTGAAGCCATTCAGCAACTGGAGCGTGAGGGGCTGCTGGAGACCTTCAGAAACCGCGGTGCCGTCGTACGCATGCTGACCGCGGCAGACGTGAAGGAAATCTACGACCTGCGCGCCCTGCTCGAAGGGGATGCGATCTACCAAAGCGTGAAGCAGCTCGATGACGAAACGCTGGCACGCGCGGAGCTTGTCCATCGGCTGTTGGACGACGCGAGTTCAACGACAAGACAAGGCGAGCTCAACCGCGAATTCCATGCGCTGCTGTATGCGTGCTGTGGCAACGCACGCCAGCTCAAGGCCATTGCAGAATTGCGCGGCCAGGTTGAACGCTATGAGCGGCTGCAGAACACGCTGCTTGCCGACACACCGTCGTTCCAGCTAGAGCACGATGCCATCCTCCAGGCCTGCCGGGAGCGCAACGCTCGCGGCGCGCGCTCGATGACCATCGCGCATCTCAATTCAGCCAGAGCCACTGTGATGCAACTCGTCGAAGACGATTGAGGATGGAGATCGCGCGCGGCCGGATCCGCAGATCAGCGTTGCGGGCGCTCGGTGGAGTCTGTGGATGCCTGCTCGATCGCCTGCGCGGCAGACAGGCCGGCTCCGTCGGGCTCTGACGGGCGCTTCGCATGGCCGATGCGCTGCGCGTGATAGATGCCGGCGTGACCTGAGAAGAGGTAGCTCACCACGCAGGCAATGCCGGCAAACGTGCCGACCTCGGGGCCGAAGAGCTCCATCGCCATCAGGGTCGATGCAATGGGCGTATTGGCTGCGCCCGCAAACACCGCAACAAACCCCAACCCCGCCAGCAGCGGGAACGGCAGCGGCAACACATAACCGAGCGCATTGCCCAGCGTCGCACCGATATAGAACAGCGGCGTCACCTCACCGCCCTTGAAGCCGGAAGCCAGCGTCACGATGGTAAAGGCAGCCTTGCCTGCAAAATCGTATGCCGGCAACGGATTGTGAAAGGCATCGACGATGACGGGAACGCCCAGCCCGAGGTACCTGTCAGTCCCCAGCGCCATGGCTCCAGCCACGACGACGCAGCCGCCCAACACCGGGCGCAGCGGCCCAAACGGAATACGGTGCTTCAGCAGGCGACCGAGCTTATGCGTCAGCGCTGCAAACGTCTTGCCTGCCAAGCCGAAGACGATGCCGGCAAGCACCACCATGCCAATCGCAACCGGCGTGAGGTGCGGAACAAACGGAATCGCATACGGCGTGTGATGCACCCCCAGCAGTGGCGGCACCAGATCGCCAACGATGGCTGCGATAAAGCACGGCAGAATCGCGTCGTACCGCAAACGCCCGATGGCGAGCACCTCCAGGCCAAACACGGCACCGGCCAGCGGCGTGCCAAACACCGAAGCAAAACCGGCGCTGATGCCGGCCATCAGCAGGATGCGGCGGTCGCCCGGGTCGAGCTTGAACAAGCGCGTCAGATAGTCAGCAAAGCTCCCCCCCATCTGAACAGCAGTCCCCTCACGCCCGGCCGAGCCGCCAAAGAGGTGAGTGACAACGGTACCGAGCAGGATCAGTGGCGCCATGCGCTTGGGCACCACGCGCTTCGGGTCGTGAATCTCGTCAATCAGCAGGTTGTTGCCGCCCTCCACCGAACGGCCTGTGTAGTGATACAGCAGGCCGACGGCAAGGCCGGCCAGGGGCAGCAGCCACAGCAGCCACGGGTGTGCCAAGCGCGTGTCAGTCGCCCAGTCGAGCGCCAGCAGCAACACGGCAGAGCCGAGCCCGGCGAGCATGCCAACGAGCGACCCGAGCGAGAGCCAGCGCAGTAGATACGCCAGCATGAGCAGTGGCTCGGAACGTGTGATCTTTCTCTTCATGATGACCAGATTCGAAGAACGCAAACCTGGACGACAGGATGTCGTGTGGACGTGAGCCTACAACTTCCTTGCCCAGGAACTTGTAGGCATCATCAGCCAGCAGTTGCTGCCGGCGGTTAAGGGAGGAATGCCATCTCCACAAGATGGCGAATTGTGCCTGAAATCAGCAACGCCGTGGGCATGAGCGTGATGCCCATCACGGCGCAGTCTGTGTCACTCAGCCTGCCCGGCGCGCGCGATGATGTCCCAGCTAGCCATGAACAGCGCGGCGACCAGCGGCCCGATCACGAAGCCGTTGATGCCGAACAGCGCCATCCCGCCCAGCGTTGAGATCAGCACGACCCAGTCGGGCATCTTTGTGTCCTTGCCGACGAGGATCGGGCGCAGCAGGTTGTCCACGAGCCCGATCACGCCGACGCAGAACACCACGAGGATCGCGCATTTCCACAGCTCGCCCGTCGCCAGGAAGTACAGCGCGGCGGGCACCCAGACAAGGCTCGCGCCAATCGCAGGCAGCAGCGACAGAAATGCCATCAGTGCACCCCACAGCACGACGCCCTGGATACCCAGAACCCAGAAGATCAATCCGCCGAGCGCACCCTGCACGAGCGCAACTGCGATGTTGCCTTTCACGGTGGCGCGCACGACCGTCGTGAACTTGGCCAGCAGCAGGTTCTTGTGCTCCTCGTCGAGCGGCAGTGCGCGGCGCACGCGACGGCCGATCTCACCGCCATCGCGCAGCAGGAAGAACACCATGTAAAGCATCACGCCAAAACTGACGACGAACTGAAACGTGTTCTGACCGATGCTGAGCGCCTGGGTGGCCGCAAACTGGCTGATCTGTGCGGCACCATCGCTGAGCTTGCGCTGGATGCCGGGCAGATTGGCCAGACCGTACTTGGCGAGCAACTGCTGGATCGACGCCGGTAGCACATGGATGGCGTCCTGAAAGTACTGCGAATAGTTGGGCTGCGCGTTCTTGATTTCCTGATAGACGTAGGCCACTTCCTGCACGAGCGTAATCGCCACGAACAAGAGCGGAAGAATCACGATCAGGATGATCAGGGTGAGCGTGACAAGCGCGGCCAGATTGCGCCGCTTGTTGAACCGGGCGACCAGCCAGCGCTGCACGGGCTGGAACAGAATCGCCAGGATGACACCCCAGAACACCGCCCCGAAGAACGGCGAGAGTATCCAGCAAAGCCCGACGGTAACGGCGAATAGCAGAAGGTAGAAAAAATACTGGCGGTCGTGTCCGCTATCCATGGTGCGCCTTCGCGTGAAGGTGAAGTCTGAAGGCTCCGGGTAAGGCCAGAGCGACGTGGGTTGAACCGGAGTATGCCCGCGACGATGCTGTTGGCATAGCAGTTGCGCGCACCGCCGCCAGCGCGCGCAAAGGTGGCGCTACACGGGCATCGGGTTGCGCAACCCGGAAACCATCAGTGCAACAAGGCGTTTGGCACCGGCTTCCCAGTCGGTGTCGGCGCCGAACGTCGCCACACCGGCGATTGCACACAGCAGTTCAAGCGGCTCGATCGGATGCAGAATCTCGCCTGCCTTTCTTGCACGCTGCAGCAACAAGGTCAGTGCCTCGACGATCGCCTCGGCAGACAAGGTGCACAGCCTGTCGCCACCCTCGCCATCCTCGCCGCTGACCATGCAGTTGAGTACGTCGGCGTGAATCTGCTTGTTGGACAGATAACCGATGAACAGGAGCAGCCATGCCTGAATGGCGTCCAACGGCGCGAGTTGTGCGGACAGCTGTTGTGCCGCCTCAACGAGCCGGTTGCCCTCATCCCGGTAGATTTCGTCGATAAGCGCCTCGCGTGTCGGAAAGTGCCGGTACAGCGTGCCGATGCCCAGGCCCGCCTCACGCGCAATGTCTTCAAGGCTGGCGGAAACGCCCTTCTGCGCAAACGCCGCCTTTGCCACGTCCAGCAGGCGTTGGCGGTTGCGTTCGGCATCGGCGCGGGGTTTTCGGCTTGTGATCTTCTCGGCCACTGAATCGGGTCTCACTTGACAAACGGAGGAAGCCTCCGCATATTAAACGGAGGCCGCCTCATGTTATGTCCTCCCATCCGGCGGCGCAAGGCACACTTGCCTGGAGGACGCGTCAGTCAGGGCTTGAGGCTTTGCCTGATCCGCTTGCCCCTTGCTGTTGGAGTTCTCCACATGTCGCTGCGTCCCGCCACGTCGTCCTCGCCTGCTGCCGCCCCCGCTACATCGGCAACGCCCAGCGCGGACAACAAGTTTCATAACCCGATCAGCCGACCCAAAACCAAAACGGGTTTCTGGGCAGGGCTGCGCCTGATGTGGGCTTTTTTCAACAAGCCCGCGGGTACCGTGCCGGAGCAGCCGGTGCCGACCCAAGCGTTGACGCGTGAAGCACTGCTCGCAGCGCCCGATCGCTCACTGTTTCGCCTCGGCCACTCGACCGTGCTGCTCAAGCTGCGCGGTGTCTTCTGGCTGACCGATCCGGTCTTTGCAGAGCGCGCCTCGCCGGTGCAGTGGCTCGGCCCCAAGCGATTTCACGCGCCCCCGATCACGCTGGCAGACCTGCCGGAGATCGAGGCGGTCATCCTCTCGCATGATCACTACGACCATCTGGACCACGAAACCGTCCGCACGCTCGCGCCCAAAGTGAAGCACTTCCTCACACCGCTGGGCGTGGGTGACCGGCTGATCGATTGGGGCATCGCCGCCGACAAGGTGCGGCAGCTCAACTGGTGGGAATCGACCACGGTGGGCGGCCTGCAATTCACCGCTACACCCGCACAACACTTTTCGGGCCGCACGCCGTTTGATGGCAATCGCACGTTGTGGGCGTCGTGGGTCATGATCGATGACGACCTGCGGGTCTTCTTCAGCGGTGACACCGGCTACTTCCCGGGCTTCAAGACCATCGGCGAGCGCTTCGGGCCATTCGACCTGACCCTGATGGAAACCGGTGCCTACGACCCGCGCTGGGCCTATGTACACATGCTGCCGGAGCAGACCGTTCAGGCGCATCTGGATTTGCGCGGGCGTCGGCTCGTGCCGATCCACAATGGCACGTTTGATCTGGCGTTCCACGCCTGGCAGGAACCGTTCGAACGCATTGCCGCAGCAGCTCGAGCTCACTCGGTGGAAGTACTGACGCCAACCATCGGTGCACAACTCGACATGGTGCAACCGGCCCCCACACCGGCCTGGTGGCGTGCCAGCGCAGAAGCATCGCCGCTGGCCGCCGTACCCTCCACGGCTACCTGAGCTGCCTGTCCCGATCACGAGCGTGGCGTTCGTGACGTTGGTCGAGCAAGGGCGGGGTGCGCTGGGTGATCCGGTCTCGCGCTCCATCCACGCATGGAAACCATTTGGCATTGCCGTGGCAGGTTCGCACAAACGCAACCGGATGGTCTGCCGAGGCGCAAGACTCAAGGTGTCATTGATGGCTTGACGCAGATCTGCGTTGTCGGCGGGCGAAACAATATCTGCCGTAACAAAGGTACCTCGCCGCCCAGAACGGGCCCTGCCCGCCTTAAAGGATCCGCAAGAATCCCTTTTCATTTGTTTGCAGTCTGACAGCAGCGTGAGCGTTCAATGACGACGTAAAGATGCCCTCCGTCTTGCCGTTAGGCTGGGTAAGCACCGCGCACATCCGCTGCGCCCTCCCTCGCCGAGTCGCCCGCCAAGACGCCACCGCTCCCGCTCATGTCCTCAGAAACGTCGATGGACAGGCGCTTCGGCGCCAGTGTCGCCATCGTCCTGATCCCGGTGCTCACGCTGTCATGCTGGCTGCTCGGCTACGCATGGCTCGCCTATGGTCGGGCAGATGACGCCGCTCGCAGCTTCCAGGCACTGCGCGCCGTGCTGTTGACGATGGAGAAAGTCTCCGCCGAGCGTGGCCCGACCAACGCGGTGCTGGGCGAGGACTTGCCGCTGCCGGCCGAACGTACCGACGCCCTGCAACGCATGCGCGCCGCCAGCGATGAGCACATCGCCACGCTGCTCAACGCACTGCAACCTGATCACTGCCCCGGCTGCGTTGCCGACGCCGATGCCGCGCGCCAGGCACAGGCCGACCTGTCCCGCGCGCGCCAGAACGTCGACAACCTCGTCGCCCTGCCCCTACCGTCGCGCACCAGCGGCGCGCTGGCGGATGCGGTGGACCGCATGATCGGGGTAATTCCCGAATTCATGCCGATCATCAACGCACGCACGGCCAACATCACGCGCGGCGACCCCGACGTGCTCAACTGCCTGACACTGGCCCGACTGGCGGCCGACCTGCGCGAATACGCCGGCCAGCTCGGCTCGCGCTTCACCAGCGCACTGGCCATGCACCGCAAGCTGACGCTGGACGAACAGCTCGCCATCGCGCGCACGCACGGGCGCATCGATCAGCTGCGCGTCATGATTGAGACACGCCTCGTGCGCGGGTCAGCGCTCGGCCAGCACGCCATGGACACGCTGAACGCACAGTACTTTGGCGACGGCCTGCGCTATCTCGAAGCCGTGCGCGCCGCCACCGACCAGCCAGGCGGGGCGGACGTCACCACTGGCCAGTTCGCCGAGCGCTACGTGCCGACGATGCACGCCATCACCGATTTCCGCGACAGCGTGCTGCGCCTGGCCGAAGACGACATCCGCGCGCACCGGCGCGCCATGCTGTGGGTGCTGCTGGGCTCGGCGGCGGCTGTACTGTCGGCGCTGGGGGCGCTGGCGTGGATGATCGTCTCGTTCCGCCGTGACGTGGTGCGCCCGTTCGTCAACGCCACGCGCCTGATCGATGCCATCGCGGGCGGCAACCTGAGCCTGCATATTCCGACCAGCTTCACGCGGCGCGAGATCCGCGCCATGTTCGAGGCGATCCGCGTGCTGCGCATCAACAGCATCGAGCGGCGCCGGCTTGAACTGGAGCGTGCGCACCTGATGCAGGAACTCGCACGCATGGCCGAGACCGATCCGCTCACCCAACTGCTCAACCGCCGCGCCTTTGAAGATCAGTCGATTGCGATCTGCAAGGCGCCCGAACCCAAGGCGCCGTTCATCGCCCTGGTGATGTTTGACATCGACCACTTCAAGCGCATCAACGACACCTACGGCCACGCCATCGGTGACGAGGCACTGCGCACCGTCGCGCGCTTGTGCCGCACCGATGGTCCCGCGGCCGACCTGGTGGCGCGCATTGGCGGCGAAGAATTCGCGGTGATGGCGTGGGCGGACAGCCTGGACCAGGCACGCAGCGTAGCCGAGCGCCTGCGCAAACGCATTGCCGAGGTGGCCGTGCCGACTGGCACCGACGTGCCTTGCCGCATGACGGCCAGCTTTGGCGTGGCCGTGGCAAAGGCAGCGGACCACCCGACGCTGGAATCGCTGCTCAAGCGTGCAGACCGTCTGCTGTATGAGGCCAAGCTGGCCGGGCGCAACCGTATGAAGAGCGATCCGCCGTCGCCCGCACACGACTTATCCGCAGCGGCCGACTGAGGCGCATGGCGCGTCAGGGCTGATTGGTACGCCGATACTCTGCCGGTGCCTTGCCAACAAGACGACGGAAATCGCGCGTGAAGTGCGCCTGGTCGAAATAGCCCAGCGCGTGCGCAAGTTCGGCCAGATCGACGGCCGCGCCGTTGGCAAGTTGATCGGCCGCTTCATGCAGGCGGTAACGGCGAATCACCCACTTGGGCGTCACCCCCACGTACTCTGAAAACACTTGCTGCAGCGTGCGCTCACTCAGGGCCACGCGTTCGGCGAGATCACACACCTGGGTCAAACCCGCGTTTTGCTGCAGGATCTGCAGGATGGTGTGAATGCGCTCGACCTGCGGATCGGGTTGCGGCAAGACGCGCAACAGCAGCGTTTCTGCGGCAGCCACCATGCCCGCGTCATCCCGCGCGCTGAGCACGAACGCTTCGGCCTGCGCATCGTCGCAACCAAGCAGCGTGTACACCGGCAGCACCTTGTCGGTCAGCAGGTGCACGGGCTTGCCGAAAAACGCACGAAAGGCACCGGGCCGAAACCGCAGGCCGATCACGCGACCCGCCTCGGCCAGCGTGGTCTCAAAGGCGCCTGACACCACGCCAAAGATGCCCGTCTGCCGCTGGTCGAACACCACGTTCACACACGGATACGGCAGCGTGCGCTGCGTGAACGGCGGCTGGCCACGCAAATCCCATTCGACAATCCAGTGGTGATCGAGCACGCCGGCCAGCGCGGCACTCGGCTGGTAGCGGTTCAGGCGAACACGCTGACGAAAGGCTAGCGGGTCGACCACGCCCTTGGGGCTGTCGACAACGTCACGCAGGTCGGTCATGGAAGTGCCATCAGAAGCGATGCCGCGATGATGCACCGCCACAGCGGATTTTTCCAAGACGGGGACGGATCGTCAGCCTACAGTGGCAGTCTCTGATGCACACAGCCACCGCAGCATCCACCACACACCGGAGACCACGATGTCGCGAGACCGCCACCTGATCCTGTATCACTCGCCGCGCAGCCGCTCGCGGGGCGTGCGCATGCTGCTCGAAGAACTGGGCGCCGACTATGAACTGCGCCCCTTCGACCTGAGCACAGGCGAACACAAGACGCCGGCCTTCCTTGCCCTCAACCCACTGGGCAAAGTGCCGACGCTGTGCCGCGGTGATGAGGTGGTGACCGAGCAGGTTGCCATCTACCTATATGCGGCGGAGCTGTATCCGGAGGCGGGTCTGTCACCGGCGGTGGGGGACCCGCTGCGCGGTGCGTATCTGCGCTGGGTGGCGTTCTACGGCGCGTGCTTTGAGCCCGCCGTGGTGGACCGCTCGATGAAGCGCGAGCCGGCCGCCTATTCGCAGTCGCCGTATGGCGACTTCGACACGGTGATCAACACGATCAACGCGCAACTCGCCAAGGGTCCTTACCTGCTTGGCGAACGCTTTACAGCGGCAGACGTACTGTGGGGAGCGGCACTGGGTTGGATCACGATGTTCAAGCTGATGCCGGAAACACCGCTGGTACGCGCCTACATTGACCGCATCATGGCGCGCCCGGCCATGCAACGTGCGCAGGCGGCCGATCTGGCGCTGGCGGCAGAACAAGACGCAGCCAAGGCGGCGGCCAGTGCAGCCGCCCCGGGCGCCTGAATCAGGCTCAGTGCGACAGACGGAACTGCCCCACGGCCTCGTTGAGGTTGTGGGCCTGTTCCTCGAGCGATTCCGCAGCGGCGGCGGCCTGCTCCACCAGCGCGGCGTTCTGCTGGGTCACCTGGTCCATCTGGTTGACGGCCTGGTTGACCTGCTCGATGCCGCTGCTCTGCTCTTCCGACGCTGCAGAAATCTCGCCCATGATGTCAGTCACGCGCTTCACCGCATCGACGATCTCAGCCATGGTCACGCCCGCCTGGTCGACCAGCGCCGTACCGTTGGAAACGCGATCCACCGAGTCGCTGATCAACGCCTTGATTTCCTTGGCGGCACCGGCTGAACGCTGCGCAAGGCTGCGCACTTCGCTGGCCACCACGGCAAAACCGCGGCCTTGCTCGCCTGCGCGGGCGGCTTCCACCGCAGCGTTCAGCGCCAGGATGTTGGTCTGGAACGCGATGCTTTCGATCACGCCGATGATGTCGGCAATCTTCTTGCTGCTCTCGTTGATGCCGCCCATGGTCTGCACGACCTGGCCCACCACGTCGCCACCACGCGTAGCCACATCCGATGCAGTGACCGCAAGCTGGCTCGCCTGACGCGCGTTGTCGGCGTTCTGCTTCACGATGCTCGTGAGCTCTTCCATGCTCGAGGCAGTTTCTTCCAGCGAGCTGGCCTGTTCTTCCGTGCGTTGCGACAGGTCTGCATTGCCGGCGGCAATCTCCTGCGCGGCGGAGCGCACCGAATCACTGCCCAGGCGGATCTGCTGCATCACCGCCGTGAGCTTGTCGGCAAAGGTGTTGAACGAGCGCGCGATCTGCGCGACTTCGTCTTCGCCGTCCGCAGGCAGGCGCTTGGTGAGGTCACCGCTGCCCGAGCCGATGTCGTCCATCGCATCGCGAATCAACGACAGGCGGCGGAATGCGCGCGCGGTCATCGCACCCACGATCAGCGCGGCCACGATGGCCACGCCCACCAGCGCGCCGGCCGAGGTCATCACCAGCGAGCGCATGCCCGCCGTCGCGTCAGACTTGTCCAGCGCAACAATGAGGCCCCAGTCGGTGCCCTTCACGCCCTGGCGCCAGAGCAGTTTGGGAACGCCGTTGATGGTGACTTCCGTCAGCTTGTCGGTTTGCGTCAATGCCGTCAGCGCGCTGTCGCTCAGCGCCGCAGACAGATCGGTCGCAGGCTTGAGTGTCAGCTTGTCATCCGCGTGTGCGACGATCTTGCCGGCTGCGTTGACGAGGAAGCCGTAGCTGGCCGGCGTCGGATGAATGGCCTTGACGTTGGCGATCACGCTGTCCATCGCCACGTCACCGCCGATCACACCTTTGAGGGCGCCGCCCTGCAGGATGGGCACCGCAAAGGTCACCACGAGCTGGCCCGTGCTGGCGCTGACGTACGGCGGCGTCACTACCGGCTTGCCGGCGTCCACAGCCTGCTTGTACCAGGGGCGCGCGGTCGGGTCGTAAGTACTGGGGATCCCTTCCGGGTTCGAAAACTTGTACGACTTGTCGGGGTAACCGACATAGATGTTGATGAAGCCGCCAGCCTGATGCACAGCCTTGAACACAGGCACCGGGTCAGCGGTGAGGGCAACATCTTGCAACGACGCCACCATCTGCGTCTTGATGGCAACCCACTCATCAATGGTGGAGGTACGGCCACGCACAATGGCCTGCAGGCTCAAGCGGGTCGATTCTTCGTTGTATGAACGCGTAACGAGGTAGTTGAGGCCACCAGCGAAAGTCAGTGCGCCGACCACAATGGCAACGCAGGTCAGCAAAATGCGGGTACGAATGGAAGCAAGCACGGTATGGTTTCCTACGAAGCCCATGGCGGCGGTTCCGCCATGTAAGACAAGCAGCACATCGCCCTGTCAGCTGTGCCGTCGCTCAAGAAACGGCCGTCGTAAGGAAATCTGAAGCCTGATCTGATGCCTGTTACGCACGCGACACATTGCCGTGGCAGGCAACACTCTACAATCGCCCGTCTCGTATGACGCCGACAGCCAAACGGCTCCCCCACCTACCAAAAGGAGTACACATGAAGACCAAAGCCGCCATCGCCTGGAAAGCCGGTGCTCCGCTCACCGTGGAAGAAGTTGACCTGCAAGGCCCGCGCGCCGGCGAGGTGCTGGTCGAGATCAAGGCTACCGGCATCTGCCATACCGACTACTACACGCTCTCGGGCGCCGATCCGGAAGGCATCTTCCCGGCCATCCTCGGCCATGAAGGTGCGGGCGTCGTGCTGGAAGTGGGCGCAGGCGTCACTTCGCTCAAGGCGGGCGACCACGTGATCCCGCTCTACACGCCGGAATGCCGCCAGTGCAAGTTCTGCCTCTCGCGCAAGACCAACCTGTGCCAGGCGATCCGTGCCACACAGGGCAAGGGCCTGATGCCTGATGGCACCTCGCGCTTCTCGATCGACGGCAAGCCGCTGTTCCACTATATGGGCACGTCCACGTTTGCCAATCACATCGTGGTGCCGGAGATTGCGCTGGCAAAGATCCGCCCCGATGCACCGTTCGACAAGGTCAGCTACATCGGCTGCGGCGTCACCACGGGCGTGGGCGCGGTGGTCTACACGGCCAAGGTGGAAGCCGGCGCAAACGTGGTCGTGTTCGGTCTGGGCGGCATCGGACTGAACGTGATCCAGGGCGCCAAGATGGTGGGCGCCGACAAGATCATCGGCGTCGACCTGAACCCCGCGCGTGAAGCCATGGCGCGCAAATTCGGCATGACGCACTTCATCAACCCGAACGACGTGGACAACGTGGTGGACCACATCATCCAGCTCACGGATGGCGGCGCAGATTACTCGTTCGAATGCATCGGCAACACGAAAGTCATGCGCCAGGCGCTGGAGTGCTGCCACAAGGGCTGGGGCCAGTCGATCATCATCGGCGTGGCCGAGGCCGGGGCGGAGATCAGCACGCGCCCGTTCCAGCTCGTGACCGGGCGTGAGTGGAAAGGCTCGGCCTTCGGCGGCGCACGCGGGCGCACCGACGTGCCGAAGATCGTCGACTGGTACATGGAGGGCAAGCTCAACATCGACGACCTCATCACGCACACGCTGCCGCTCGAACGCATCAACGAGGGCTTTGATCTGATGAAGCGCGGTGAGTCGATCCGCTCGGTCGTGCTGTACTGAGGATCGAGGAACCACGCGATGACCATCCCGGTGCCCGCACTTGAGCTGATCTCGGAGCACGCCTGTTTTGGCGGCGTGCAGCGTTTCTATCGGCATGACTCGTCAGCGATCGGCCTACCGATGCGCTTTTCGGTCTACCTGCCGCCGCAGGCGCTGGCGGGCACCCGCTGCCCCGCGCTGTTCTACCTGGCAGGCCTGACCTGCACGGAAGAGACCTTCGCCATCAAGGCCGGCGCACAACGCGTGGCCGCACGCGAAGGCCTCATCCTGATCGCGCCCGACACCAGCCCACGCGGCGCCAACGTCCCTGGCGAAACCGA
Organism: Ralstonia flaminis; assembly: GCF_958415495.1. Classification (NCBI taxonomy): domain Bacteria; kingdom Pseudomonadati; phylum Pseudomonadota; class Betaproteobacteria; order Burkholderiales; family Burkholderiaceae; genus Ralstonia; species Ralstonia flaminis. The sequence continues at coordinate 87,795 of NZ_CATZLL010000018.1, read as the reverse complement.
CCACTGGGATTTCGGCGTCGGCGCCGGCTTCTATCTGGACGCAACGCTGGCACCCTGGCGCGAGCGCTACCGGATGGAGAGCTACATCACCGAGGAGCTGCACCACATCGCGCGGATCGCCTTTCCGGTCGCCCATGGGCGCATCGGCATCTTCGGGCACTCGATGGGCGGGCACGGTGCGCTGACGCTGGCACTGCGCCACCGGGAGCGCTTTGCCTCGGTGTCGGCGTTCGCGCCCATTGCGCATCCATCCATGTGCCCGTGGGGCATCAAGGCGTTCACGGGATACCTCGGCGACGACCGCGCCGCATGGGCCGCGCACGATGCCACGCTGCTGATGCACCAGGCGCAGTGCCCGTTTCCCGGCGGCATCCTGATCGATCAGGGCGAAGCCGACACATTCCTCGCCGAGCAGCTGTATCCGGATGACTTTGCCGCCGCATGTGCCACCGCCGGGCAGCCATTGCAGTTGCGCCGCCACCCCGGCTACGACCACGGCTACTACTTCATCTCAACGTTCATCGAGGACCACCTGCTGCTCCACGCTGCGCAGTTGCATGGCCGCAGTTAGCAGGAGGACAACCTTCAAACAATGTGGATGGCGGGATTCTTGCAGCGCCTCCACCGTCAAAATGCGGATCCAAGGTGTGGGCGACTATACATTCACCCCTGTATGTATAATCGCCCCCACTTGATCCGGTGCAGGGCTGCGCTTTGCGATATCGCGCAGAAGTGATGTAACGGCCCGGTCACCGGCCAGACGATGGAGTTGTTCGACGTGAAATTCCCCTTCCCGCTGCCGCAATCGTGGCGTGCGGCCCTGCCCGGGCTGGCGCCAGATGACGCATCGGGCACCGCTTCCGCCTCACCCGCCGCCCCGGTCGCACAACCGCTCCCCGGGGATCCCGACGCGTGGATCGCCTGCGAGCATTGCGACACGCTGCATCGCCACGAGGTCATCGCGCTGGATGAAGAGGCGCGCTGCACGCGCTGCGGCGTCAAGCTGTATCGCAACCAGAGCGAGCGGCTCTCGGTACTGCTGCCGTTAATCGTAACGGGGCTGATCGTCTACTTCGTCGCCAACAGCTTCCCGATTGCCGAGCTCAACGGCGGCGGCAACCGCAGCACCACTACGCTGTGGGGCGCTGTTGAAGCGCTGTACAACTACAACATGGTGTTCGCGGCTGTACTGGTTGGCCTGACCACGTTGCTGTTCCCCCTGCTGTACATGACTGTGCTGGCACCGCTGCTGATTGCACGACTGCGCGGGCGGCAGCATCCGGCGGCGGCATTGGCGCTGCGCGCGGCGGCGTTGATCCGGCCCTGGGCCATGATCGAGATCTTCATGCTGGGCGTGGTGGTGGCGCTCATCAAAGTGGCGCACATGGTGTCATTGCAAGCCGACGCGGGCTTATGGGCATTCGGCGCGCTCACGGTGTTCATGACGATTGCGCTGTCGATCGATCTGCGCCCGTTCTGGCGCGAGATCGGCATGACGCTTCCACCGGGCACGCATGTCAACGCACCCACCGGCATGGATGCCGCAGCCCGCCCCGGCGAAACCACCGATGGCGAGGGCCGCGCATGAGCAACACCGCAGCCCCCATCCGGGCCACCGCACATGGCCTTGCCACGTGTGAGCGTTGCGGCCTGCTCGCACGCATGCCCGGCGCGCAGACGGCCGCCAAGGCCGCGCTCGCGCACGACGATACCCCCGAGCACGCCGCTGCGCCGGTCTGCCCGCGCTGTCTGTCGCCCATGCACGCGCGCAAGCCCGAGAGCCTGATGCGCTGCTGGGCACTGCTGATTGCTGCGATGGCCATGTACCTGCCGGCCAACATGCTGCCCGTGATGATTACCGACACGCTGGTCGGCACGCAGCAAGACACCATCATGAGCGGCATCGTCTACTTGTGGACGTCGGGCTCGTGGCACCTGGCCATCATCGTGTTCATCGCCAGTTTTTTTGTGCCGCTGGCCAAGCTGGGCATTCTGGCGGTGCTGTGCCTGTCGGTGCAGCAGCGCTGGCGCTGGAACCCGCGCTTTCGCACGCGGCTGTATGTGATTGTCGAGGCAGTCGGCCGCTGGTCGATGCTCGACGTATTCGTGGTGGCATTGCTGGCGGGGCTGGTGCACTTGTCCACGCTAGCTGTCATCAAGCCTGGCCCCGGTGTCGGGCCATTCGCCGCCGTGGTGGTGCTGACCATGTTCGCCGCCCGCTGTTTTGACCCCCGCCTGATCTGGGACGCCGTCGACGAGCCCGATCCCGATGAGACCGACGCATGACCGACCCCATTGATAAAGAAAACGTCCCGCCGCCGCGCCGCGTAAAACGCAAGCGCTGGCTGCCTTCGCTGATCTGGCTGGTGCCGATCGTTGCACTCCTGGTGGGTGGGACGCTCATGGCGCGCGTGATCCTGGCGCGCGGCGCGCAGATCACGGTCACCTTCAGCTCGGCCGAGGGCATCGAAGCGGGCAAGACGCGTGTGAAGTACAAGAGCGTCGACATTGGCGTCGTGAAGTCCATCGGGCTGACGGACGATCGCTCCGGCGCCGTCGCACTGATCGAACTCACTCACGACGGCAAGGCCTTTGCGGTATCCGACGCGCGCTTCTGGGTCGTACGCCCACGTGTTGCAGCAGGCAGCGTCTCGGGGCTGGGCACGCTGCTCTCAGGCGCCTACATCGGCGTAGACGGCGGGCGCTCCCACGACAAAAAATCCACGTTCAAGGGTCTGGACACACCACCCGCCATCTACGCCGACACCCCGGGCAAGCAATTCACGCTGCATGCGCCGGATCTTGGCTCGCTCGATATCGGTTCGCCGGTGTACTTCCGCCGCGTGCGTGTAGGACAGGTCACCAGCTACGACATCGATATCGACGGCAAGGGCGTGACGCTGCATGTCTTCGTGAATGCGCCGTTCGACAAGTTTGTCGCACGCGGCACACGCTTCTGGAACGCCAGCGGGATCGACCTCAAACTCGACGCCAACGGCCTGAAGCTCGACACGCAATCCTTGCTGACCGTCGCGCTCGGCGGCATTGCCTTCCAGACGCCGGAAGAGGCCGACCATGAGCCGGCCACGCCCAACACCGAGTATCAGCTCGTGCGCAACGAAGCCACGGCACTCAAGGATCCGGAGCACATTTCGCAAACGGTGGTGATGTACTTCCATCGTTCCCTGCGCGGGCTGACCGTGGGTGCACCGGTGGAGTTCAAGGGCATCAATGTGGGCGAGATCAAATCGATCGGCATCCACTACAGCAAGAAGCATCATGAGTTCGTGCTGCCCGTCACTGCCACGCTGTACCCGACGCGCTTTGGCATGGACATTCGCGACGACAACCCGCAACACGCAGCCGAGGATGTCCGCACACAGTTCGACGTGCTCATCAAGAACGGCATGCGCGCGCAGTTGAAAAACGCCAGCTTGCTGACCGGCCAGCAATTCGTGCAACTCGACTTTGTCGACCCGGGCGACCGCGAGAAGACGCCGCCTCGCTTCGGCATGCGCGAACGCGACGGCGCCTATGTCTTCCCGACCGCCGACAATCCAACCGACGACATTGAAGCGCAGCTCGCCGGCATTGCCAAAAAGCTCAACAAGGTACCGTTCGAGCAAATCGGCCAGGACATGCATCGCGCGCTCGGCACGCTGGACGCCACGCTCAAGCAGACTGAACAGCTGGCCAAGACGGTGAACAGCGACCTGGCTCCGCAAATGAAGGAAACACTGGCGGAGGCACGCCGTACGCTGGAGACCGCGCGCCAGACCTTCTCCGACGACGCGCCGCTGCAACGCAACGCACGCGACACGCTGGAACAGGTCGCCAAGGCCGCCGCCTCGGTGCGCGTGCTGACCGATTACCTGCAAACCCACCCCGAAGCGCTGATCCGGGGCAAGGCAAAGGATGCGCAATGATGCAAACGTCGATGCTGTCGTCTTCTCTTCGATTGGCCGGCGCCGTTGCCGCTGCCGCTCTGGTAGCGGCGTGCGCCTCGCCCGAGCCGACGTTGCATACGCTGTCGCTGCGCAACGAAGCGCCCGCGCCCGATGCACGCTTCCAGCGCGCTTTCCGCCTGTCAGGCGTGCGTGTGCCTGAACGCCTGGACAAGCCGCAGATCGTGCTGCGTACGTCTGACAGTGAAGTGCAGGCGCTGGAGCAACAGCGGTGGGCGTCACCCTTCGGCTCGGAACTGCGTGATGCGCTGTCGGCCAATCTGGCCGGCGCACTGTCAGCGGTGGATGTTGGCGGCGGCGTAGCGCCTGCGGGCGTGCCGCTCTACCGCATTGCTGCGGACATGCGCAGCTATGACGCGCGCCCCGGCCAGAACGTGACGGCGCTGGTGACCTGGCGTGTGGCGCGTGATACGGCAACGCAAACGCAGGGCCCGGCCGCCGCCCTCACCTGCCAGAACACGTTGACGGCACCGGCCAGCGCGGGTGTCGATGCGGTGGTGGCATCGACTCAGCAGTTGGTGCAGCAGTGGTCGCAACAGATCGCACAGAGCGTGCAGGGTCTGGAGTCGCACGCAGCCATGCCGGCCTGGTGCCGGTAGTTGCGCCTCGATTGCGCCTCGATTACGCCTCGGTGAGTTGCCGCGTCAGCTCGCCCAGCGTGGCCAACGCAGCCTCCAGGTTGGCCGAGGGCTCCAGCCCGAAGCAGATGCGGAAGAAATGATCGAAGCGGTTCAGGTTCGAGAACATCGTTCCCGGCGCAATGCGGATGCTGTGCTTGAGCGCTGCATCAAACAAGGCCACTGACGACACGTTGGTCGGCAACTCCACCCACATCGCCAACCCGCCCGACGGCACCGACAACCGCGTACCGGCCGGAAAGCACTCCGCAATCGACTCCGCCATACGCTCGCGCTGCTCGCGCAATGTCTGGCGCAGCGTGCGGATATGGCGGTCATATGCCCCCGAGGCAACAAAGCGTCCGGCCACCACCTGCAGCAGCGAATCGTTCGGCCGCGACTGCGCAAACTTCAGCATCTGCACACGCTCCTGCCAGCGCCCGGCTGTCATCCAGCCCAGGCGCAGGCCGGGTGCCACCGTCTTGCTCAAAGAGGCGCAGTAAATCACGTTGCCCGTGCGGTCCCACGCCTTGAGTGCCTTGAGCGGTGTGTTGCTGTCGGCCAGCGGGCTGTAGGTGTCGTCTTCAATCAGGGCGATGTTGTGTTGCTCGCAGAAGGCCGCCATGCGCCGCTTGGCCGCGTCGGGCATGATGCTGCCCAGCGGGTTTTGCAGGTTGGGCACCACCACCACCGCCCGGATGTTGTCGTATGCCTGCACCGCCATTTCCAGCGCTTCAAGCGACATGCCGGTGCGCGGGCTGGTGGGAATCTCCACCGCGCGCATGCCCAGGCTCTCCAGCACTTGCAGCAAGCCGTAGTACGTGGGCGATTCCACCGCCACCGTGTCGCCCGGCTGCGCCACCGCACGCAACGCGAGGTTCACAGCTTCGATGCAGCCATGCGTGACAACCACTTCGTCCGGTGCAATCTGCATCCCCATGTCGAGCGCGCGGCGCGCCACGGCGATCTGCAGTTCTGGGTGCCCATTGGGCGTCACGGCCTGCGTAAGCAGGAACGGATGCCGGCGCAGCACCTGCGTGGTGATCCGGTTGAGTGCGGCCGACGGATACAGCGCCGGCGCCCCGCTCGCCCCCGACAGATCAACACGCGCATTGGCCTGCTGCCCACGCGCCACGATGGCCGACACGCGCGCATGCACGCCCACGTAAGCAGCCGGATCCGGCGTGGCCACCTCCGGCTCCTTGACCGGCGCAAGCAAGGCACGGCGCGGCTGGCGCACAAAATACCCCGAGCGCTCGCGCGCTTCCAGCCAGCCCTCGGCTTCGAGATGCCGGCACACCTGCAGCGCCGTTGACAGGCTCACCCCATGTGTACGCATGAGCGTGCGCACCGACGGCATGCGTTCGCCCGGCATCAGCACCCCGCTGCGAATTGCGCCGAGGTAGTGATCAGCCAGCATCCGATAGAGAGGCTGTGCAGGCTGCATGGGCGGGAGGGTCAACTCGGTGACGGTCATGACGGGCGGGTGACGGTGAGAATCTCCCGCAGATCATGCAGGCAAGGACTTCACCGCAACAGATACAGACAACGCAAAACTGTACCGCAACAGATGGGCGCAATGCGGGCGCTGTTGTGGTGCAAGCGGCGCTTTCTGTGTCTGTTACGGCCCAGGGCACATGCTTAGGCTGCAGTCATGCACAGGAGATCGACATGACTGCCAGCACCCCCGACACCCCACTCCACACCGAATGGCCTGCCTTGCTGACCGGTGAATCCCGCCTTGAATGGCTGCCGGCCCGCACCACCATCGTGGTTCTGGCAGGCAGCATCACGTTGGAGCACCCGCCGCGCTGGCTGGCCGGCGAGGCGTACCGGGTCCGCCAGACCTTTACGGAGGGCCATGCGTACGTGCTGGAGACTTCCGGCTGGTGGGGCTTGTATGCGGACCGGCCGGACGGCGCACAACTGCGCGTGCTCGTGCCCGTTGGACCACCCTACCGGTGGGCATGGCTCACACCACTGCGTCGCTGGCTGGCGTTGCTCGGCGGGCAGCAGCAGACGCGGCGCGGGCGAGCCTAGCGCTCTCGCGGCGGTGCGGCGCCAGGGTTGCGATGGCCGTCATCCCGGCGGATGGATGCGTTCTCGAAGTCTCCCGGGTCTTCCTCGCCGACCGCGCTCTCGCTGGGCAAAACGGGGAGATTCGGTTTGGCACGATCGACAGGGTCGTCGCGCGCCTGACGCTCGGCGCCGGGCTTGTGTTGCGAAGGATGCTTCTGCGGCTTCATGGTCGGGCTCCTGCTTGGCATGGCGTGTTGGCCCCTGGCAAGCCGACGCAACCGGCGTACCACGCAAGCACGGCACGCACCGCCCTGCCGTGCAGGCATCTGCCTTGCTGCACCCTGGTCACGCACCGCCGATACCGCCAACGCCAACAGCAGCACATCGACGCACCCGCCGCGCGTTGCGCGCCACGTGCTGCTGTGCCGCCAGCGCATGCGCAGCCTGCGCTTTACACTGGCGCTCGGACTAGCCGTCCACCCCCGCCCACGCTTGGGCGTATCCCATTGGAAACCGCCATGCCACGCCTGTCTCCCACAGCCGGCAACTTCGCCGCACTGGCCATCGCTGCCGCCTCGCTCTTCACGCAAACCACCTTCGCCGCCGACAGCACGCCGCCCACCCGCGTGCGCGCGACCATCCTCGCCACGCACGGCAACACCATCGACGTGGCCGACAAGGCGGGGAACAAGGCCACCGTCACCCTGCCCGCTGAGGTGACCGTCACGGAAGTCGCCCCGATCGAGCCGTCAGCCATCCAGGCCGGCAGCTATATCGGCACGGCCGCTGTGAAGCAACCCGATGGCACCTTGCGCGCGCTGGAAGTGCACGTGTTTCCCGACGCCATGCGTGGCACAGGTGATGGCCATCGCCCGTATGACCTGGGCCCGAACAGCTCCATGACCAACGGCACGGTCGAGCAGGCCGGCGCCATGACAGGCGCGCAGGGCCGCACGTTGTCGGTCAAGTACAAGGATGGGGAGCAGCGCATCGTGGTGCCGCCCGAGGTGCCGATCGTCACCTTTGCGCCGGGGCGGCGTGATGAACTGACGGCCGGCGCGCACGTGGTGCTGTTCGTACGCGCCGATGCGCAAGGCGCGCTGACGGCGCAGCGCGTGCTGGTGGGCAAGGACGGTCTCGTCCCGCCGATGTGACGATGCGCGGGGTGCCCGCACCTGGCACCCGCAACGCCGGAGCTTTGACCTGTGATGCCGGATCTCGAAGCACCGGCATCGCCCCTCGGAGGTCCACCTTCGGACCTCAAACCTCCGGCGTCGGACCTTGCGACGTCCGCGCGCGCACCTTTTAGGTGCAACGTCGGACCTCAGACCTCCGGCGCCGGACCTCAAAGGTCCGACGCTGGACCCATCGACCTCCGTGGTCGCACCCCCGAGAGCCGACGTCGGACCTTTGCGGTCCGGTGCCGGACGTTTAAGCTCCCCCGTCGGAGCCCGGACGTCCACGCGCCATCAGAACGGCTTGCTGACCGACAGCAGGAACGTGCGGCGCGGCGCAAACTGCGGCGCACCCACGCCAATGCCCGTGCCATCGCGCAACTCGTAGCTGCGGTCGAAGATATTCAGCACGGTCAGGCGCGTCTTGAACTTGCCGAGCATCGGCAAATTGAAGTCGCGCGCGGCACCGAGGTTCATCTGCCAGTAGGCCGGCAGGTGATCGGTGTTGGCGAAGCCGCTGCGCAAACCCGAGCCAAACAGCACGTCGCTGGTGTAAGTCGTGCCCGCGTACAGGTAGGACACGCCAGCCGAAGCGGTCAGGCGCTGATCGTGGTCCAGGTTGACCCAGTGGCTGTTGATAAAGGCCAGCTCATCCGCACCGAAGTTGAACTGACCCGTCTCGATGCCCTTGCCCTGTGCGCGCGATACCGCCACGTTCACATACGCACCCAGGTTGCCGTTGCGATAGTTGGCGCTGCCTTCCAGGCCGTAGATGCGGCCGCGGTCGTAGTTGAACGCCGAGTACAGCAGCGCATTGCCGAACTGGCCTTCATCCTGCAGGTGGCGCACGTCGCGGTAGTACGCATCCAGGCCCACCGTGAGGTGCGGCGTCAGCTGGTGCGAGACACCCAGGTCAAAGTAGTTCGAGCGCTCCGACTTGACCGCCGTGTTGGCATCCGACGGCAGTGCATTGGTCGTGCCGAGGAAGCTCGCCACCGAGGTGCTGTCAAACTTCTCGGTCGGCGGCGGCGTGAAGTAACGCGCGTAACCGGCATGCACGCGGGTGCGCGACGTCAGGTCGTAGGTCAGGCCCACGCGCGGGCTCAACTGCTGCTCGCTGACGATGGTGTTGACGTGGTCATAGCGCGCGCCGTAGTTGACGGTGAGCTTGTCGGTCGGCTTCCACTCGTCCTGCAGGTAGACGCCCATCGTCGTGCCAGTACCGCTGTGGTTATCGACAACGGTGAACGGCGTGCCGCTGGTCTGCGCGCCGGTGTCGTCCGCAGGGAACACGCTGGAGGTGTTGTCGGTGCCGAAGCGCTCGCGCTGCACGAACACGCCGGCACGCAGCGTGTGCTTGTCATTGAGCTTGTAGCTCGCGTCACCCTGCAGGCCGTAGGCCTCGTTGCGGCGCGTGAGGTCTGCCGCTACGCCGTTGTAGACGAGGTCCCCGATCGGATCGGGCGTGTAATCGATCCGGCTGGAGCGGCGGAACACCGACACCTGGTAGTCCAGCTTGGGCGACACCTTCTGCTGATACGTCAGGATCTGGAAATCGGTCTTCTCGCGCTGATTGGCATTGAGCGCTTCCGATGCCGGCGGCACCACGCCGTCGAGCGTGAACTGCGGGGTGAGCCCGGGTCGCGTCGGAATCTGGAAGCGGCCGTTGGACGAGCCGAACATGAAGCTCACGCGGCTGTCGTTATCGAGCAGGTACGACAGCATGCCGAACGACTTGTTCTGCGTGGTGTGGTCGTGCGTGGCGTTGCGATTGCCCGTGGGGTTCTCGATGCCAAGGTTGTTCTCGGCGAACACGCCCGACAGGTAATAGCTGAAGCGGTCTTTCGTGCCGTGGATCTGCGCATTGACCTCGTGCGTGGCGTTGCTGCCGAGCACGGTGCCGATCTCGCCGCCAAAGGCCTTGGGCTCGCCGTCTTCATCGGTGGAAGCGCCCTTGGTGGTGATGTCCACAATGCCCGCCGTGCGATAGCCATACTGCGCTGGCAGCGCGCCGGTCAGCACGTTGATCTGGCTGGCGAAGCGCGTGTCGAGCATCTGCCCGAAACCGCTGATCGGCTCGGGAACGATCACGCCGTTGATGCGGTATTGCAGGTTGGAGTGATCGCCGCGCACGTGCAGTTGGCCGTACGAATCCTGCACCACGCCCGGCGCTTGCAGCAGCACCTGGTTCAGCGGCGTGGCATCGCCCAGGGGCAGGCGGGCAATGTCGTCGGTATCAAACTTGTAGACGGAGCTGCCGGTGTCCGGCGACAGCGCATTGCGTGCCGCATCCAGGCGCTTGGCGGTGACGCGGGTTTCGCTGAGATCGCGCACGTTGGTGGCCGGTGCCGCTGACGTGGCAGGCGCGGCATTGGTGGCGGGGCTGGCTGGAGGCGTTTGTGCCGTGGCTTCTTGAGCCAGAGCGGAAACGGAGGCAAAGGATGGCAGCACGGCGGCAAGCGCCACCACCAGCTTGGCAGGCTGGAACGGAATCATGGAAAGACCTTTGAATCGAGCGAATGCGTCAAACAGCGGCCCGCGCATGCATCAACACAACAGCGCGCAGGCCGACAGGCAAGTCGAGAATCAAAGGTAGAACGGTGGATCGCGCGAACAGACGGCCACCGAAAAGACCGGCGCCGCGGCGCGAAAGCCGAAATGCGGGAAGTGCCAGCGCCGCGTGCTGCGCAAACGCAATAGCAGCAGAACCGGCAACGCCGCGGCAAGCGCAGCAAAGGCGGCGCACTGCAGACAGGCAGCGTGTTCCTGGGCGGGCTGATTGCTGCGCTCGGCACCGGCTGATTTGGCCGTAACGCTCAGCTCAAGCGGTGTCTCTTCGCCCCAGTGCGACAGCGCATGCCGCAACGCGCCCTGCTGACCGAACAGCAGCAGCACGGCCAGCAGGCAAGCCAGCCAGCGCAGATGCAGGAAGGAGGAGCGGAAGGAACGCACGGTCAGGAAACGCGGGAGCGGGTACGCCGTGTCATCACACTTTGCGCACCTCAATGCAACCAAGTTGCGAATTCTGACACCAGCCGCCGGATTCAGCAATCCGTCAGGCGGAGGGCAGAACAACCCGCGAGCGTAGTGCCTCTGTATTACAGGCGCGTGTGCGCAAAGCCCGGTGCAAGCCCCGTCGGCATGCCAAGACTCGGCACTGGCACGCGTTTCCAGTTCGAGCGGGCCTTGCGTGCAGTCTCGGCACGCTGGGCCGGCATGCCCACTTCCGTCGCATCGTGCAGGTTGGCCAGCCACGCGCCGTAGTCGAACCAGCCGTCGCGCACGAGTTGCTCGCCCACGCAGTTGGCAAATCGGTCAGACCTGGGCAGGAAGCACAGTTCGAAGCCCTCGGTCTCGCGGCGGCCGTGCATCCAGCGATGCGGCACCTGGTGGCTGGCGAGCGCTTCCGACAAGCGCGTGCCATAGCGCTGTTGCCCCTGGCGGCGCGCGGCGATCACGTGGAAACCATCCAGCAGCCGACGCAGCCCCAGCGCAGACCGCGCATGGCGCACCTCGGCATCCACCAGCAACACGCGATTCTGCGTGCGTGCCTGCAGCGCCAGCGCGGCGAAATGGTGCGCGCCCCACTCGTTCATGAAGAAGAGTTCGCCGCCCGCAAAGTCATAGGCACGGAACACGTTGGTCTGATCCGCGTAGCGGAACACGTGGCGCTTGTTGGCGGCAAAGTCGGCATCGGTGCTGTGCGGAATGCGCCGGCAATGCTGATGCGCAAACACCAGCATGCTCGGAAACGAGTGCACCGAGCACGGCGACTGCGCCAGCCCCGTCACCGCACGGATGTCGATCTGGCACTGCTCGCGGCGCACGCCCACCAGCTGGCTCAGATGGTGATGGAGATCGTCCACCCAATCGGCGTGTGCCAGATGCTTGGGAAACAGCTGGTGCGCGGGCTCGGCCAGCCCGCCCTCGAACAGGAACGGCACACTCTTGTGCCAGATATCGAGCTTCCAGTGCGACAGTGCATCGCTCTCGGTGCGATGGTGCGCAACCGATTGCGTGACATTGAAGGCCCGCGACCGGATTGCCCAGTCCGAGACCGCATGCAGCATGTTGGAAACGTTCATGTCACCCCCCGGAAGACCGAATCGTTTGTTTGACAGGTTGCTGCCGTTGCTCTTTGTGGCAATCGATCAACAACGTAAAAATCAACGACTCAACGGTACCCCACTTTAGAGGGGTGCGACATGAAGTTTATTGAAGACCGTGTTAAGAAAAAGACACAAAAACTGAAGGGGCTTGCCAAATGAACAGCACCGCACTTGGGCGGCGCTTCGGTTCACGTTCAGACTAAGCACATGTCGGAGACTTCCTCGTCCGACAGGCCCCAGGTGGCGGCATCTTCCACGGTAACGATGGAATCGTCCGACTTGCCCAGGCTGATGCGCTCGGGGCGCACGCGGGTCTTGGTATTGCCGGAATAGAACACCACGATGTCCGGCTTGAGGGCGGACGCCTCGTTCTGGTTGACGACGACACCCAGGCGGTTGGTGCGCAGCTTGACCAGCGTGCCGACCGGGTAGATACCCACACTGCGCGTGAAGGCCTGGAAGACCGTGCGATCGAACTGCGTGTCGGTGCGGGCCATCATGTACTTGAGCGCCTGCGCTGGCGACCACGCATGGTGGTACGGGCTGCTGGAGGTGAGCGTGTCGTACACGTCGCAGATGGCGCCCATCTTGGCCCACAGGCTGATCCCGTCGGCTTTCTGAGCATCGGGATAGCCACTGCCGTCGATACGCTCATGGTGGTGCAGGCAGATCTCGCGTGCGATCTCGCTGAACTGGCCGGTACCCAACAGCAGGTGATGGCCGCCCACGGCGTGGGTCTGCAGCAGCGCCAGCTCATCCTTGGTCAACGCCGTGCTCTTGTCGAGCAGCGTGCGCGGCATGGCAGATTTGCCGATGTCATGCACCAGACCACCCAGGCCGCATTCGCGGATCTCGTCTTCCGGCAGGCCCAGCGTGCGCGCCAGCGCCACCATCAGCGCACAGACGGCAAACGAATGCAGGTAGGTGTAGTCATCCTTGTTCTTCAGGCGCGCCAGGGCGATCAGTGCGTAAGAGTTACGCGCCAGCGAGTTGGACACGTCGTCCACCAGCAGCAGCGCCTTGTCGGTCTCCAGTGCACGGCCCATGCGGGCTTCGGCAAACATGTGGCCGAGCGTCGCCTTGCCGTTCTGCATCAGCTTCTGGGCGTGCTGCCACTCTTCCTTGAGCGACGTGGGCGTGATCGGCGGACGGGCGGCCAGGGTCTCGCGCGTGAGCGGTTCGGGCTCGGGTGCGGCAACCGGTGCCAGCTTGGGCATCAGGCCCTGAGCAACAATGTCCTCGCCGCGCTCTGGGTCGATCCAGATCTCGGTGATCCCCGCCTTGAGGATGTCATCGATCTGGCCCTGGTGCGACAACTGAAACTGCGAACGCCAGAACGGATGCTTCAGCCAGGACCCACCCAGCTTCATCACAAACATACCGACACGCAATTGGTTCGCATCGATTCGCTTCATACCCTGCCCGCCTCGGCTCGAAGTCCGGTTTTGATTGAAATAGGGATGCGGCACGTCAGCCGACACTGACGTCGTTTTGGCCATTCGGGTCTACGACCCAGGTGGATGCTCGGGGCCACCAATGAACCAAACCGCGCTTGGCTTATCGGCAGCCCTGCACAAAACTTGAGGGTAAGACTGGATCAGGCGGCGCGTAGCGCGCCTCGAACCGGAAACACCGGGGGAACGTCGGCGTGCGCAACGGTCGAATCAAACAGGTGGTGCGTCAAGACCCACGCCCGTCGGGCTGCCGATCGGGCCGATGGCGGCGTACACTAAGTCCCATGGAAGTGCATCCGACATGACTCACGATCCCGTGTCCCAACGCAAAGAAGCAAAACCCGATGACTTCGCGCTCAACCGCGATGCCATCCGCTGGCTTGCGTCCTTGCCGGAGGGGGTCCGGCCGATTGAGCTCGGCCGCAAATTCCCACGCATCATCAACACCATCGCCGCCAAATGGGTCGACTTCATTGGCTGCCGGCGCTACCTCGACAGCCTGCAGATCGATGACCGCGGTGGCCGCCAGGGCTTTCCGTTCGAGATCGTGCAGGAGATCTGCACACTGCGCGAACACTTCGATTCGCTCTACCCGCCCGACAAAGACCTCTGGCAAAAGGCCATCGACGCAGACAAGCGCTAAGCCAACCCAAAGACGATGTTGCGGCCCGGAATCGGTTCAAACCCCGGGCCGTTTTCATTCAGGCGCCATCAACCGGCATCTGGTCCCGATGCCAACTTGTTGAGCAACGCCAGCAGGCGCTGCTTCTCCTCACCGGACAGATGGGCCGTCACACGGGCGTCGTGTGCGGTGACCGCGCGCGTAATCTCGTCGAGCGTGGTCGCGCCCTTGGCCGTCAGCACCAGCCGGAAAGCACGCCGGTCCGTCGGCGACGGCTGCCGCTCGACCATGCCCATGGCTTCCAACGTATCGACCAGCAGCACCGCACCAGAGCGCGCTACCCCCAGGATGTTGGCCAGCTCGGTCAGCTTGAGATTGGGGTTGTGCGCGATCACGGTCATGGCCGAGAAGCGCGGCGGCGTGATGTTCCACGCCTGCAGCGAGCGCACAAAATCTTCGTAGATATGCAACTGCGCACGCCGCACCGCATAGCCGATCAACCCGTCGAGCGCGCCGTACTCCACGTCCGCGATATGCGGATTGAACTGACCGGATTCAGCAACGGCTGGGTACAAATCGTCGGCTCTGGGATGGCGCGGCATGGTGGCGTCAGGCATACGGAATCCGTCGATTATCGTTGGCCGCGTGCCCGTCAGCCATGAACTGAGAAGAACTTCAGTTCTTCACGACAGCTTGATCGGCGGGCAGCAGCTTCCACTTGCCGTGATCCACGGTCAGCAGCACACGGCCGCGCGCGTCAAAGCCAAAGTGGTCGGCCGCCGTGTAGTTCAGCACGCCGTGCGAGACGACGATGTCGCGCTCGGTTTCCAACGCGTTCTTGAGCGCGCGGCGGAACTCCGGCGTGCCCGGCTTGGCCGTCTTGAGCGCCACCGGCACGATGCGCTGGAGCACCTGCAGCGCATCCCACGTGTGGGCGCCGAATTGCGTGCGCGAATCAGGCCCGTAGGCCTTTTCGTAGCGCGTCACGTACTCCAGCGCAGTCTTCTTGCTCGGATGGCTGTCTGGCAACTGCTCGGCCACGATCACCGGCCCGGCCGGCAGGATCGCCCCGTCGACGGCCTTGCCGCCGATACGGATCAGGTCCTTGGTGGCAGCACCGTGCGTCTGATAGATCGGCCCGGCATAGCCGCGATCACGCAGCGAAGTGTGCGGCAGCGCGGCGCCCGTACCAGCACCCGCCACGAGAATCGCATCAGGCTTGAAGCTGATCAGCTTGGCAACCTGCCCGGTCACGTTGGTATCGGCGCGCGCATAGCGCTCCACATCCACCACCTTCAGGCCCTTTGGCGTGGCGGCGGCGGTGAAGTCCTTCAACCAGCTCTCGCCGTACGCATCGGCAAACCCGATGAAGCCGACGGTCTTGACGCCGCTCGACGCCATGCGCGCGGCAATCGCCTCGGCCATCAGCGAGATCGGCTGCGCCAGGCGATACGTCCAATCGCCCTTGCCCGGTTTCAGCTCCACGGGGGCGAGCGACAACTGCGGCGTCTGCGATTCTGTGGCGACTTCCGCAATTGCTATCGACGGCGCCACGGCGGACGAACCGACGATCAGGTCCACGTGGTCCTCCGTCACCAGCTTGCGCGCCATGCGTGCACCGGTACTCGGGTCGGAGGCGTCGTCCACCAGCACCAACCGCAGCTTCTCGCCGCCGATGGCGTCCGGATAGAACGTCAGCGAGTTCTTCTGCGTGATGCCGAGCGAGGCCGACGGCCCGGTGGTCGACAGGCTCACGCCAACCACGATCTCGGCATGGGCGGCAGTCACGAGCAAGAGCGCGGCAGCGGCGCAGATGGTGCGGCGGATGATCATGGGTCTCCTCTCCTCTTCTGGTGTTCCGGCGGTGTTGGGTCAGGCGGGTACGCGTGTGCGTTCCGGCATCGCCGGCTGGTCACGCAGCGATTGCGGATCAAAGCCGGCCAGTTTTTTATAGCGCATCGCAATCCCTTCCAGCTCGGCGCGCGGGATCACGTCATCGATGCGAGCGAAGCCTTGCGGCGCGCGTTCGTGTGCGAGCTGCATGACCTGCTCCGGGCCGTTCAGCCGGTTGCGCAGCACGATGCCGGCCGTGCGCGGCAGGCGATCGGCTTCATACTCACGCAGGGCGATGCCGGTGTCGCGCGTGGCGAGCAGGCACTCGACCAGCGCACGCGCATCGAGAATGGCCTGCGCGCTGCCGTTCGAGCCAATCGGATACATCGGATGCGCTGCGTCGCCCAGCAGCGTGACGCGGCCGAAGGTCCAGCGCGGCAGCGGGTCCTTGTCGACCAGCGGAAACTCATACACCGCCTGCGCGCCGTCGATGAGCGCGGGAATGTCGATCCAATCCCATTTCCAGTCGGCAAAGGCGCTGCGGAAGATGGCGCGGTCGACCTCGCGGTTCCAGTCGCTGCGCGGCGGCGCTTCGTCGGGCACGCGCAGCTCGGCAATCCAGTTGATGAGCGAGCGGCCCTGCTGCCGCAGTGGCTCCGAGATCGGGTAGGCGACGAATTTCTGGTCCTGATGGCCGGCCATGAACATGGTGCGGCCATCGAGGTAGGGTGCGGCTTCCGTGGTGGCACGCCAGAGCATGCGACTCGCAAAGCGCGGTGCGTCACCGGTCGGATAGAACTGGCGGCGCACGGCAGAGTGGATGCCATCGGCACCGATCAGCACGTCGGCCGATGATTCGACGAGCGTGTCGTTGGCGCGATCGCGTAACGTGAAGCGCACCGGGCCGCCACCCTCACCCGTCGATTGGATGGCATCAAAGCTGTGACCGAGCCGGATGCAATCGGGCCCAAGCCGTTCACTCACGGCATCAGCCAGCGCCATCTGAAACTGGCCGCGGTGGATGGAGAACTGCGGCCAGTCGTAGCCCGCTGCCAGCCCACGCGGCTCGTGCCAGATCGGCTGACCGAACCGGTTGTAGTAAGCCAGCGCGGAGGTGCGGATCGCCAACGCACTGAGTGTGTCTTCGAGCCCCAGCTCGCACAATTGGCGCGCGGCGTGCGGCAGCAGGTTGATGCCTACGCCCAGCGGACGCAGCGTCTGCACCGCCTCCCACACCTCGACCTCGAAGCCCTGGCGCTCGGCCATCAACGCGAGCGTGAGCCCGCCGATGCCCGCGCCGATGATGGCGATCTTCATGGCTGTCTCCGTGAAATTTGTTGCAGTCTATAACAAATATCAGAGACAACCAGAGCGTGCCGGATCAGGGCAATCCCTAGGCCAATGTGGCGTGTGGATGCCTTGACGCTCAGTGATATATCACAATACCATCACTCGACTTTTACGGAACACGAGACCCTCTCATGTCGCGCCCGATCAAGCTTGTTACCGCTGAAGCGCCCGCGCCGTTCGCTGCTGAACCCACCGCGCATGCCCCCAAGGGCGCTGCCCTGCGCGAGCTTGCCTACGGCGAGATCAAGCGCCGCATCATGGCGTGTGAATTCCGCCCCGGGGAGCCGCTCAACGAGGCGCAGCTCGGCACGCTGCTTGGTCTGGGCCGCACCCCGGTCCACCAGGCCCTGCATCGCCTGGAAGTGGAAGGCCTGGTGCAGATCCTGCCGCGCAAGGGCGTGCTGGTGACGCCGCTGTCGCTCAACGACGTGCTCGACATGATTGAGGTGCGCGCGACCAACGAGATCCTGTGCGTGACGCTGGCCGCCGAGCGCGCCCACCCGGCCGACTTTGAGGCCATGCGCGCCATCGTCGATGCATCGCCCGCGCTGATCGAGCACCGCGACATTGCCGCGCTGGCGGCGCTGGACCTCAAGTTCCACCTCGCAATCTCGGCCGCCTCGCGCAACCGCGTGCTGGCCGAACTGCTGCGCGGTCTGCATGAAAAGCAGGCGCGCTTCTGGTTCCTTTCGCTATCGGAGCCGCAACACCTGCAGAACGTGTACGACGAGCACCTCGCCGTGCTCGATGCATTGGAGCGCCGCGACGTGCCCGCCGCGCGCGAGGCCATCCGCGAGCACATCGACGAGTTCCGCCGCACGATCATCCGCACGCTCTGATTTCCCGTTCCCCCCTGTCTTTCCCGGATACCGCATGACCACGCTGCACCTGAACCTGATCGGCCACGGCCCCATTGACGTGACCGTCGACCACCTCGTCATTGCCGGCTGGACCGGCCGCGATGCCGAAGCCGTGGAACACCACATCGCCGAATTGGAAGCCATTGGCGTGGCACGCCCGGCGCGTGTGCCGTGCTTCTATCGCGTATCGCACGCGCTGCTGACCACCGATGCGCGCGTAGAGATCCCCGGTGCCGATTCGTCGGGCGAGGCAGAGTTCGTGCTGTATTCCACGCCGATGGGCCTGCTGGTCGGCATCGGCTCGGATCACACCGATCGCAAGGTCGAAGCCTATGGCGTGACGGTCTCCAAGCAGATGTGCGCCAAGCCCGTGAGCCGCGACGTGTGGCGCTTCGAAGCGCTGGCCGATCACTGGGACCGCCTGCAGATGAAAACCTGGCGCACCCGCGACGGCCAGACCGCGCTGTACCAGGAAGGCAGCGTCACGCGCATGCTCGACCCGCGCGACCTGATCCGCCGCTACACCGGTGCCGACACGCTGCCGGTGGGCACCGCCATGTTCTGCGGCACGCAGCCCATCATCGGCGAACTCGGTTTTGGCGAGGCCTTTGACATGGCGTTGATCGACCCCGTGTCGGGCAGCGAGCTGCGTCATCGCTATGCTGTCGACACGCTGCCTGTTGAAGGCTGAAGCGCCCCACCTCATCGGAAACATCGGAGACTCCCCGCATGATGACGCCCCGCCCGAACATGATCCGCGCCCTGGCCGCTGAACTTGCCAGCGGCCGCACCACCAGCGTTGCGCTGACGGAAGCCGCGCTGCAGCGTGCCGAATCGCATCGCGCTGCCGGTGGCGCCGCCTATGTGAGCATCGACGCGCAAGCGGCGCTCGCCATGGCGCGCGCCGCTGATGCCGCCCGCGCGGCGGGCAACGTGCCGTCGCTGCTGGCAGGCCTGCCGGTGTCAATCAAGGATCTGTTTGATGTGGCGGGCCAGGTGACGGCTGCAGGCTCGCGTGCGCTGGCGCATCAACCGCCCGCCACTGCGGATGCTGCTGCAGTCGCCCGCCTGCGTGCTGCCGGGGCCGTGCTGCTCGGCCGCACCAACATGAGCGAATTCGCGTTCTCGGGCCTGGGCCTGAACCCGCACTACGGCACGCCGCGCACGCCGGCAGACGGCACGCGTGCGGCGGGCGGCTCCACCTCGGGCGGCGCAGTCACGGTGGCGGGTGGCATGGCGGTGGCGGCCCTGGGCACCGACACGGGCGGCTCAATCCGCATTCCGTCGGCCTTCTGCAATCTGACTGGCTTCAAACCCACCGCACGCCGCGTACCGATGACGGGCGGCGTGCCGCTGTCCACCTCGCTCGATTCCGGTGGGCCGCTGACCAACTCGGTGGATTGCTGCGCCATCGTCGATGCCATCCTGAGCGGTGAAACGCTCGACACAGATGCAGTACCGCTGGCCGGCCTGCGCTTCGGCATCACGCAGGACTACGTGGGGGCGGATCTCGACGACGTCGTCTCCAAGGCATTCAACCGCGCCGTAGAACGCCTCGAACGTGCAGGCGCGCATATCGTGCGTTTCGACTTTCCCGAACTGCTGCAACTGCCCGAAATCAACGGTGGTGGCGGCCTCACGGCGGCTGAAGCTTGGGCGTGGCATCGCCCGGTGCTGGCGCGTGCCGAGGCGCAATACGACCAGCGCGTAGCCGCACGCATCCGCCGTGGTGAACAGATGGGCGCCGCCGCCTACATCGACGTGCTGGACGCACGCGAGCGCATGATCGCCACAGCACGCAAGCGCCTGGGCAACTTCGATGCGTGGCTGATGCCGACGGTAGCCATCGTGCCGCCGGAAGTGGCTCCGCTCGAAGCGGATGACGCCCAGTTCTTCCGCACCAATGCGCTGACGCTGCGCAACCCGAGCGTCATCAACTTCCTGGACGGCTGCGCGCTGACGCTGCCTGTCCATGCCGCCGGCGAGCTGCCGGTTGGCCTGTCGCTGTGCGGTCTCGCCAATGACGATGCGCGCATCCTGCGCGTCGGCCGGGCGGTGGAGGCTGCGCTGCGGTGATCGACTAGACAGCACCTTCCCCGCCGGCGTCCGGGCCACGCAGGCGGTTCTCTAAGCCACGAAGACAAGGCGCGCTACAGACGCGTCCGGCCCCACTCACGCCTGCGTTTTGACAACAACGCGCAGACGCCCTTGCACGCTATTGGAGGAAACCATGTCGCAAACCCAAGCCCTGCCGGCCGACCGCACGGACCCGGCCAGCAGCCCACCCCACGGCACCGCACTGGACGCCACCTACCGCCGCATCACCTGGCGGCTGGTGCCGTTCCTGGTCTTCCTGTTCATCCTTGCGTGGATCGACCGCGTCAACGTTGGCTTTGCCAAGCTGTCGATGCTGCAGGACCTGCAGTTCAGCGAAGCGGTGTACGGCCTGGGTGCCGGCATCTTCTTCATCGGCTACTTCCTGTTTGAAGTGCCGAGCAACCTGCTGCTGGAGAAGATCGGCGCACGCAAGACGCTGGCGCGCATCACCATCCTCTGGGGCCTGGCCTCGATGGCGATGATCTACGTGAAAACGCCGGCCTCGTTCTATGCGCTGCGCTTTCTGCTGGGCATTTTTGAAGCGGGCTTCTTCCCGGGCGTGGTGCTGTATCTGACGTACTGGTTCCCGTCGGCCTACCGCGCGCGCATCAATGGCCTGTTCATGACCTCGTTTGCGATTGCGGGCGTGGTGGGTGGCCCGGTGGCGGGCTTCATCATGAGCACCATGGAAGGCGTGGGCCACCTCGCCAACTGGCAATGGCTGTTCCTGCTCGAAGGCATTCCTTCGGTGCTGGCCGGCTTTGCCGTGCTGGCCTGGCTGCCTGAAACACCGCGCCAGGCCAAGTGGCTCTCCTCCGCTGAACAGGAGGCCGTCGTCCGCGCCATCGACGCGGAAAACCGCGACCCCGCCAAGCACGCCTCGTTTGGCGCGGCACTGTCCAACGCCCGCGTGTGGATCTGCGCAGCAATCTACTTCTGCGTGGTCAGCGGCAACGCCACCATCGCCTTCTGGACGCCGTCGATCATCAAGGAGCTGGGCGTGCAGGGCAATTTCCACATCGGGCTGATCAGCGCCATTCCGTTTATCGCCGGCACAATTGCGATGGTGTGGAACGGCGCGCATTCAGACCGCACGGGTGAACGCCGCATGCACTGCGCCATCGCCGCCATCATCGCCAGCGCGGGCCTGATCGCGACGGGTGCAACGCTGGGCACCCCGGTGCTGGCGCTGGTTGCACTCACCGTGGCGGCCATCGGCATCCTGGCCGCGTTCCCGGTGTTCTGGTCGATTCCAGCCGTGTTCCTGGCCGGTACCGCAGCCGCTGGCGGCATCGCGCTCATCAATTCGATCGGCAACCTGGCCGGCTTCGTGGCGCCGTACATGATCGGCTGGCTGAAGACGAGCACGGGCCACCTGTCGGCGGGGCTGTACTTCGTAGCCGTACTTGAGCTGGGTGCAGCAGTGCTGGTGATCCTGGGCACGCGCAAGCACTAAGCCCAACACCCAAGCCCCAAAAGAAACCATCGCAGCGCAAACCCCTGCGCCGCGATGGTTTGTCCTTTGACGTTCCTGCCCTAGATGGCGCCTTGAATTTGTGTAAGCGGGCGGAAAAAAGACGGGGAGCTGTTTGAGCGCAGCGAGTTTTCCCCGTCTCCGCCCGGTTACGGAAATTCAAGGGGAAGTCGCCATCTCGGGCGCGCCTCTCTTTGCTTACTTTCTCTGGCAAGACAGAGAAAGTGAGTCGGCCCCGGCAGGGGACGAAACGGGGGACACATCACTAGTGCCAATCAGCACCCTACGCCCCCAGAGGGAAGTTCAGAACCCCATCGACGACGTTCTGAACGCCACGTGTGGGGTTCAGAACACCACGGATTGAAGTTCCGGACTCCATCAACAAGGTTCAGAACTCCACTGACGGGGTTCCGAACACCACCGATGAGGTTCAGAACGCCACTGGCGAAGTTCCCCAACACCACGGGTGAGGTTCTGAACGCCGCGCTTGAAGTTCCGAACCCCATCAAAAGGGTTCCAGACTCCATTGCCCAGGTTCCGAACTACGACCCATAAGGTTCCGAACGCCATCGGCAAGGTTCCCACCCCCATCCATGCATCTTTCCGAAGCAGACCCAGCGCCCTACCCCGCCACCTTGTACCCAATCCGCAACCCACCCCAGTGCCGCCCTTTGACATAGATCGGCGCCGACACATCCTTCATCATCGCAAAGGCACCATTGCCCATGTCACGCCGATAGGTCTGCAGCAGGAAGGCCTCCGTATTGCGCGCGGCGCCCAGGCCGGTGCGATCGGTGAAGAGCCTGCGGTTGCGGCTGTTGGCCGCGTTCCACACAGGGTCACTGCCCTGCGGCTGCGAGAACTTCAGGTTATGCGTCGGCAGATAGCCGTTGGCATCCACCGCCGCGCAGAACACCACGCGCGGGTCCAGCCCCAGTAGCGGCTCCTGCAGCGCTGGCAGCACGCGATCCGTAAACGCCGTGAAACGCGCCAGATACTGCGGCGGATCGGTATTGGCAACGGGCTGATACGCGCGGTCGAACAAGTCGCCTTCACTGATGTCACCACGCGCGACGGCTGATTCGAACAGCGCACCGATCTTGCGCGCCGTCGCCTGCACGGCATCAATGAACGCCGTATCGGCGCTCTGTACACCGGTGGCGGCCGTGTGCCGGATCAACGTTTCCGATACCGCCAGCAAGCCCGACAACTGCTGCTGCGCACTGTCGATGTTGTGGCTCGATTGCTTGACGCCCTCGGCCATGGCCTCCACCTCGTGGGCCAGCGAGGCGCACTCGTCTTCGATGGCGGCGGTGGAATCGGCAATGCTGGTGGCTTCGGCATCAAACCGTGCGATGGCCTCGCCGGCCACACCGATCACCGCACCGATGGCTTGTGTGCCCGTGTCCACACGCTGGGCGCGCGCCACGTTGGCGCTGCTGTCACCGATCAGCTTATCGGTCTGGCCCGACAAATCCGCCAGCGTGGTCTCAATGCGTTGCGTGGCCTCTGCCGTCTGGCCGGCAAGCTGCTTGACCGCACCGGCCACCACGGCAAAGCTGCGACCGGATTCTCCGGCACGCGCCGCCTCGATGGCGGCATTGATGGCCAGCAGGTTGGTCTGCTTGGCAATCTGCGAAATCTGTTCAGACGCCTGTGCCACCTGCATCAGCGCTTCGCGCAGCGCTGCGATCTGCTGCTCCATGCTGGCCACGCCAATCGCCAGCTCGCGGATGTCGCGCAACGAGGCCTCCACCGTGGCGCGAGAGCCACTCACCTCTTCGCTGGCGTGCGACGCCACTTCACGCGCATGGCGCGCGGCCACGGCAATGTCGTGGTTGCCGCGCATGGTGGCGTCGGCGGCGCTGCGCAACTGATCGAACACATCGGCCTGGCGGCGCAGGCGCACGGCCACGTCCTCCACGTTGCCGGACACTTCGCAGATGCCCATGCCCACGCGGCCGGCTTCTTCGGCAATGCGGGCAATCAATTCGGAAGAGGCTTTGGGGCCGCGGCCCCAGGTGAATGGCTTCACGTGCGGTGGTCTCCAAGTGTTGTTGTTCTGTGCGCCCGCGCAACGTTGGCGGAGCAACCCTCTATGGGGCATATCGGCGCGGGCGGATGCGCGCTTGAGAGACGCTACGCGCCCAGACTTACGCTGGCATTACGACGGGGTCATGCCTGCGCAGCACGGCTACGGCGCAGGCGTGCCTCGTAGGCAGCCGCCGTCATGGGTGGGCCAAACAGGAAGCCCTGCAGCTTGTCGCAGCCGGCGGCCTGCAGGAATTCAGCCTGTTCCAGGGTCTCGACGCCCTCGGCCGTCACGGTCATGTCCAGCGACGCTGCCATCGCCACGATGGCGCGCGAGATCACCACCGAATCGCGATGGCGCGGAATGCCCGAGACGAACGAGCGATCCACCTTCAGGTTGTCGATCGGGAAGCGCTGGAGATACGACAGCGAGGAATACCCCGTGCCGAAATCGTCGATCGAGATGCGGATGCCCAGCGCGGTGAGCGCATCGAGCACGGGCATTACGGCGGCGGTGTCGCGCATGAGCAGGCCTTCAGTGATCTCCATCTCCAGCGCGCACGCGGGCAGGCCGGCGTCGGTCAGGCAGCGCGAGATGGTCGGCACCAGCCCCTCGCCAAACTGGCGCGGCGACAGGTTCACGGCCACGAAGAAGTTCGGCATGCAGGTGGCCCGCCAGTGCGCAGCCTTGTGACATGCCTGCGCCAGCACCCACTCGCCGATCGCACCGATGAGCCCCGAATCCTCGGCCACAGGGATGAACTCGGCGGGTGAGACCTCGCCCAGTTCCGTGCTGTGCCAGCGCAGCAACACTTCAGCGCCGACAATCTCCATTGACGTTGCATCGACGATGGGCTGGAAACGCAGCGACAACTCTTCGGCCGCCAGCGCGCGGCGCAAGTGGTACTCAAGCTGAAAGCGCCGCTGTGCCCGCTGCGACAGCCGTGCGGTGTACACGCGATGCTGGTTGCGCCCATTCTGCTTGGCGTTGTACATGGCGGCATCGGCACAGCGCAGCAGTGTGGCGGCATCGCTGCCGTGCTCGGGGTACACGGCGATGCCGATCGACGCGCCCAGGTAGTACTCCGTGCCGCTGGTAGAGAACGGCTGCGCGATGGCCCCGACGATGCGCTGGGCCAGGCGCTCGGCCTCGCCCAGCGAGCGCACGTTGTCGAGCAGCACGACAAACTCGTCGCCGCCCAGGCGCGCCAGCGTATCGCTCTGCCGCACGCAGGCCGCTAGCCGCTGCGCGACGATGCGCAGCAGATGATCGCCCGCTTCATGGCCGGCCGTGTCGTTGACCTTCTTGAAGCCGTCCAGGTCCAGGAACAGCACGGCCACCTGACGACGATCGGCGGCCGCCTCGTCCAACACGACCTGCATGCGCTGCGAGAAATAGGCGCGGTTGTACAAGCCGGTGAGCGCATCGCGCTGCGCCAGGAACTTGAGCTGCTGCTGCGCCTGGCGCGCGGGGCCGATGTCATTGAACGAAATGAGCACAGCGGTGGGCGCATCGTCGCCGGGGCGCGCAATGGGCAGCACGTTCTCGTGCACCCACACCACATCGCCATCCACCAGTTCCAGGCCGATGGTCAGGCCCAGCAATGGGCGGCCCGTGCTCAGCACGACGTGCGTGGGCCGTTCGTTGAAGGGGATCTCGCTGCCGTCTTCACGCAAGGACCGGCGCATCAGCGCAAGGTGGCTCGTGCCAACCGGCGACACATTGCCCGCCCGAAGGATGCGCCGCGCACTCGGGTTGCACGCGAGGATGGTGCCGTCGGCCGCCTGCACGACGATGCCTTCGGTCAGGTTGTCGACGGCCAGGCGGTAGCGCTCTTCGCTCTCCTGCAACTCGCGCGCGATATGTGCCTTCTGGATCGCCACACCGACGATGTCGGTGATGCCGTCGAGCAAGCCCATCGTGTCGTGCGTGGGCGTGCGCGGCGTGTCGTAGTAGATGCCCATCGCGCCGATCATCTGCGCGTTGTCGCCACGGATGGGGGTGGACCAGCAGGCACGCAATCCGAGCGGCTGAACGATGTCGCGGTAGTCGTCCCACAGTGGGTCGGTGTCGATGTCTTCCACGACCACGCGCTTGTTGAGGAACATGGCCGTGCCGCACGAGCCGTGTGCCGGCCCGATCGCTAGCCCGATCAACACCTGAGAAAGCATGAACGGCAGCGACGGCGCCACGGCCTGCGTAATGTGCTCGCCGTCGCTGCTCAGCAGGACGGAGCACATTGCGCCGTCGTCGAGCAACGCCTCCACCAGCCTGCATACCTCGGCCAGCAGGTCGAGCAGCGGCAAGTTGCGCGAACTCAGTTCGAGCACGGTCTTTTCGCAGCGCAACAATTCCTTGGCACGCGCCGTCTCTGCGGCCAGGGCGCGGTAATTGGCTTCGGAGTCACGCAGGGCCTGTTCAGCCTGCTTGCGCTGCGTGATATCGCGCGCGACCACCTGGATGGCAGTGCGCCAGCCGAGCTGCACCGGTGCGGAAAGCACCTCCACGTCGACCGGCGTGCCATCGCGGCGCAGCAAGGTCTGCTCCACCGGCGGCAGGCCTGTGCCGTGCGCCACCATCCACTCCCGGCGCTGGCGGGCCAGGTGCACCGAGTCCCCATGCACGAACTCGTCCAGCTCGTGACCAACGATGTCGCGGGCATGCTGCGCGCCAAGCAGCCGAACACCCGCCTCGTTGATGAAAACGATGATGTCGTCCGCCACGATATACAGCGCATCCGGCATCTGCCGGACAAGCGCCTCGTAGCGGTCATCAGCAAGCGGTAACGGCCTGGTCGTGTCCGGTTCGGGACGGTCGGGCCGCTCTGCGGAAGTGGCGTCCATATGGGCGGGGGGGCCTGTTTCTATTGCTATCGACAATGGTTTCAGGAAAGTTAAGGCGTTTGGATGGTCTTCCCCACTTCAGAGTGGGGCAAATGACCGATGTCAGATCGAATGGCACGTGAGTTGCGGCACAATGCCGACACAACTTCGATGCGCGCGAGCACTGCATTGCGCACACTTTCTCTCAGGTACGGGCCATGCAATCGTTTTCGTCCTCTGTCGGTCACTTGGCCGGCCTCGTTTCGCGCCGCACGCTCCTGGCCGAAGGGCTGGTGGAAGCGGCAGTCCAGTTTCGTGACGGCCATATCGCCAAAACTGCCGCGAGTGATGCCAACCCGACGCGTGGCATGCTCGACTGCGGCGATTTGCTGGTCCTGCCCGGCATCGTCGATCTGCATGGCGACGCCTTCGAGCGCGCCGTCATGCCGCGCCCGGGCGTGGCCTTTCCGTATGACACCGCGCTGGCCGATGTGGACGGCCAGTTGCTGGCCAACGGCATCACCACCGAATTCCACGGCGTGACGTACTCCTGGGAAGGCGGCCTGCGCGGCCACGCGTATGCACTGCGCATGCTCGAAACGCTCGAAGCCATGCGCCCGCACCTGGGTGCCGAGCACCTGATGCACCTGCGCTTCGAGTTGCACCATGCCGATGGCGTGGCCGATGCGCTGGCCTGGATGGCGGCGGGTCGCGTGCATTTTCTGTCGTTCAACGACCACCTGCCGATGATGCGCGACAAGCTGGGCGATGCGCGCAAGCTCGCGCAATACGCTGACCGCGCCGAGTGCGACGTCGACACCTTCCGCACACGTCTGGACGCCGCCGCGGTCAACGTGCACAAGCTCGACGAGGTGCTCGGCACCCTGGCACGCGCGGCACAGCAGCACGGCATCCGCATGGCCTCGCACGACGAACCGGACGTTGCCACGCGCAACACCTTTCACGCGCATGGCTGCACCGTGACTGAGTTCCCGCTGACCGAGGCGGTGGCGCGTGCCGCGCGTGGACACGGTGGGCACATCGTCTTCGGTGCGCCCAACGTGGTGCGCGGCGGCAGCCACAACGGCGCACCGAATGCCGCTGCCATGGTGGCGGCCGGGCTGGGCACGGTGTTGGCCTCCGACTACTACTACCCGGCCCTGCTGGCCGCGCCGTTCAAGCTGGCCGAACGCGGTGTCGCGCCGTTGGCGCGGGCGTGGGATCTGGTGGCCGCCAACCCGGCAGAAGCGGCCGGTCTAACTGACCGCGGCAGATTCGCTACCGGCCTGCGTGCAGATGCCATCGTGGTCGACGACCGCCGCCCCGGCCTGCCGCGCGTGGTCGCTGCCGTGGTGGGTGGGCGCCTGCGCCACGCCACTGGGCACCTGCCGCTCATCGCCTGAGAGCGTTGTTGCCGATGGACGCGCCGCTGCCACCGTTACCGGCACTCCCCAACGCTTGGCGATACGCGCTCTACCTGCTGCCGCCCGAGCCCTGGTACACGCTCGGCACCCGCTGGCTCGGCCGCTGTGCACGGCACGGCGCACCAATCGACACCGACGCGCGTCAACCGCTGGCCCGCGACGCCCGCATCGACCTCACCACGCTCGACCGCTGGACCGAAGCCCCGCGCCACTACGGGCTGCATGCCACCTTCAAGCCGCCCTTCCGCCTGGCACAGACGCATACCGTCGATGACCTGGATGCGGCGCTGCGCCGGTTCGCGCCCGAGCAAACCCCGTTCACGATCGAACCGGCATTGCAGACACTGCGCGGCTTCTTGGCCTGGCGCCTGCGCCACGGCGATCCGGCGCGCGATGCGCTCCACCAGTTCGCTGATGCCTGCGTGCGTGAGTTCGACGCCTTCCGCGCCCCAGCCCCGTCCACCGAACTTGCGCGACGGCGCCAGGCCGGCCTGTCCGACGCGCAGGAGCGCCACCTGCAGCGTTGGGGCTATCCATACGTGTTTGACACGTTCACCTTCCATATCACGCTGACCGGGCGATTGGGCCACGCAGAGCAACTGGCCTGCTACCGCGCACTGGAAGCCGGCAGCGTGGTCCTGCCGCCCACCATGCCCATCGACAACATTGCGCTGTTCACGCAGCCAGAACCCGAGGCGCCCTTTACAGTGGCGCGCGTGTATCGCTTCAACGGCGACGTTGAATGATGTGGTGACAGCGTTGTTGTGATGGACGACCGTTCAGCGCTTGAGGTCGACCACGTCGATCACCTGTATTTGACCGTGCTGCTCGACTTCCTGACGCATCACCACCCCGGCTTCCGGGCAGAACCAATCGGTGATGTGGGCGACCGTCGGCTCGGGTTCGAGCGATTCATTCCCCAACCGGAGCACCCCCAGCGTGGCCGTGCGCGTATAGCGGATCGGCCTGCACTGCAGGATGCCGACGACCGTGTTCATCGGCTCCGGCGCCCCGACCTCGCGCTCGGACACTTCCACCTTGGCGCGCTCGGCACGCATGCGGCCCACCGAAATCCCCAGGCGGGGCGATACCACATCAAAGTCGAAGCTCGATTCATAGGTATCGCCCGGCAGCATCTCGGCCTCGGGCGCCAGGCCTGCGCCGTACAGGAACATCCCGGAGATGGCCGTGCTGACGGTACCGACCAGGTCAGCATGCTCGCTTTGCGCAAACACACGCCCGTTGATGCTGACCACGCGCGTGACGACGCCGGCCTCGTCCACCAGCAGTTGATGCTCCTGCACCGTCTCGATCGGCCGACCGCCCAGGGCCACGAGGCCCGACTTGGCGTAGATGTGTAGGCCGATCTCGCAGCCGTCCTGAATGTCGCGATTGACGTCGTGCAGCGTGAACTCGACGATCATCGGCGTCTTGCCATTGCCGTCCAGCCGCAGGCGGCTGCCATCGTGCACCCAGGGCGCGGAGCACAGGCCGGCAGCGTGCGCGGGCAACACGGCACAGGCCGCCACGGCTGCAACCCATAAAGAAAAACGCCGATGCATCTGGCGATGCATCAGCGTCTTCATGAACCCGAACGGCATGGGCTTACTGCTTGTTCTGATCCTTCGAGTACGGGCTGGCTGCATCGCCTTGGCGAGCGCCCTGGCTGTACGGATCGAACTTGTCGCCGGCCTTGGCACCCTGCGTGTACGTATCGTACTTGCCCTTTTCGACATTGGCCGGCTGGGCACCCGGGTTGAGTGCGCTGGCGGTGCTGTCATCCTTGTTGGCACCCTGCGAATACGGGTCAAATTTGTCGCCGGCCTTCGCCCCTTGGGTATACGGATCGAACTTCTTGTCGGCGTTGGCGCCTTGGCTGTAGGGGTCGAACTTCTTATCGGTTTGTGCGTGCGCCACACCACTGATGGCTGCCACGACAGCAACCGCTGCCACGAGGTTGAGACGTTTGTACGGCATTTGAAGCTCCTTTCCTATGGGTCGTTTGGGCTGATCGCTTGGTGCAGCCTCGTTTTGAACGTGTCCCGATGCCGTCGTCACGGTTTGGCTGTGACAGGGCGTCGGGAAACCCCCTCTCCTCGCCGTAAGCTATGGCAAGCGCAAGCGAAAGTCAACGCACAGGAAGTGCCTATTTTATTGGCGATTTGCGCAAAATCAGTGTTGACCCTTAGAGCCTTTCTGCCGAATCGCCCCCGGCCCGGCCACGGCAATCAGCGCCATCGTCAGCGCCACCACCGAGAGCCCCCAGCGCAAATCTGAGCGGTGGGCAATCAACCCGATGATGACGGGGCCGATCAGCAAGCCCACGTAGGCAAAGCGCGCCACGGCGGCGATACCCTCGGCGGCCGGCACGCCAGGCAGGCGCGATGCGGTAATGAAGAAAATCGGCACCATGTTGGCCGCGCCCACGCCCATCAGCGCAAAGCCGGCCAGCACGGCAGCCGGGTCCGGCCACAGCAATGCCAGGAGGATGCCGCCCGTGGCCAGTACGCCGCTAGCGCCCAGCACCCGCATGTTGCCCCAGCGCCCGCGTGCGAAATCGCCACCGAAACGCGCCAGCGCCATGCCGCCTGAAAACGCTGCATACCCCCCGCTGGCGATGGCCTCGGGCGATTGCGCAATCTCACGCATGTAGACGGTGGTCCAGTCGTACATGGCACCCTCGCCCAGCAGCCCGAAGAAAGCCAGCAGGCCGAGCACAAACAGCGTGCGGCCCGTGTTCGGGTGCGCGGGGTCGCCGTCCGCATGTGCGTGATCGGGCAGCATGAACGGCCCCGCACCCAGCGCCGTCGCCATCAAGATCAGCGCCATGCCGCCGCAATGCACGGCCGGCGGCACGCCCAACTCCAACAGCACGCCGCCCGCGGCAGCACCCACCATGCCGCCCAGGCTAAACATGCCGTGCAACGACGAAATGATCGGCTTGTGGTGGTTGGCCTCCACCGTGGTGGCCTGCGCATTGATGGCCACGTCGAAACCCACGGTGCTGATGCCGAACACAAAGAGCGCCACCAGCAGCGCCGGGTAGCTGGGCATCAGCATGATTAGCGCCAGCATCGCGGCGAACGCCATGCCGCCGCGCATGCTGGCGTGCTGCGTGCCGACGCGCGCCACCCAGCGGCCCACGAATTTGATGGTGAGGATGGCGCCCGCGGCCACCATGAACATCGCCAGTGACAATGACGCTTCGGACAGCCCGAAGCGGGCTTTCACGGTGGGAATGTGGATACCCCAGGTCGCAAACGTTGCACCGTTGACGAAAAAGAGCGCCATCGTCGCCGCGCGGGCTGGCAGGGGAAGCCGGCGTGGCTGCAGTACGCCGGCAGATTGCACGAATTCGGAAGACATGAGGACCACGTGGAATGCGTTTGCCGCACGAACGTCGCGTGGCAAAGGCGCCATGCTACCGCGCCAAGCTGATCACTGCTTTGCGCATGGTCCTCCGGGCGATGTCGCCGCCGTCACACGCGGATGATTCTTCAGGAATTGGACGGTGAACGTCGCATTGCTTGTCGTCCGAAGCATGGGGTCACTGCGTTAACATGCCTGCATCCGCACTCGGCGCACGCACGTGTGCCCCACTCTGCTCCCCGCCCGATGGCCCGAATTCGCTCGACCTGTTTGTTGAACCTGTCGCGCAGCGCACTTGTCTGCGCTACGCTCCTCGCCCTCACGGCTGCACCGCTGGCGCATGCCAAGAAACCCAAAGCCCACGCCGCACAAGCCACGCCCGCCGCGAGCGCGGCACAGAAGCGTCAGGCTGCACGCAATCCCGCCGGGTTGCCTGCCAATGTGGCACTGGCATTTTTCCGTGCGCATATCCCGCTCGACGCGGTGAGCGTGTTCGTGATCCGCACTGGCACCGCCACGCCCATCCTGCAGTGGAACGCCGATGCCGGCATGAACCCGGCGTCGACCATGAAGCTGCTGACCACCTTTGCCGGGCTGGACCTGCTGGGCCCCAACTTCCGCTGGAAGACCACGGCCTACGCCGACAACCAGCCCGTCAACGGCACGCTCAACGGCAACCTCTACCTGCGCGGCCAGGGCGATCCGAAGCTGATTCCCGAAGAGCTGGTCAAGCTGGTGAGCGATGTGCGCCGCGCCGGCGTGGATGAGCTGGCCGGCAACATCGTGCTGGACCGCACGTATTTCGAGAACGGCCTGTCGGAAGCGCCACCGCTCGACGGCGACAGCGGACGCGCCTACAACGTGGCACCCGATGCGCTGCTGTATTCGTTCAAGACGCTCACCTTCACGCTCACGCCTGACGCCGGCAACGGCGCGGTCAACATCGATGTGTCGCCACCGCTGGCGCAACTGCAGATCGACAACCAGCTGCGCACCACGCGCGGCGGCTGCGGCGACTGGAAGACGGCCTCCGGCGCCAACATCACGACGCAGACCGATGGCCACGTGCTTGCCAGCTTCGACGGCCGTTATGCGGCTGCCTGTGGAGAACGCGTCTACAACATCGCCGCGCTCACGCATGCCGACTTCATCTGGGGCGGCTTCCTGGCGCTGTGGCAACAAGCGGGCGGTACAACCCGCTTCACGCCCGGCCTGCGTGAGGGCAAGGTGCCGCGCCAGGCCGTGCTGCTGGCCACGCACTACGGCCCTACGCTGGCGGAGGTCGTGCACGACATCGACAAGTATTCGAACAACGTGATGGCACGCCAGCTCTTCCTCACCATTGGGGCAGAGATCGGCCGCAAGCCTGCTTCGGTGCCGCAATCGACGGACGTCATCAACCGCTGGCTTGCCAAGCAGAACCTGACGATGCCGGAGCTGGTGCTGGAGAACGGCTCGGGCCTGTCGCGCGTCGAGCGCATCAGCGCGCGCAACATGGGGCGCCTGCTGCAACAGGCCGACGCCAACCCGAACGGCGGCATCCTGCGTGACGCACTGCCCGTGGTGGGCGTGGACGGCACCATGCGCAACCGGCTCACGCGCGCCGGTGTGGCCGGCAACGCCGAGATCAAGACCGGCACGCTCAATGACGTACGCGCCATTGCCGGCTATGTGGAAGGCGAGAACGGCGAGCGCTTCGTGGTGGTCAGCATGATCAACCACCCGAACGCCAGCGCAGGCCAGGCCGCACACGACGCACTGCTGCAATGGATCTACCAGGGCGCGCCGCGATGACCCGGCAGAACACGCGCGCGGCGCTTCTCGGCATTACAGGCACCTCGGGCAGCGGCAAGACCACGCTCGTCGAGCAGCTCATTGCCCGCTTCGTGCGCGATGGGCGCCGCGTGGCCGCCATCAAGCACACGCATCATGGTTTCGATCTCGACACGCCGGGCAAGGATTCGCACCGCATGCGCTCGGCCGGCAGCGCCGAGGTGGTGCTGGTGGGCGGCGAGCGCCTCGTACTGATGCGCGAATTCGGCCCGACACAAGAACCCGAGTTGACCGACGTGCTGGCACTGCTGTCCCCCGAGACCGACGTGGTGATCGTGGAGGGCTACAAGCGCAGTGACTTCCCCAAGATCGAGGTCTTCCGTCCCGCGCTTGGGCGTGCGCCACTGTGGCCGGAAATCGGCGGCGTGGTGGCCGTCGCCACGGATGCAACGGATGCCGTTCAGGTACCTGAACACGTGACCGTGCTCGACCTGAATGATGTCGACGCGGTCTACCGGTTTGCCATGCAGCAGATTGCAAAAGCATCCACATGAAGCACTCTTAACATCCGGGCGATGCAGCTTGGCTATGATGGGGCGTTGAATTTTTTCGCCAGCCCCCCTCCCAACAATATGCTTTCCCGTCTCTCAGCCGCGCTTCTTAGCGCGGCATTTTTTTGCGCGGCGCTGCCCGCCACCGCGCGTGATTGGATCCCCCCGACGGCCACACTCGGCCATGGCGCACAGGTCCATCAGTTCGTGCTGATCGATCCCTCGACCGGGAAGCCGATGCCTAACGCGCGCTACCGTCTGTTCCTACCGGGTCACACCATCGCAGGGAAACCGCCCAAGAAAGATGAAGACGACAGCGTGATCTTCGGCACGACCGATGGTGCGGGGCGCACGGTCAAGGTCCGCCTGCACAAGCGCTACCCGGCCAAGCGCTGGATACTCAACCCGATCATCGGGCAGGGCGAGTTTGGTGAATCCTTTCACCTGGTCAGCAAATTCGATGACGTCTCGCTGAGCCACTTCCCGTACCTGCTGGATGTCACGGACGAATACCTGATCTGCGGCCGCGCCAATGACGAGGGCTATTCGTACTACGCGCAGTCACGGGAACCACGCACCGTCCAACTCGATACCGACATGCAGTTCACGCCCGAGGACTACGCTTGGTGCGCCGGCCCCGGCAGAGCCATCGCCAATGCAGACGAGACGCAAAGCCCGTCGGCGCTCTATGCGCAGTACCTGGGTGCAATGATCGCCAACAGTGCAAAGCTCAGCGAAGGCTTTCAGGACCGCATCGCGCGCAAGCTGATGTCACTGGCCATTACCGAGCGCAATCCAGAACACATCGACCTCGCACTTGACGTGCGCCCGGTGCCTGACGACAAGCTCAACAGCTACGGCTATGAACTCGCCGACGCAGGGCTGCGTGTGGAGCGCGGCCTGTCCATGATCGAAACCTATCTGGCACAACACCCGGACGATCCGTTCGCCCTCGACAGTAGGGGCTGGGCGCTATACAGGCTGGGCCGCAATGAAGAGGCGCTCAGCGCGTTCGACCGCTCCATCGCCGTCTTCAATCAACCGAATGGCGACTATGGCATCAGCGACGACCTGGTACGTGAGGCCCGTGCGGAAGGTCTCGCACACAAGGGCGAGGTGTTGTGGAAACTCGGCCGGACCGACGAAGCGCAGGAGGTCTTCAAACAAGGCCTCGACATCTGGCCGAAGAGCGATGTACTGAAGGCGACCCTGGCCCGCCTGGCAGTAGTGTTGCCGGCGCCGACAGCGCAGTAGTGCACGCATCGCCCCGCAAATAAAAACGCCCGCTTGCGCGGGCGCTTTGCTTGAACCGGTACTTGCTGGATCAGTGCATCAGGCTGTCCGCCAGCAAACGCTGCAGCACGTTGCTCGCGATCAGGCGATGGCCGCCCGTGGTCGGGTGCACTCCGTCGGCGAACAGGTAGGACTGGTCTGCACCGGCCGCCACCAGCGTGTTGGCCGAGCAAAACAGCGAGCTACCGCCAGCGCCCGGCACCAGTGCGTTGATCTTGGTCGCATCGCAAGCCGGCGTGCTGGTATTGCTGAAGCCGAACTGCGTGCCGTTCTGGATCACGGCGGTCAGTTGCGAGTTGAAGTCGATCACGCGAGCGGTGGTACCCGTCAGGCCGGCTTGCAGCGTGGTGTTGAACGTACCCACCAGCGCATGCAGCAGTGCCTGGCCTTGCGGGCCGCCCGCCACGCCTTGCGGCGTCAGGCTGCTGTCCGGCAGGTTGAACACGTAGAGCTGCGTCGCGTTCTTGCTGATCATGTCCTTGATGTAACCGACCAGATCGGTCGCAGCCTGTTGCACCTGCGCAGTGGCGATGGCCGGCGTCACGCCCGAGTTCGGCGTGGCGACAGCGGCAGCCCAGTAGAAGATGTCGTTGTTGCCACCGAACACGAACACCACGTCACCGCTACCGTTGAACGTGTTGTTGCTGGCCGCGTAGAAGTTGGCGAGCTGCTGCTTGACCGGATAGGTCAGCGCGCCTGCACCGCCGTTGTGGCCGATGCCGTTCGGATCGGTCACGCGCGAACCGCCTTGCGCATAGTCAAAGCAACCGGGTTTCGGGCAGGTCTGCACCTGGTTCGCGTAACCCATCACTGCCGGCGTGAGCGCCACGCCCAGTTGCGATGCCACGGTTTCCGCCCACACCGGGCCGGGGTTGGTGGTGAACCTGCCACCGCCCACAGCGGCCGCTGCCGGTGTGTAGGTGCCAGCGTCGCTCAGGCTGTCGCCGAACACCACCACGCGCTGAACCTTGGGGGCGCTGCTGCTGTTACCGCTTTGATCGGATTCGCCGCCGCAAGCGGCCAGGCCCAAGGCAAGGGCCGCCGATGCGAGCCCCATCCATTGACGCAACTTCATGGTCTGTCTCCCGTATGGAATTTTTTTGATCTGTGGTGCGTTGCCCGTGCGTTTGAAGCACGCCAGACGACACAACGCCCAAGTGTAGCGAGGTTGGCAGGTGCACGGCGAACGCGTGCAGCCTAAGAATTAGAGGCCCAACTCGAACTAAGCGGCGAACGCGGCGGCGGCGCGACGCAGGCGGTCGTTGACGGCTGCCCAGGCGGGGGTATCGGCTAGGGTTTCTACCCAGATGGCGTCGTAGCCGCCGCGATCGAGCTCGCGCAGCAGTGCATACAACGCGTTGGCGTAGGCCGCTGGTGTGACCGGCGCGGCTTGCTGGTCGCAGCCTGCTGGCAATGCCACGGGCGCGCCAAGCCAGACGATGCGCTTGCCGGCAGGCAGTGCAGCCAGGCGGGCGGGCACCTCAGCCGCGCAGAGCAGATACAGCGGCGTGCGCGGCGCGTAGTGCGCCTTCAACGTGCCAGAGGCACGAGGCGCGGCAGCATCGGGCATCGCGGGCATCTCGCCGGTCACGCGCTCAATGTCGTCGGGAGTGATGGCACCTGGGCGCAGCAGCACGGGGCCGATGCCCTGGTCCAGCCGAGAGAGATCGATGATGGTGGACTCGATGCCCACGTCCACGCCGTCACCTTCGAGCACGAACACGGCATCGCCAAATTCGTCACGCACATGCTGCGCGGTCGTCGGGCTGACCTGGCCGAACTTGTTGGCCGAGGGCGCAGCAATGCCGCCACGCCCGCGCTTGAAGCGCGAGAGCAGCGCCTGCGCCACCGGATGCGACGGGCAGCGCAGCCCGATGCTGTCCTGCCCGCCCGCCACTGCAGCCGGAATGTGCGGCGCACGTTTCAGGATCAGCGTCAGCGGTCCGGGCCAGAAGGCTTCGATGAGTTGCAGCGCGATGCCGGGCACGTCATCCGCCCAGTAGGAGATGTCCGCGCCATCCACCACATGCACGATCACGGGGTGGTTGGATGGCCGCCCCTTGGCCGCGTAGATCTTGGCGATGGCCTGTGGGTTTTCGGCATCGGCGCCGAGACCATAGACAGTCTCGGTCGGGAAGGCGACCAGCTCGCCCGCCTCCAGCTTGCGCGCGGCCTCATCCAGGCGCTCGCGCGAAGGCATGACGTAGGGCGTGGTCGACTTGTGCATGATGATGCGTGCTCGCTTAATCCGGCTGCAGACCGAGCACGTGTGCGGCGTGGCGGAAGGCTTCGTCCACCACCTCCGGCGAGGTGCCGACGCAGTTCACGTGGCCCATCTTGCGGCCTGGGCGCGCATCGGCCTTGCCGTACAGGTGGACCTTGGCGCCGCTGTGGCCCATGACCTCGTGCCACGCAGGCGTACGTTCCAGACCGTATTCGAACCACACGTCGCCCAACACATTCAGCATACGCCCCGGCGAATGCTGGCGCGTACTGCCCAGCGGCAGGCGGGCCATGGCGCGCACCTGCTGCTCGAACTGGCTGGTCTCGCACACATCCATGGTGATGTGGCCGGAGTTGTGCGGGCGCGGCGC
This sequence comes from Ralstonia flaminis, assembly GCF_958415495.1. Lineage (NCBI taxonomy): Bacteria > Pseudomonadati > Pseudomonadota > Betaproteobacteria > Burkholderiales > Burkholderiaceae > Ralstonia > Ralstonia flaminis. The sequence goes on along the minus strand of NZ_CATZLL010000018.1, from coordinate 50,362 downwards.
CATCTCGTTGGCCACCAGCGAGCCATCCTGCAGCACGAAGAACTCGACGCACAGCACGCCGACGTAGCCCATCTCCTCAGCGATCATCGCGGCGGCCGCGCGGGTGCGCGTGGCAATGTCATCCGACACGCTGCGCGAGGGCATGATGGTCGAGAACAGGATGCCGTCACGGTGGGCGTTCTCGGCCAACGGCCAGGTGGCGGTGCTGCCATCGGCGGCACGGGCGGCCAGCACAGACACCTCGTACGCCAGCGGCAGCATCTTCTCCAGCACGCACGGCACGTGCTGCATGGCGCCCCAGGCGGCGCGCAGTTCTTCAATCGTCGAGACGCGCGCTTGCCCCTTGCCGTCATAGCCCATGCGGGCAATCTTCAGGATGCCGGGCAGCAGGTCCGCAGGTAATTGCTCAATGTCGGCTTCGTGCTCGATCACCCAGCTCGGTGCCGGGTGGATACCCGTGCGGGCAGCGCACAGCGCGAAGAACTTCTTTTCGGCGATGCGGTTCTGGGCGATCGACACGCAGTTGGCGCGCGGTGCGACAAACGCACCCAGTTGCTCCAGGCGGTCGAGCGCGAGTGCCGGCACGTTTTCGAATTCAGTGGTAACGGCTGGGCACAGCGCCGCCATTTCAGCCAGCGCGGCTTCATCGGTGTAACCCGCGCACAGGTGGCGCTCGGCGATGGTGCCGGCGGGGCTGTTCGGGTCCGGATCAAGCACGCAGACCTTGTAGCCCATCGCCTGCGCAGCGTGCGTGAACATGCGGCCAAGCTGGCCGCCGCCCAGCATGCCCAGCCAGGCATCGGGCAGGATCGCGTTGGGAACGTTCAGCGCGCGGGATTCCGGGGTATGAGCTTGCGCCAGGCGCGGGTTCAGGTCGTCGGCCATGAATCAGGTCGTAGGTTGCTTAGGCGCCGTGCACGGGGAGCGTCATCCCGCGTGCCACTTCGGTTTGTTGCGCGCGGAAGGCTTCGAGCTTGTCGGCCAGCGCTGCATCGGTGGTCGCGATGGTGGCGATGGCCGCGAGCGCCGCATTGGCCGCACCCGCTTCACCAATGGCAAATGTCGACACCGGAATGCCCTTGGGCATCTGCACGATGGAGAGCAGCGAGTCTTCGCCGCGCAGGTACTTGGATGGCACCGGCACGCCGAACACCGGCACGATCGTCTTGGCGGCGATCATGCCCGGCAGGTGTGCTGCCCCGCCGGCACCGGCGATGATGGCGCGCAAACCCCGGCCGCGTGCAGCTTCGGCGTAGCGAAACATGTCGTCCGGCATGCGATGCGCCGAGACAACTTGCGCTTCGAACGGAATGCCGAACTGCGTGAGCATGTCCACAGCGTGGCGCATGACTTCCCAGTCGGAGCTGGAGCCCATCACCACGCCAACGAGCGGAGCAGATTGCTGTGCGGTCATCGTCGTCGCTCCTGGTTTAACGCAGCGACTCGCCGGTCAGGCGGGTCAGTGCTTCACGGTACTTGCTGGCAGTCTTCTCGATCACGTCGGCCGGCAGTTGCGGCGCCGGAGCGGTCTTCGGCCACGGCTTGCCGTCGATGCGCACGGCTTCGAGCCAGTCGCGCACGAACTGCTTGTCGAACGACGGCGGGTTGGTGCCCACCTGGTACGAATCGGCCGGCCAGAAGCGCGAGGAATCTGCCGTGAGCGCCTCATCCATCAGCGTCAGGGTGCCGTTCTCATCCAGACCGAATTCGAACTTGGTGTCAGCAATGATGATGCCGCGCGTGGCGGCAAAGTCGGCGGCTTCCTTGTACAGGCGGATGCTCACGTCGCGGATCTGTGCGGCAAGATCCGCACCGATGCGGCGCTCGACTTCATCGAAGGAGATGTTCTCGTCGTGCTCGCCCACGTCAGCCTTGGCGGCGGGGGTGAAGATCGGCTCGGGCAGCTTCTGCGCGTTCTGCAGGCCGGGGGCCAGGTGCACGCCGCACACGGCGCCGGTCGCCTGGTAGTCCTTCCAACCGCTGCCGGCCAGATAGCCGCGCACCACGGCTTCCACCAGGATCGGCTTCAGGCGCTTGACCACGATGGCGCGGCCGCGCACCTGGTCGACTTCGTTCGGAGCCACCACGGTTTCCGGTGCGATGCCCGTCTCGTGCGTCGGCACGATGTGGCGCAGCTTGTTGAACCAGAAATCCGACATCTGTGCCAAGACCTTGCCCTTGTCCGGAATCGGCTGACCGAGGATCACGTCAAACGCCGACAGGCGGTCAGTAGTAACCATCAGCAGCTTGTCGTCGCCGACGGCGTAGTTCTCGCGCACCTTGCCACGGCCGAGCAACGGCAGGCTAGTGATCGACGATTCATAAAGGGCGGTGGATGCAGGGGTGGCGGACACGGCGGAACCCGAGAGGAGATGAGAAAACGTGGAAGGCCAGCATTATACGTGGCCCATGCAATGCAAAACGGCTGGCGCAGTGCCAGCCGTTTGCTCGTGGTGACGCGAAATGCTTACTGCACCACTTGCGCCAGCTTGCCGTTGCTGTAGTCAGCGGCCATCACCGACAGGCTGACCGGCTTGATCTTGCCAGCCTGGCCTTCACAGCCGAACTGGATGTAACGCTGCTTGCAGACTTGCTTGGCCGCCTCACGCGCGGGCTTGAGCCATTCGCGGGCATCGAACTTGTCCGGGTTCTCGGCCAGGAACTTGCGCACGGCGCCGGTCATGGCCAGGCGGATGTCGGTGTCGATGTTGATCTTGCGCACGCCGTACTTGATGGCTTCCTGGATTTCCTCGACCGGCACGCCGTAGGTTTCCTTCATCTTGCCGCCGTACTGGTTGATGATGGCCAGCAGCTCTTGCGGCACGGAGGACGAGCCGTGCATCACCAGGTGGGTGTTCGGGATACGCGCGTGGATTTCCTTCACGCGGCTGATCGCGAGGATGTCGCCGGTGGGCTTGCGCGAGAACTTGTAGGCGCCGTGGCTGGTGCCGATGGCGATGGCCAGAGCGTCCAGTTGGGTGGCCTTGACGAACACAGCAGCCTCTTCCGGATCGGTCAGCATCTGGCTGTGATCCAGCTTGCCGGCAGCGCCAATGCCATCTTCCTCGCCGGCATCACCGGTTTCCAGGTTGCCCAGGCAGCCGAGTTCACCCTCGACGGTCACGCCAACCTTGTGCGCCATGTCGACCACGCGACGCGTGACGTCCACGTTGTAGTCGAAGCTCGACGGCGTCTTGCCGTCTTCCATCAGCGAGCCGTCCATCATGACCGAGCCGAAGCCCAGGTCGATGGCGCCCTGGCAGATGGCCGGGCTTTGGCCGTGATCCTGGTGCATCACCAGCGGGATCTCCGGATAGGCTTCAACGGCGGCCTGGATCAGGTGCTTGATGAAAGCCTCGCCGGCGTACTTGCGGGCGCCTGCGCTGGCTTGCAGGATCACCGGCGCGCCGGTTTCCTTGGCCGCTTCCATCACGGCCTGGACCTGCTCCAGGTTGTTCACGTTGAATGCCGGCAGGCCGTAGCCGTTTTCAGCGGCGTGGTCCAGCAGTTGGCGCATGGAAACGAGTGGCATGGTTTTCTCCTATGGGTCGATCTGTATTCGGTCTCAGGAACGCTTTTAGCAAACAGCGTTCCGTCATGGGCGTCAGTGCATGCCGACGCGGACAATCTTGAGTGTGTTGGTACCGCCCGCCTGCCCCATCGGCTCGCCGACGGTCAGGACGATGAAGTCGCCGCGCTGCACGACGCCGCGCGCAACCAGCAGTTCTTCCGCCTGATGCAGCGCCTCGTCGCGGTCAGTGCTGGTGGCCAGTGGCAGCGCCTGCACGTTGCGGTACAGGGCCATCTTGCGTTGCGAGCCCACGTTGGGCGTCATCGCATAGATCGGCACGTTGATACCGTGACGGCTCATCCACAGCGCGGTGGCACCGGAATCGGTCAGCGCGGCAATCGCCTTCACCTGTAAATGGTAGGCCGTGAAGAGCGCCCCCATGGCGATCGATTGGTCGATGCGGCTGAAAGTCTGTTCGAGGAAGTCCGTGTCCAGGTGCACCGGCTGCGACTTCTCGGCTTCCACGCAGATGGCTGCCATGGCTTCGATGGTCTCGACCGGGTAGCGACCGGCGGCGGTCTCGGCGGAGAGCATCACGGCATCGGTGCCGTCCAGCACAGCGTTGGCGACGTCCGACACCTCGGCGCGCGTCGGCACCGGGTTGACGATCATCGATTCCATCATCTGCGTGGCGGTGATGGTCAGCTTGTTGGCTTCGCGCGCGAGCTTGATCATGCGCTTCTGCAGCGCCGGCACGGCCGCGTTGCCCACTTCCACCGCCAGGTCGCCACGGGCGACCATGATGCCGTCGGACGCGGCCAGGATCTCTTCGAGCACGCCCGGGCGGATCGCCTCGGCGCGCTCGATCTTGGCGATCATGCGCGGCTTGTGGTTGTGCGGCTGCCCCGCCACCACGGCCAGTTGGCGCGCCATTTCCATGTCGGTGGCGTTCTTGGGGAAGCTGACCGCAACGTAGTCGGCGCCCAGCGCCATCGCGGTCTTGATGTCTTCCATGTCCTTGGCGGTCAGCGCCGGGGCCGACAGCCCGCCGCCCTGGCGGTTGATGCCTTTGTTGTTGGACAGCTCGCCGCCAATCTTGACGATGGTTTCAATCTCTTCGCCCACCACGCGCGCGACCTGCAGCACGATCAGGCCATCATTGAGCAGCAGCAAATCACCAGGACCGACGTCGCGCGGCAGCTCCTTGTAGTCGAGGCCAGCGCGCTCCTGGTTGCCCAGTTCGCAACGCGCATCGAGCGTGAAGCGGTCGCCCGGGGTCAGGGTGATCTTGCCGGTCTCGAACTTGCCGACGCGGATCTTCGGACCCTGCAGATCGGCCATGATGGCGACCTCGCGCCCCACCGAGCGCGCCACCTCACGCACGAGCTGCGCGCGGTCGATGTGATCCTGCGCGGTGCCGTGCGAGAAATTCAGCCGCACCACGTCCACCCCGGCCGAGATCATGCGGGTCAGGACTTCCTGCGTGCTGGACGCGGGGCCGAGCGTGGCGACGATCTTGGTGGCGCGGGTCATGGGCGGTGTCTCGTTGGTGTTGTGGGGTAATGCGAGCGATGTGGAGTCAAGCGGCGCAATCAGGCCAGTGCGGCCTGGTTCTGGGCGCGCTGTTCCAGAATTTCCACGGCCGGCAGCGTCTTGCCTTCCAGGAACTCCAGGAACGCACCGCCGCCAGTGGAGATATAGCCCACCTTGTCAGCGATGGTGTACTTGGCGATGGCCGCCAGCGTGTCGCCGCCGCCTGCAATCGAGAAGCCCGACGAGGCAGCGATGGCCTCGGCCAGCACCTTGGTGCCGTTGCCGAACTGGTCGAACTCGAACACGCCGACCGGGCCGTTCCACACGATCGTGCCGGCGGCCTTGAGCTGGTCAGCCAGCATGGCGGCCGTCTTCGGTCCGATATCGAGAATCATGTCGTCATCCGCCACGTCCTTCACATCCTTGACGGTAGCGGCAGCAGTGGCGCTGAATTCCTTGGCGCACACCACATCCACGGGAATGGGTACCGACGCGCCGCGTGCAGCCATCAGGTCGATGATGGTCTTGGCGTCGCCCACCAGATCGGCTTCGGCCAGCGACTTACCGATCTTCAGGCCGGCAGCCAGCATGAACGTGTTGGCGATGCCGCCGCCGACGATCAGATTGTCCACCTTGTCGGCCAGCGACTTCAGGATGGTCAGCTTGGTCGACACCTTGGAGCCGGCCACGATCGCCACCAGCGGACGCGCCGGTTGGCCCAGTGCCTTGCCCAGCGCATCGAGTTCTGCGGCCAGCAGCGGGCCGGCACAGGCGACAGGAGCGAACTTGGCGATACCGTGGGTAGTGGCTTCCGCGCGGTGGGCGGTGCCGAAGGCGTCGTTGACATAGACGTCGCACAGCTTGGCCATCTTCTGGGCCAGTTCGTCGCTGTTCTTCTTCTCGCCCTTGTTCACGCGGCAGTTTTCCAGCAGCACGACCTGGCCGGGCGCAACGTCCACACCATCCACCCAGTTCTGCACCAGCGTCACGTCACGGCCCAGCAGCTCGGACAGGCGTTTGGCAACGGGTGCCAGCGAGTCTTCCGGCTTGAACTCGCCCTCGGTCGGGCGGCCCAGGTGCGACGTGACCATCACGGCGGCACCCGCGCCCAGCGCAGCCTCGAGGGCCGGCACGGAAGCGCGGATGCGGGTGTCTTCGGTGATGTTGCCGGCGTCGTCTTGCGGCACGTTGAGGTCGGCGCGGATAAACACACGCTTGCCGGCAAGCTTGCCTTCGGAGATGAGATCGGACAGACGCAGAACGTGAGGCATGGCAGCAACAGTAGGAATCGCGGAAAACGACGATTTTACCTGATCACCCTTGCACGCTCGCCGTAAAACGGACGAACGAAACCCCGAATCCCCTGACCAGGGGAGCGCGCCTATCTTCACAATCCTCCACAAAGCTAGAATGTGCGCGCCAATAAACATAAATACGTCGGGAGTTTGATATGAGCCAAGCGCCAACTCTGGGCCGCGCCACGCTGGCGGCCGCCTTGACCACCCTGCTGCTGACCGCTTGCGGCGGCGGCGACGGAGCCTCCACAGGCGCCACTTCCAGCACCCAGCCGGACGGCGGATCGACCGGCACCCCAACCTCACCCACCACGCCGGCCGCCGGCCCGCTCGCGCTGAACATGCTGGAGTTTGCGCAGACGCACGTGCTGCCCGAGAGCGGTCTCACCTGGACGCTGCCGAACACCACCGGCACGCTGCAGCTCACCGGCAATCGGGGCGCGCTGGCGCTGGCGTCGATCGGGCAGGCGGATGTTCAGCAACCCAAGCTGGAAGCCTGGCGCAACGGCGCGCTGGTCGGTAGCCTAGCGCTGAATGCGCCCAGCGCCCTGCCGCCGACGGAATCTGCCGGCCGCCCGTACGCAACCGACCGTTGGAGCGCGACCGTGCCCGCCGCGTGGATGGTGCCCGGCACGACATTCCGCGTATCGGCAGCCAACTACACCGCCAGCACCAGCCACACACCCAGCTTCGGCACCAATGCGGACATCACGCTGCGTGTGCTGCCGTTCTACCTCTTTGGCGCGAACGATTCGAATACGACGCCGCTGTCGACCGTCAAGGCGCCGGACGCCGTGACGCAGCAGGAGATCTTCGCCAAGTGGCCGGTCTCGGCGCTGACGGCAGCCAACCACCCGATCGGGCGCGTGTCGTGGCCGAGCATGGTGATCGCGCCGCGTGCGGACAGTGGCAACGTTGCGCAGCCGGCCTACGTGGTCACGGCCATGAGCCAGCAGAAAGAGGGCTACGCGGTGATGAGCTCGGTGCTCAGCCTGATCCAGAGCCTGCGCAACGCCAACGGCGAAGGCCCGACCAACAACCAGTACTACGCGCCGATCCTGCCGGTCGATCCGGTGACGAACAAGCCGGTGTTCCTCGGTGGCGGCCTGGGTGGCGGCAATGCGGGCGTGGGCGACCAGAACTACACCGGCATCTTCATCCACGAGCAAGGCCACGCGTTCGGTCTGCCGCATGCGGGCGATGCCTACACCGCCGGCACGTATCCGTACGCCAGCGGCAGCCTGACGGGCTCGGTGTGGGGCTACGACCCGAACAAGAACCAGTTCCTCGACACCCGCGTGCCGACCACAGCCAGCAGCTACGCCAACTGTGCGAGCGGCCACCAGACCGATTCCGCCAACCGCTGCATCAAGCAAGACCCGATGCAGGGCGGCGCGGGCGATCAATCGCCGGGCTACAAGTTCGCCACGTTCTCGGATTTCAATACAGGAAAGATGCAGGCCTGGCTGCAGGGCCGCATCCTGGTCGACGCGGCGTCCCCCACCGGCTACAGCCAGTGGAATGCGGCCACCCAGGCGCGCGTGGCCTACACGCCCACAACCACCAGCAACGGCCTGTACGGCATCAACCAGAACTTGCCGACGCAGACCAACGTGCCGGTGTACGCCATCGCCATCACGTTGAGCCGCGCAGGCACGGCGGGGGTTTCGCAGATCTATCCGCCGCTGCCCTTCACCGGCAACCTGATCCAGACGTTTGACCCGACCAGCGCTGCCGACCGCGCCGCCATCGTGCCCAACACTGGCACGTACGCGTGGTACTGCCACGCCAGCGGCTGCGACTACACCGTGCGCGTGACCTACGCCGACAACTCGCAGATCACGCGAGTGCTGCAAGGCGGCTTCCGCCCGTGGTTCAGCCCGACCGGCACGCCGGCCACCAGCACGGCAGACCCGACCAGCGGCGACAGCTTCAAGCTGTGGACCATCAACGTGCCCGGCAACAAGGCCATCACCAAGGTGGAGCTGCTCGATACGCCAATGGCGTGGAACGGAGTGCCCGCCACGCCGACCGTGTTACTTAGCCGGTAATACCTGGGGGCGCCGCTGCAGGCGCAGCGCGCTCTCGGCACTGTAGACCGCCAGGCCGATCCAGATCAGCACGTAGCCCGCCACCTTCGGCCCGGCAAACGGCTCGTTGTAGAGCCACACGCCCAGCAGCAACTGGAGCGTGGGGCTCACATACTGCAGCAGCCCCAGCAATGAGAGCGGAATGCGCCGCGCCCCGGCGCCGAACAACAGCAGCGGCAACGCCGTCAGCGGGCCGGCCAGCGCCAGCAGCAACTGCATGCCGGGCGACGCGACCAGGAAAGCGTTCTGCTGCTGCGCGGCGAGCCAGCCCAGGTAGGCCAGCGCGAGCGGAAACAGCAGCAGCGTCTCCAGCGTCAGCCCCTCCAGCGCGCCCAGCGGCGAAGTCTTGCGCAGCAGGCCATAGAACCCGAACGAAAACGCCAGCGCCAGCGCGATCCACGGCAGCGTACCGGCCTGCCAGGTCAGCCATGCCACTCCGGCCGCGGCCAGCGCCACCGACACCCACTGCACCGGCCGCAGCCGCTCGCCCAGCACCAGCGAGGCCAGCATCACCACCACCAGCGGGTTGATGAAGTAGCCCAGGCTTGCGTCGAGCACATGGTCATGGTTGACCGCCCAGATATAGGTCAGCCAGTTAGCCGCCAGCAATGCGGTGCTGGCCGCATAGCGTCCGACCACGCGCGGCTGTGTGCGCAGCGCCCACAACCACGCCCAGTGGCGTTTGACGAGCAGGATCACCACCATCACCGCCAGCGACCAGATCACCCGGTGCGACAGGATCTCCACCGGCGACACGGCCTTGAGCAGCTTGAAGTACAGCGGAAACAGGCCCCACATCGTGTAGGCCAGGAAGGCAAAGATCACACCATTGCGTGTGGAAGCGGAACCCGACACATTCATCCCCAGAGGCGCAGCACGGTAAACACCCCCATGCCGACGAAGATCATGCCCAGCATGCGCCGCGTCACCACATAGAAGGCGGTGGCCGCAACGCCCGCCATCAAGCGCGGGTTGGTCCAGGTCGCATCAAAATGACCCTGATTCCAGAGCAGGTCAGGCAGCACGATGGCGATGAGCGCTGCCGCCGGCGCAAAGCGCAGTGCGTGCTGCAAACGCATCGGCAACGCGACCTTGTCGCCCACGATCAGGAACAGCGAACGCGTAACGATCGTCACCACCGTCATGCCGGCGATGACCAGCCAGATCTCCAGCGCGCTCATGCGTCCCCCTCCTTGGCCGTCTTCTGTGCCGCGCGGCGGCGCTGCCATTGCAGGCGCGCGGCGGCCTCATCGGCGGCCAGGCCTGCCGCCATGGCGCCGGTGACGGCAATCACCAGGCTCAATCGATACGGCAGCTTGAAGGCAACCAGCGCCAGCACCGCCGCCACGGCCACCGCCATGAGGGTGGCCCGGCTACGAATGGTCGACACCATGACAGGAATCAGCGCGAGCGTCCCGGCCAGCGCCAGGCCCCACGCATCAGGAAACAGGCTCGCCGCGACGATGCCCAGGATGGACGACACCTGCCAGGCCACGAAGCTCAGCAGGACCATGCCCCAGTAATACCCTTCTTTGCCCACCTCCGGCGCCGCGGAGGGATATTTCTGGGTGAACAGCACAAACGGCAGATCGCCGTTGACCACGCCCAGGACCACCCGCCGCACGAACGGCAGATGCCCGAAATGCTGCGCGAGCCCCGCGCTGAAGATGATGAAGCGCACGTTGACGATGAACGCCGTCAGCAGCACCGTCCAGATCGGCAGCCCAGCCGCCAGCAGTGGCAGCACCGCCAGCTGCGACGACCCCGCATACACGAAGATCGACATACCGATCGCCTGCGGAATGGTCAGCACTGACTTGCTCATCGCCACGCCCGTCACCACGCCCCAGGTGAACACCGGCGGCAGCGACGGCATGTACGCCCGTATGCCGGCAAAGAAGCCGGCGCGTTCCGCAGGGTCGATGGCCTGCCAGCGGCGTTGTAGCGCAGCACTCCAGCGGGCTAGTACCATGACGCCCCCTCAAGCGGCGCATTCGTCTCTTTTTTATTGTCCGGCCAAAGGCTGCCGGCAGCGCGCGGGCGCGGATGCGTCGGGGGCGACATGAGTGGCTCGTAGGAAACGCACGATTATACTTTTGATGTTAAGCGCCCGCTTAACGCCAATGGGCACGCGCCCAGCCACGGCGCAACGATTCGTGCCGGGCGCCACGCGGTGCAACAATCGGCGTTGGCGTGCCCGCGCCCACGCCTTACAATTTCGCCTCTTCGTCGAAATTTTCGGCATTTGAATTTGCGGCCCATACCAAGGCACGGCTGACCTGCTCAGACCGCGCCGGCAATCCTACCCATCATGACCACGCAAACTGCACCCACAATCGAAATCGGCGCAGACGACCTGCCGCTGCACTGCCCGACCGCCAAGACCCCGGCCTGGAACTACCACCCGCGCGTGTTCCTCGACATCGCCGACACCGGCGAGGTCAAGTGCCCGTACTGCGGCACCGTCTACAAGCTGGCTCCCGGCGTTGAACTGAAGGGCCACCATTGAGCCGTCTTCACTCGCAGTACGACGCTGGTCGCAACGGACGTCCGGCGAATCGATGATGCGCAAGATCCTCGTTGTCGCCCCGAACTGGATCGGTGATGCGCTGATGGCGCAGCCGCTGTTTGCGCAGATCAAGGCGCGCCACCCGCGTGCGCAGATTCACGCCATCGCGCCCAAGTGGGTGGCGCCGGTGCTCGCGCGCATGCCCGAGATTGCCCGCGTGCTGCCAACCGACCTCGCACACGGCAAGCTGCAGCTCGGCAGCCGCACGATGTTTGCCCAGCAACTCAAGAACGAGACGTTCGACGCGGCCTACGTGCTGCCGAACTCGTTCAAGAGCGCGCTGATCCCATGGCTGGCCGGCATTCCACTGCGCATCGGTTACAAGGGCGAGTCGCGCCTGGGCGTGCTGAACGTGCGCTACCCGAATCCGCCCAAGAATGCCCGCCCGCCGATGGTGCAGCACTATGCTGCGCTGGCCTTCAAGCCCGGCGCCAAGCTGCCCGACGCCCTGCCCGACCCGAAGCTGAACGTTGACGTGCAGCGCGTGGCCGCCACCTCGGCCAAGTTCGATATACCCGGCAACGCACGTCTGGTCGCCTTCTGCCCCGGCGCCGAATATGGCCCCGCCAAGCGCTGGCCTGCCGAGCACTTTGCCGAGCTTGCACAGATGCTGCGGCGCTCGTTCCCGTATGCGCAGATCGTCGCGCTCGGTTCGGGCAAGGACCGTGAGATGGCCAACGCCATCGTCGAACGTGCGCCCTTTGTGCGCAACCTGTGCGGCGAGACCTCGCTCGATGAGGCCATCGAACTGCTCGCCCGCTCAGAGGCAGCCATCTGCAACGACTCGGGCCTGATGCACGTAACGGCCGCCCTGGGGCGACCGCAGGTGGCCGTGTTCGGCTCCAGCGACCCGCGTCATACGCCGCCCCTGTCGCCCGCTGCGAGTATCATGTGGCTCCACTTGGAGTGCAGTCCGTGCTTTGCGCGCGAATGCCCGCTGGGCCACTTGCGCTGCCTGCGCGACATCGGCCCCGAGATGGTGTTTCATGAGTTGCGCCGGCTGCTGCAGCCGGCTTAGATTCGTTACGCTTGTCCGCAGTCCTTCCCTGAACGCCCAGCCGCCATGCCACGATTTGCCCGCCTGTTCGAAGCCGCCGAGGACATCCTCGAAGCCTATCGCGATGCACTCAAGCGCCGCGATGCCGATGGCGCGCTCAGGCTGTGGCTGGATGAGGATTCCGTGAGCTTCATCCTGCCCGATGGTCAACGCCTGAACGGTCACGAACAACTGCGCGGCTGCCTCGACGCGCTGGTCGAGAAGAATCCGGTCTGGATCGAATGTCTCTCGCAGCAGGTGCACTCATCGCTGGGCGTGTCGATTTTCGAAGCGACTGAAGCGCTGCGCTTCTCCGCCACCGCCACTGAAGCTGACCTGTATGTGCACACGACCTACGTGCTGATGCAGAACCACGAAGGCTGGCGCATCGCCCACGTGCACTCCAGCCAGGCGGCGGAAGAACGTGTGGCAGCCTCCATCTCCAGCGCCACACACTCCCTGCACTAAACCAGCCGCGCTGGGCGTGGCTGATGCATTCGTCCGATGACACGCTCGTTCCGCCAAGCTGCCCCCGTTGAACTGAACCTCGGCGCCATGCTGGCGGGGCCGTTCGAGCCGCACGCGTTCCGCTCGCCGTGGTGGCTTATCGGCGGCAACGCACAGACCATCGTGCCGGCACGCCTCTGGCGCTTTCCGCGCATCACCTACAGGCGCGAGCGCTGGGACACGCCCGACCAGGACTTCATCGATCTCGACTGGACTACACACGACACGGATGCGCACGCGCCGCTCGTCGTCATGTTCCACGGCCTGGAGGGTGATTCGCGCAGCCACTACGCGAGCCTGCTGATGGATGCGCTGCGCGCGCGCCGCTGGCCTGGCGTGATCCCGCACTTCCGCGGCTGCTCGGGTGAGATGAACCGCGCCCCGCGCATGTACCACTGCGGCGACGGTGCTGAAATCGCGTGGATTCTTGAGCGGCTTTACCGGACGGTCTGCGAGCCCCAGGGCCGCAAGTTGCTGGCCGTGGGCATCTCGCTGGGCGGCAATGCGCTGCTGCGCTATCTGGGCGAGCACGGTACCGGCGCACGGCACCTGAGCGCAGCCGCAACAGTTTCTGCGCCGCTTGACATGCGTGCCGGTGGCGCAGCGCTGTCTCGCGGCTTCAACATGGTGTACACGCGCATGTTCCTGCGCACGCTCAAGTCCAAGGCCAACGCCAAGCTCGACCAGCACCCGGGCTTGTACGACCGTGCCGCCATGATGGCCACGCGCACGCTAGGCGAATTCGACAACCTCGTCACTGCACCGCTGCACGGCTATCGCGACGTGCTCGACTACTGGACGCGCGCGTCGTCCAAGCCGATCCTGCGCGACGTGCGCGTGCCGGCGCTGGTGCTCAACGCGCGCAACGATCCATTCCTGCCGGGTCAGCACCTGCCCGGCCCCGCCGACGTCTCACCGGACGTCGTGCTGGACCAGCCGCAACATGGCGGCCACGTCGGCTTCCTGCTGCGCCACGACAGCGGCCTGCGCAACATGGCCGGCCGCATCGACTGGATGCCCGCACGCGTGCTGCGCTTCTTCGACGACGTGCTCGGTCGCCAGGCGCAGCCCGGAGGCTTGGATTCCCATGGATGAGATCGTCCGCCAGGCGATGGCCAAATGGCCCAACGTGCCGAACTGCTTCGGCTGGTTGGCGCTGGACCGACGCGGCCAATGGCGCATGCGCAACGAGTTTGCGCAGGCCAACAAGCTGTCGGGTGATCCGATCCGTCACCCGTCGCTGGTCGACTTCATCGTGCGCAACTACGCGCACGATGATGCGGGGCAGTGGTTCTTCCAGAATGGGCCGCAACGCGTGTTTGTGGAGTTGGAGTACACGCCGTGGATTGTCCGGCTGGTGCCCGATGGCGCAGTGCCGGCCTTCACGACCACCACGGGCGCGGCCTTCTCGCCCAACGGCTGTTTTGCCGACGAGCAAGGCAACGTGCTGCTGTCTGGCCTCGTGGCGGGGTGGGATGCCGAAGACAGCATCGCCGCGCTGCACGATCACGACTTGGAGCCGTTCTCATCGCTGGCGCAATGGCATGGAGACGCATGCGGCGCCGCACTCGGCACACTCACCATCGGCAGTCGCACGTTCGACATCGAGCCGATTCGTCGCGCAGAAGTCGCACGGCGTTATGGATTCGTGCCGCATCCCGCACCGTAGCGATCACCGGAGACTGCGTCACCCGACTACTTCGGTAGCGCCTTGTCCTCGGCCTTCTCTTCCTTGTACTGCCGCTCCATCTGATGCAGCCGCGCATCGACTTCGGACAGCGTGTAGAAATCCGCATCGCCTGCTTCGCGAGCCAGTTTGAGTTGCTCCACCGCAGAACCCCATGCACCGTCACGCGCGTACTTCTCGGCCAGCGCGCGGTGCTGCTCCAGGCGCTTGCCCTTGTCGGCATAGGCACGCGCGAGCATGTCCCACCAGATCGATTGCGCCGTGTCTTCTCGGGTCTTGTCCTTCAGATACGGAATGGCGTCATCGATCCGGCCGGCCGTCAGCAAGGTCTGCGCATACGTCATACCAGCGGCGCGCGACAACGGATACGCAGCAAGTGCCGCACGTGCCAAGGTCAGTGCCTCGGGCGTGCGGTTGCGGGCGCGCGCCAGCTCGATGGCGGTCACGTCCAGATCAACGCTGCCTGAGGTAATACCGGGGATGTTGCCGTACAGGCGACGCGCCTCCAGCAGCGCTTGCTCGGCTTCGTCAAGGCGCCCTGCCATCTGGTTGGCCACCGCAATGCCGTACCACAGCGCGGCGCGCTTCTCGACTGGCGCATCCGGTGCCGAAGTCAACTGCGACTGCATAGCATTGCGCACATCGATGTAGGAACTGGTCGACGTTTCCTGCAATACACGCGCACGCGCCTTGGCAAAGCCGAACTCCGGCCGGCGTGGTTGGCGTGGATGCGGCAGGCCGCGTGCACGGTCGGCCATATCGGCGATACGCTCGCCGGTCAGCGGGTGCGTGCGCGCATAGCCGGGAACCACACCGGTATCCGCAATGTTGGTGACCCGCTGCATGCGGCGAAAGAAGTCCGGCATGCCCTCCGGGTCATAGCCGGCGCCGGTGAGCAGCGTAAAACCGACACGATCCGCCTCACGCTCGGCACTGCGTGAGAACGAAAGCTGGTTCGACACCGCTGCCGCCTGCCCGCCGATCGCCAGCGCCTGCGCCGCATCGCCACTCTTGGTGGCTGCTAGGCCCGCCAGCAGGAGCGACGCCAACGCAATCCACATCGACTCGCCCGACTTGTCGATGCCGCGCGCGATATGCCGCTGCAGCACGTGGCCGATTTCGTGGCCGAGCACGGAGGCCAGTTCCGACTCGCTCTCGGTCGCCACCAGCGTGCCGGTGTTCACGCCGATATAGCCACCCGGCAGCGCAAACGCATTGATGGCCGGATCGCGCACCGCAAACAGCTCGAAGCTAGACGATGACGTACTGCCCGCCACGTGTTGCCGACGCGCCGCCTCGATCAGCTTGTAGCCGATGGTGTTCAGGTAATCGCTGAGCAACGGATCGGACACGTAGTCCGGATCACGCCGGATCTCACGCATCACACGGTCGCCCAACCTGCGCTCCATGTCTGGCGACAGCGCCGCTGTGGACGGATCGCCCATGTCGGGCAATTCGTACGTTGGCGCATCAATGACGGTCGGGTCTTTCTGCAGATACGGCGACTGGCGGCCGATCTGCACGCTGCGGTTCAGGTTGCTCTGCACCTGGTCCGCCTGCGCAGCAGAGCCTAAACCCAGATTGGCCGAGGCCGCCGGCGCAGAAGCCGGCACTTGCGCCAGCACAGGCAGCGGCAATGGCACCAGCCACGTCGACAACAACACAACGGCCGTCAGCTTGCGAGCGCGCGGCCGGAAGAGGGAATGCGTCATACGGAAAGCGCAGTGTGCAGGATCAGCCCTGCGGCATCGGGAACCGCCGGGCGCTTGCTATCATAAAACGCTTCGTCTTCTGCTCCGCAATCCTGCGGTCACTTATGTCGCAACTCACCCACTTCGATTCCGCCGGACAAGCCCATATGGTCGACGTCGGCGACAAGGCCGTCACGCACCGCGTGGCGGTGGCTACCGGCACGATCCGCATGCTGCCCGATACGTTTGCGCTGGTGCGCGATGGCACAGCCAAGAAGGGCGATGTACTGGGGATCGCGCGTATTGCGGCGATTCAGGGATCGAAGCGGACGTCTGACCTGATCCCGCTGTGCCATCCGTTGGCGTTGACCAAGGTGGCGGTGGCGTTTGATCTGGATGAAGCGGCTCACAGTGTCCGCTGCACCGTTCGCGCTGAGACGCGTGGGCAGACAGGTGTGGAAATGGAAGCGCTGACCGCCGTGCTGGTGGGGCTACTGACGATCTACGACATGTGCAAAGCCGTGGATCGGGGGATGGTGATTGGGGATGTGCGGTTGATGGAGAAGCACGGGGGGAAGTCTGGGGATTGGGTGGCCGCTTAACGAGCTCATACCCCAATGAAAAAGAGCGTCCTGAGACGCTCTTTTGTTTGGGTACGCGGAAATCAGCGGCACTCGCTGGGGGCGTACTTCGCATCCAGGGTTGGCGTCGACGCCGGCGCCACCGAATTCGCACGTGCAGCGACACCGCTCGCGTAGCAGTCCCACCGAATTGGGCCCGTGGGTCGCGTGTTCATGGCGAGTTGTTCGCCATTCACCGTCGGCTTGAGAACCAGCGTATTCTCCCCATCAGGGGCCACATTGGATGCATAGGCAATCTGAATTTCACCTGTTGCTTGGCTGATCGTGATGCCTCCAGCAAGCACATTGCGCGTTGCCGATGTATTTGAGGCATAGCCTTGATCCAGCGCCATGCCTGTGGTCGCGTTCTCCGCCACAGCCGTCTTGGCCGTTGCCGCCAATGTCAGCCCCTCGGTCACACGTGAACGTGCCACATAGTCCTGATATGCCGGAACGGCGATCGCCGCCAGAATACCGACGATGGCGACAACGATCATTAGCTCAATCAGGGTAAAACCCGCTTGGTTTTGCTTGCCGACACAGCGCTTCAGACGCATTGACTCCTCCTTAATCGTTATTTCAGATATTCAATTGCCGCTTTCTTTCGGCATTTGAGAGGAAGAAGACTAAGCGAACAGATGAAGCTCCATATAAGACGCAACGATTTTTGATTTTTCCAATAAGAAAGCGCCCAAAGGGCGCTTTCACTATTGCGACGTGGCGGGAGTTTCTTTAACCAATGGTTTTGCTGCCAGGGCGAGCAGGTTTTCGGACTTAAGCCGAGTACAAAGCGTCTTCAGCTTGCCATCTCCCTGTTTTTCACAGGCCTGCGCGAGCATCCAAGTCTGCGTTGCGTAGTCGGCCGGATAGCTGCCGCGCATACGACGCGCGTACACCATGGCTTCATCGGTCCGCCCAAGATACGCGAGTGCGAGCACGTAGCGTTGAACCGTGAGCGACCCCGGATAGAACTGCATGGCGTGGAATTCGAGCTTCTCCAAGGATGACGCCATCTCTGGGGTCACGTTCCACTGAATCGCGAACGCGAGATTCTCGTAAGGCAGCAGCAACGTCGGCCCATGCCCACGATACCTGGCGATTTCCTTCTGCGCCCCGTCGGGCGCGTAGTGAAGGCGCTCCACAGCCTTGTAGTCACTCCACAGATGCACCATCAAGGCGATACCGCCGATGGAAATCGCGGCGGTAGATACAAAGACCATGCCGCTGGAAGGCACCCGCAAGTTGCACTCATCCGCATAACCCAGGACAAAGGCTAACGGCAGCAGGAAGAACAGGTAGTGCAGCGGATACTCCAACATCGAATGCACGCCCATGACCGCCGCGATGGAAAGCAGGAATGCCAGCTCCGGCGTCATCCTGCGCTTTCGCAAACTCCACAGGAAGCCGAGCATGGGTAGTGCAATGGCAAGCAACCCAAGCAAGCCGACCTTAGCCAGTTGATCCAGAACGATGTTGTGCGCATTCAGCGACATCGTGACGGGGCCGAGCACTTCGGTCTGTACAAACTGATTCCAGGCGTAGTCACCCCAGCCGCCACCCAGCCACGGATGCGCGACGAACATGTGCCATGCATGCAGCCACAACTGCGTCCGCCCCGTGCCCTCGCCCAGCCGGTCGACCGTCGATGCGGACAACTCCAGATGCCAGAGTGCGTTGGCGTACTCGACCAGCCAACTGCACAGTTGGTATGTCACCACCAGTAAAACAACCGGCAGACACGCGCGCATCCAGCGACGCCAGCCGCGCTGATCCGCCGTCCAGGCCATCCCGATCAGCCCACCCACCGCAATGATGTGCAGCCACGACATCCGCGAGAACGTCAGAGAGATCCCGATCAGGAAGAGCACAACGACCACCGCCAGCGGCCACCGCGCGCGACGGCAACGTAGTGCCAGGAACATGCTGGCTGCCAAACCGAACGCAAGATACGACGCCAGATGGTTAGGCTGGTTCATGTTGCCCCATAGGCGCCGGCGAGGGGGTTCGGGAGACGCAGCAATGAACACTGGCGACAAATCCGGCACGCGCAATAGCTGCACCAACTCAATCGCCACCGTTGCGAGGCCGCCGACAATCAAGCCAATCGCCAACGCCTCGAGAACACCGGGTAGTTCTCGGCTGCGGGCGCCCAGACTACACGCGGCGGCAGTGGCCAACAGGAACACCGTCGCGGCGAGCGAGAAGAACGGATTCAGCGGCGGCGCAAGCAGCAACTGCGCGAACAAGGCGGCAATCAATGCGAGCGGCGCCAGTGCGATCCGCGGCAGGCCGATCTTGCTTCTCCATGTCACCGCCAGTACGGCGATCGCGAAGATTATCCAGCAGATGGCCGTGACATATTCCGCATAGAAAGTCGGCATCGGCAGCGTATGCGGTGCAAACAGGAAGGGAAGCGCGCCGCATATGGCCAAAGCAAACCAGAGCGGGATGTACTGAAGTCGGGATCGAAGCATGCGCAAATCAGCGAGAAAACGGGAGTCGGGCGACGCAACCGAGGCGCCGCTTACAACGTCCGCGAGTGTAGTTGAACGAACCGCAAATTAAGCTTGATGGCTTTCCGTACATGCCACCCCGCTCAGCGCACCCGCACAAAGCAAAGGGCGCCCACAGGCGCCCTTGCAATTCTCTTATTCCTTGGCAAGCCAGCCATTACACGCGACTGGCCAGAACAAGAATATAGTGATCAGTTCTGGCAAGCAGACGGCAGGTACGGGAACATCGCAGGGACGTTGCCCACGCTGGTAGCGCTCGCGGTGCCAGCGGTGCCGCACTGCCACTTGATCGTGCCGTCAGTTTGGCCGGCGCCGAAGATACCCATGAACTTACCGTCAATTGCGCTGGCGCCGGTACCGCTCAGCGTCACTACCACGGCCACATTCGAGCCAGTCGTGTTATAGCTAATACCACTGACGTACTTGGCATTGGCAGCCAGCGGTGCGATCGGCGAGCTTGCGACCACCAGACCACCGTTCGAAGCGTATTGCTCAGCCACAGCAACCTTAGCTGCGTCCAGATCGGTCGTCGCTTCCACCAGCTTCGACTTGATCATGTAGTTGTTGTATGCCGGCAGCGCGATAGCAGCCAGGATACCGACGATCGCAACCACGATCATCAGTTCGATCAGCGTGAAACCCTTCTGGACACGCTTGTTGATACGCATCGACTTCATGTAATCCCCCGGAATGTTTGGTTAAAGGTGAAGCGAGTTAGTAACAGCAGGGACCGTGCCAGGTCTATTTCGCGTGTTTCGCCCCTCCAAAACGCCCGAATTGGGCAGTCGTCGTGACAACAATTGTCAACTTTCAACCATCCGTGACAGAAGGCGTTACATTTGTGGCTCTAAGATCACATTTTGGTGTCGAATTTGCCCCAAGTCCGGATGCGGTCGGAGTTACTTAAGGGCGGCATTCAACCGCCCCCCACTCGAAGCACGAGAGACAAAAGAAAGACGGGCAACAAGAAACCTTGTTGCCCGTCTTTTAGCAAGGTCGATCAACCTGGATCATCGATATCAGTGTTGACAAGCTGTAGGCAGGTACGGATACATCGATTGCACACCAGCACCAGACGCAGTGTCATTGGCGGTGTTTGCGGTACCGCAAATCCAACTGACGGAACCGTCTGCCATGCCCGTGCCGAACACCCCCAGGAACTTGCCATCGACTTGTGCAATACCAGTCTTGCCAAGCGTAACGACTACCCCAACGGTCGAGGCCACACCCGGGTTGTACTTGATAGATGTCACATATTGCGCGTTACTGGCGACAGCCTGCGTGATGATAGGAGGCGAACTCGCGCTCGGGAATGTACCTCCGCTCGACGAGTACGCCTCGTTGACCGCAACGCGTGCTGCATCCAGCGTCGTCACAGCCTCGGTCAACTTCGCCCGCGTCATGTAGTTGGTGTATGCCGGCAATGCAATCGCTGCCAGAATTCCGATGATCGCCACCACGATCATCAGTTCGATCAATGTGAAGCCGCGCGCGCGGCGCCTCGTTCCCGTGCTGTGCTTGAAGCCCATGACCTCTCCCCAAAAGGCATTTTGTTGTGGGAAGCCACAGTGCAGAGACTATGCCAAGGCACACACTGTGTTAACGGGCGAAAACTGGCGCACTGTGACGAGATTTCGAACGCAAATCTGACCGTTCTTGACAGAACTCTGGACAAATCGCGTCATCACCTACTTTCGGGGGGAACCTTTCGGATTAGGCCTGGCGAAGTGTTCGGCGGCTCAACCACCAGCCCACGGCAACCACGAGCAGCGCGCCCGCGCAGCCGACCACGATGTCGGCACGCGGCACCGCATGCGCGAACCACGCGCCATCCACCGGATCAGTGACGAGCATGTCGCCCGCTAAGTAGCCGAGCAATGCCGCCCCGAGCGTCACGATGATCGGAAACCGCGCCATCACCCCCACCAGCAGCGTGCTGCCAAAGATGATGAACGGAATCGACAGCCCGAGGCCCAGCACAAGCAGCAGGAAGACTGTGCCCGGCGGCCCCTTCTCTGCCGCTGCGGCCACGGCCACGACGTTGTCGAGCGACATCACCAGATCGGCAATCAGGATGGTCTGAACGGCGGGCCACAGACCATCGCGCTGGTGGCGGCCGTGTGCGTCGCCTTCATCGACCTCAGCCAACAGCTTGATGCCGATGTAGACCAGCAGCATTGCGCCAATCGTCTTCAGATACGGCAAGGCCAGCAGCTTCACCGCCAGGATGGTCAATACGATACGCAGCGCGATGGCGCCGGCACTGCCCCAGAAGATCGCCTGCTTCTGCTGCCGCTGCGGCAGATTGCGCGCGGCCAGGGCGATAACGACCGCGTTGTCACCCGACAGCACGACATTGGTCAGGATGATGGAACCAAGCGCAAACCAGAATGCGCTGGACGTAAGCACCATGAATGTTCCCAAAGATGTTCTTGTTGGATAGGGATAACAGGCAAGAGACCGCGTCTTTGCTTATACACAGGTCACGCCTCGTGCGCACGCTGCATCGCTCATGACTCGCGCGCAAACAAAAACGGGAGCCGAAGCTCCCGTTCTCGCACAACCTCAAACCTTGCCGATTACAGCATCGCCTTGAGCAGACGCGCCATTTCCGACGGGTTCTTGGTGGTCTTGATGCCGCATTCTTCCATGATGTCCAGCTTCGCTTGCGCGGTGTCGGCACCGCCCGAGATCAGCGCGCCGGCGTGGCCCATGCGCTTGCCCGGAGGCGCGGTCACGCCAGCGATGAAGCCAACCACCGGCTTCTTCATGTTGTCCTTGATCCAGTAAGCCGCGTTGGCTTCGTCCGGGCCGCCGATCTCACCGATCATGACCACGGCGTCCGTTTCCGGATCGTCGTTGAACATCTTCATCACGTCGATGTGCTTCAGGCCGTTGATCGGGTCGCCGCCGATACCGACTGCCGACGATTGGCCCAGGCCCAGCGCGGTAAGCTGGCCCACGGCTTCGTACGTCAGCGTGCCCGAGCGCGACACCACGCCGATGCGGCCCTTGCGGTGGATGTGACCCGGCATGATGCCGATCTTGATTTCGTCCGGCGTGATCAGGCCCGGGCAGTTCGGGCCCAGCAGCAGCGTCTTGCTGCCGGCCTTACGCATCTTGTCCTTGACCATCATCATGTCGCGCACGGGGATGCCTTCGGTGATGCAAACCACCAGGTCCAGCTCGGCTTCAACGGCTTCCCAGATCGCATCAGCAGCGCCTGCGGGCGGCACGTAGATCACCGACACGGTTGCGCCGGTTTGCGCCTTGGCGTCCTTGACGGTGGCGTAAATGGGAATGCCTTCGAAGTCTTCGCCGGCCTTCTTCGGGTTCACGCCGGCCACGAAGGCGGCCTTGCCGTTGGCGTAGTCGCGGCAGCCGCGGGTGTGGAACTGGCCGGTCTTACCGGTGATCCCCTGGGTGATGACCTTGGTGTCTTTGTTGATCAGAATCGACATGCTGTAATCCTTTTTGGCCTTTTGGCAGCGAGTTGCCTCAATAAGCGCAACTCGCGTTCGCGTATGGTTGGTTCAGCGGGCGGCTTACTTGCCGGCGGCTGCGGCCACGACCTTCTCGGCGGCCTCTGCCATCGTGTCAGCGGCGATGATCGGCAGACCCGAGTCAGCCAGCATCTTCTTGCCGAGGTCTTCGTTGGTGCCCTTCATGCGCACGACCAGCGGCACCGACAGCGACACAGCCTTGGCCGCGGCGATCACGCCTTCGGCGATCACGTCGCAACGCATGATGCCGCCGAAGATGTTGACCAGAATGGCCTTCACGTCCGGGTTCTTCAGCATCAGCTTGAAGGCTTCGGTCACCTTCTCGGTGGTGGCACCGCCACCCACGTCCAGGAAGTTGGCCGGTTCGCCGCCGAACAGCTTGATGGTGTCCATCGTGGCCATGGCCAGGCCGGCGCCGTTCACCAGGCAGCCGATGTTGCCGTCGAGCGAGATGTAGGCCAGGTCAAACTTGGAGGCTTCGATTTCGGCCGGATCTTCTTCATCCAGATCGCGGTAAGCGACGATTTCCGGGTGACGGAACAGCGCGTTCGAGTCGAAGTTGAACTTGGCGTCCAGGGCGATGACCTTGCCGTCGCCGGTCAGGATCAGCGGGTTGATTTCAGCTTGCGAAGCGTCGGTTTCCCAGAATGCCTTGTACAGGCCTTGCAGGGCTTGGCGGGCTTGCGCGATCGAAGCATCCGGCACGCCGATCTTGCGGGCGATGTCGTCAGCGTCAGCGTCGGTCAGGCCGGTCGACGGTTCGATGATCAGCGTGTGGATCTTTTCCGGGTGCGATTCAGCGACTTCTTCGATGTCCATGCCGCCTTCGCTCGAGGCCATCAGCGCGACCTTCTGCGACACACGGTCCACCACCAGCGACACGTACAGTTCCTTCTTGATGTCCGCGCCTTCTTCGATCAGCAGGCGCTTGACCAGCTTGCCTTCCGGGCCAGTCTGGTGCGTCACCAGGGTCATGCCCAGGATGCTGCTGGCGTATTCCTTGACCTGGTCCATGCTCTTGGCAACCTTCACGCCGCCGCCCTTGCCACGGCCGCCCGCATGAATCTGTGCCTTCACGACCCACACCGGGCCGCCCAGGGTTTCAGCAGCCTTGGTGGCTTCTTCGACCGAGAAGGCCGGAATGCCGCGCGGAACCGGCACATTGTATTTGCGCAGGATTTCCTTGCCTTGGTACTCATGGATATTCATGCGTGTTTCCTTTGCTAGGCAGAGTGAGTGTGATGAGTGTTGAAAACGCGAGCAGTGCGGCGCCCTTCAGGACGAGGGCTCTGGCGACGGCTCGGTGCGTGGCGGTTGGATCTTGGCTTCGGGCTGGTAGGCATACCAGCGCGGATAGTGCTTGCGGACCACCTCGCCCTCAAGATGCAGGGCATGGCAGCCATGGAGTTGATATGGCGGTTTTTCGCCGGGCTCGATCGGTCGGAGGTCGTTGGAGTTGTCGCGCACCGGAAAGACATCGCCCGCAAACGCCTGGATGGCGGCGGTCGGCAGCACGCCGCACAGCTCGGTCAGGTGCGTACAGCCCGCCACGCCGCCTAGTCTCTCACGCGAGGCCTTTCGAAAACCCTTCATCAGGTTCAGGCCGATGAGCTTGCGATAGGCTGGGCCAATTGTGTCGCAGTGTGTGGGATACGGCACCCAGTCGGAGCACGCTTCGGCGTCGACGACGTTCATGCGGGTATCGATGGTCACGCGCAGCCACAGGTCATGCAGCGGCTGGCCTTCGGGGCGGACGCCGCCGCTGGCCAACGGGATATCGCGAGGCTTGGTGTCGGTCAGGCGCGCTTCGATGTCCCACAGACCGTCTTCCCGCAAATAGGCTTCCACCGTGATGGCACGGCGGTGGCGCATGACGCGCGGGACGGGAGCAGACAGAGGCATGGACCAGACAGACCGATAGGACCGATGAAGGCGGCGCACGCGGATCTCGCGCATCGCCTACGGGACGTATGTAGCAGCGCATCAGCCACCACACACGAACACAACCGCCTCGCCACCGAAGTAGCAGACGGTATCAAAGCCATGGATTTTAACACGTCGTTACGACTGTACTGCGTCGTATGCTGCAATGCGGTGCCGGAAGGGTTGCAACGACCGATCAGGGTGCAACCCCTTGGATCGGCACGCAAACGGATTGTCCGCGCAAATTGTTGGGAGATCGCCGACGTTCAGTCGGATTCGTCACCTTCGCCCAGCAATTCGTCTGCGCCCGAGATGATGCGCGAGACTACCGAACGGGAGAATCCGCGCGCCATCATGTAGCGGACTTGCTTGGCGCGTTCGGCCAGATTGGCCGGTGGGCGGCCGAAGCGCTTGTCCCAGAGTGCCTTGGCTCGTGCCACCTCGGTACCTTGCAGTTGGGCCTTCACCTCGCCCAGCGTTTCTTCGCCGAGCTGATGCGTTTTCAGTTCCTGCATCAACCGGGCTGTGCCATAGCGGCCAGCGCGTCGGTGCACCACGCTTTCCGCGAAGCGCGCATTGGACAGCCAGTTCTCACCCTCCAACCAATCCAGCAGCGCGTCCACCTCCTCTGCAGATTCGGCGTGCGGCGCCAGCTTGCGGCGCAGTTCGGCACGGCTATGCTCGCGCCGGGACAAATAGCCCAGCGCGCGCGCCTTGAGTGATAGCGGTTGACGCGGCAACGGCATGTGGTTTCACGCCCCAAAGAAAAACGCCCGCCGTTGGGGGACGGCAGGCGTATGAAGCTCGATAAAGCCGCCGATCTGCGCCGGCGGCCAACCCAATTACTCTTCCTCAACCTCGACTGCGGCCGCCACGACGGCGCTCATCGGGGTCACGCCCAGCGCTTCGCGGACCTTGTTCTCGATGTCGCGGGCCAGGTCGGGGTTCTCGCGCAGGTATTCGCGGCAGTTGTCACGGCCCTGGCCGATGCGCTCGCCGCCGTAGCTGTACCAGGCGCCGGACTTCTCAACAATCTTGGCCTCAACGCCCAGGTCGATGATCTCGCCCTCGCGCGACACGCCCTGGCCGTAGAGGATGTCGAAGATGGCTTCACGGAACGGCGGCGCCACCTTGTTCTTGACGACCTTGACCTTGGTTTCGTTGCCGACCACGTCGTCGCCCTTCTTGATCGAGCCAATGCGGCGGATATCCAAACGCACCGAAGCATAGAACTTAAGCGCGTTACCGCCCGTGGTGGTTTCAGGCGAGCCGAACATCACACCAATCTTCATGCGGATCTGGTTGATGAAGATCACCATGCAGTTGGTCTTCTTGATCGTGCCGGTGAGCTTGCGCAGCGCCTGACTCATCAGACGGGCTTGCAGGCCGGGCAGCGCATCGCCCATTTCGCCTTCGATTTCAGCCTTGGGCACCAGGGCAGCCACCGAGTCGATCACGATCAGGTCGACCGAGCCCGAACGCACCAGCGCGTCGGCAATTTCCAGGGCCTGTTCACCCGTGTCCGGCTGGGAGATCAGCAGGTCCGGCACGCTCACGCCGATCTTGTCAGCGTAAGTGACGTCAAGCGCATGTTCCGCGTCGATAAAGGCGCAGGTGCCGCCCAGCTTCTGCATCTCGGCAACCACCTGCAGTGTCAGCGTGGTCTTACCGGACGATTCCGGACCGTAGATCTCAATCACGCGGCCGCGCGGCAGACCACCAACGCCCAGCGCCACGTCCAGCCCCAGCGAGCCCGTGGACACGACCTGGACCGGCTCTACCTCGGCATCGCCCATCTTCATGATGGAGCCCTTGCCGAACTGCTTTTCGATCTGCGCGAGTGCGGCAGCCAGCGCCTTCTGCTTTTCTGCGCTCATCGTGGCTGCCTTCTTGCCGTCTTCCATGGTCGTCCTTCGTGCGATTTGGTGTATAAATGGGCCGCAAGGGCCGATGATTCCTGCGTTTGTTCGCAACAGCAATCAGCTGCACGGCCTGACGCTGGAACCAATCTTGATACTTTAGCGCCGCCAAGACTACAGCACCGCGAATTCGGAGTACTGTATAAAAAACCAGTGGTTTTGACAAGTCTCCAGCGCAGCGATTGCGCAACAACACGCGTGTAAACAATGTAGCGGGCGGGATGGGCGAGCCAGACCCTTGCCCAGCATCGCGGGGAGACACGCATGCGCATCCTGATAGCCGAAGACGACGCCACCCTGGCCGACGGGCTGACCCGTTCGCTGCGCCAGGCCGGCTATGCCGTCGACCGGGCAGAAGACGGGGCCGCCGCCGATGCGGCGCTTGCCACACAGACGGCCCAGACCTATGACCTCCTGATCCTCGACGTGGGGCTGCCGCGCCTGTCGGGGCTGGAGGTGCTCAGACGCCTGCGCTCGCGCGGGGCCATGCTGCCGGTGCTGATCCTAACCGCCGCAGATAGCGTGGAAGACCGCGTCAAGGGCCTGGACCTGGGCGCAGACGACTATATGGCCAAGCCCTTCGCCCTGTCCGAGCTGGAGGCACGCGTGCGTGCGCTGGTACGACGCGGCACCGGCGGCGGCGCCACGCTCGTCCGGCACGGCCCCCTGGCGTTCGACCAGGTTGGCCGCATCGCCTATATCCATGACCAGATGATCGACCTGTCAGCGCGTGAGATCGGGCTGCTGGAAATCCTGCTGGCGCGCGCGGGCCGGCTGGTGTCGAAGGAGCAGTTGGTCGACCACCTGTGCGGCTGGGGCGAAGAAGTCAGCAACAACGCCATCGAGGTGTACGTCCACCGCTTGCGCAAGAAGATCGAGGTGGATGGCATCCGCATTGCCACCGTACGCGGACTGGGCTATTGCCTGGAGCGCGCCGCCACCCCCGCCAACCCTGCTGCTGCCCATGGCTGATCGGCTGGCCTGGCCGTGGCGTCGCCACCGGATACCGCGCGCACCGCGTACCAGCGCTGCACCCCAGGCCGACGACCGCGACCTCGCCGATACCCTCCCCCATCTCGAAGACGACGCCACCGGGCCCGTCGCGCGATCGCTGTTTGGCGAGATTCTCGACTGGATGCTCGCGCCACTGTTGCTGCTCTGGCCGATGAGCATTGCGGTGACGTACCTCGTGGCCAAGTCGATTGCGAATGCGCCGTACGACCGCGCGCTGGAATCGAGCGCCATCGTACTCAGCCAGCAGTTGCGTGAGGTGAACGGACGCGTGACGCTGCAGTTGCCGATCTCCGCGCGCGAGATCCTGCGCGCCGACGAGACCGACAACATCTATTACCAGGTGCTCGGCGAGAGCGGCGAGTTCGTCTCGGGCGATCGCGATCTGCCGCTGCCTCCTGAGGAAGACGCCAACGCCGGTGGTCTCGTGCAGCTGCGCGACGACCACATCCATGGCGCAGAGATCCGTGTGGCGTATACGTTTGTGCAGCGCCCCGGCATGACCGGCGGCAAACCCGCGTTGGTGCAAGTGGCCGAAACGCTCGACAAGCGTGCGCAACTGGCCAACGAAATCATCAAGGGCGTGATCCTGCCGCAGTTCGTGATCCTGCCGCTGGCGGTCATTCTGGTGTGGTTCGGGCTCACACGCGGGCTGGCACCGCTCAATGCGATCCAGGAGCGCATCCGCGCACGCAACCCGGGGGATACCAGCCCCATTGACGAAGGCGCCGCCCCGCAGGAGCTGACGCCACTGGTGGCATCGTTCAACGACCTGCTCGGGCGGCTGGAGCAATCGGTGCAGACGCAGAAGCGTTTCATTGCCGATGCCGCACACCAGATGAAGACGCCGCTGGCCGGCCTGCGCATGCAGGCGGAACTCGCGCAGCGTGAACAGTCGCCCGACGAGCTGCGCCGCACGCTAGCCCACATCGCCGACAGCTCGGACCGGACGGCGCACCTTGTCAAGCAATTGCTCTCGCTGGCGCGCATGGAGAACATGGGCGCAACCGACGGCATGGTGCCGCTCGATATCTGCGCGCTGTCGCGGCAGGTGGTGGCTGACTGGCTGCAGAAAGCGTGGGCCAAGCGGATCGACCTCGGCTTCGAAGAGCCTGGCCCACCGGTCATGACGTCCGGCAACGCCACGATGCTGGCCGAGATGCTCAACAACCTGCTCGACAACGCCATCCGCTACACGCCCGATGGCGGTCATGTCACGGTGCGCGTGACCACCGCACCGTTCGAGCCGTTCGTGTTCATCGACGTGGACGACACCGGCCCCGGCATCCCCGTGGCAGAACGTGAACACGTGATGCAGCGCTTCTATCGCATTCTCGGCACGCAGGCCGAGGGCAGCGGACTGGGCCTGGCCATCGTGCGTGAGATCGTGCAGCAGCACGGCGGCGACATCGAGGTGCTCGACAACGTCCACCAGACATCGCCACGCGTGGCGGGCGCGCGCTTTCGCATCACGCTGCATCGCTGCGCACCGGATGGGGAAACCACCGCATGAGCATCACGCCCGGAACGCCCGCACGCCAACGCTGGATCGCCAACATGCGCTGGATCGCCGCGCTGTTGGGGGTGTGGTTTGTCGTCACCTATGTGGTGGCGTTTTTCGCGCGCGATCTGTCGATGCGCTTCTTCGGTTGGCCGTTCGCTTACTGGGTGGCAGGGCAAGGCGCACCCATCGTCTATGTGCTGATCACCGTGCTGTATGCGTGGCGCACCAACCGCGCTGCGGATGCTGCATCGCAGGATGACGAGGCATCGCATCACGAAGCCACCGAGCCCTCTCCACCGCCTTCCATTTGATGCGCTGAAGCAGCAAATTGCGCTGCAACGCAACGCGCACATCCTCGTGTATACCCCGACGAAATTGCCCCGTTGATGGGGTGTTCGTGTCAGAACGCAGTAAGTTTCGCTTCCCACAATCGTTCACAATTCCGCGGGCGATTGCTTTGCGTTGTCATGTCCATGCCCAGCGGGACGACCTACGAAAACAGGAGACAACATGGCAACCGTGCAAAGTGCACCGAACGCGCCCGCCGGGCGTGTCCAGCCTGCGCCCATGACGAAGGAGGAGAAGAAAGTCATCTTCGCTTCGTCGCTCGGGACGGTGTTCGAGTGGTACGACTTCTATCTCTACGGCTCGCTGGCGGCAATCATCGCCAAGCAGTTCTTCTCGGGCCTGGATCCAACGGCGGGTTTCATCTTTGCACTGCTGGCCTTTGCCGCCGGCTTCCTGGTGCGCCCGTTTGGCGCGCTGGTGTTCGGCCGGCTGGGCGACATGATCGGCCGCAAATACACGTTCCTGGTCACCATCGTGATCATGGGTACGTCGACGTTTATCGTCGGCCTGTTGCCCTCTTACGGCACGATTGGCGTGGCCGCACCGATCATCCTGATCGCGCTGCGCATGCTGCAAGGTCTGGCGCTGGGCGGTGAATACGGTGGTGCTGCCACGTATGTCGCCGAGCACGCGCCGCATGGCCGTCGCGGCGCCTACACCTCGTGGATCCAGACCACGGCCACGCTGGGCCTGTTCCTGTCGCTGGTCGTCATCCTGGTGGTGCGCGAACTGACCGGCAAGGCGTTCGACGACTGGGGCTGGCGTATCCCGTTCCTGGTGTCGATCCTGCTGCTGGCGACGTCGGTGTACATCCGCCTGTCGATGAGCGAATCGCCGGCATTCCAGAAGATGAAGGCCGAGGGCAAAACCTCCAAGGCCCCGCTGACGGAAGCCTTCGGCCAGTGGCGTAACCTGAAGATCGTGATCCTGGCGCTGCTCGGTCTGACCGCGGGCCAGGCCGTGGTGTGGTACACGGGCCAGTTCTACGCGCTGTTCTTCCTCACCCAGGTGCTGAAGGTGGACGCGTTCACGGCCAACGTGCTGATTGCCGTGGCGCTGGCCATCGGCACGCCGTTCTTCGTGTTCTTCGGCTCGCTGTCGGACCGCATCGGCCGCAAGAAGATCATCATGGCCGGCTGCCTGCTGGCGGTGCTGACCTACTTCCCGCTGTTCAAGGCGCTCACGCACTACGCCAACCCGGCGCTGGAGCGTGCCCAGCAAACCGCGCAGATCACCATCACGGTCGACCCCAAGGAGTGCTCGTTCCAGGGCAGCCCGATTGCCCGTGAGGTGGACTTCCGCTCGTCATGCGATATCGCCAAGCGCACGCTGGCGCAATCGTCGGCCAGCTACGAAACGGTGGAAGGCCCGGCCGGTACGGTTGCCTCGGTCTCGATCGCAGGCAAGCAGATCGCCTCGCTCAACGCCACCCGCACGGCGGACGGCCAGAGCTTCGACGCGGAGAGCAAGGCGAAGATTGCCGACTTCAAGAAGCAGGTGAGCGAGTCGCTCAAGGCCGCCAACTACCCGACCAAGGCCGATCCGGCACAGATGAACACGGTCATGGTGCTGGTGATCCTGGTGATCCTGGTGATCTACGTGACCATGGTCTATGGCCCGATCGCGGCGATGCTGGTGGAAATGTTCCCCACACGCATCCGCTACTCGTCGATGTCGTTGCCGTATCACATCGGCAACGGCTGGTTCGGGGGGCTGCTGCCGACCATCTCGTTCGCCCTGGTGGCCCAGAACGGCAACATCTATCACGGGCTGTGGTACCCGATCTGGATCGCAGCCATCACCTTCGTGATTGGCGTGCTGTTCGTACGGGAGACCAAGGACGTGGACATCTACAAGAACGACTGAGCAACATGACGAATCAAGGGGCTTGACAGATTCGTCGAAGGCTGTAGAATTTCGTTTCTTCGGCGAATTAGCTCAGTCGGTTAGAGCGACGGAATCATAATCCGCAGGTCCGGGGTTCGAGTCCCTGATTCGCCACCATCTTCAGAAAGGCTCTGCAATCAACAGGTTGCAGAGCCTTTTTCTCGTTCGGTGGGTCACTTGGTGGGCATCCCCACCCGCAAGTTGCCCCAACTGCGCCAATAGTCACACCACTGTGGGTACGACTTGATCGTCATGCGCAACAGTTTGATGGCATAAAAAAAGCACCCTTTGGGGTGCTTTTTTGTTGGCGCTGACTTCTGACTTTCACTCTAAATTTTTTGGATGATCTCGAAACATTGCGCGGCGACGCCGTCAATTCGTTTTTGAGATTACGCCCGTCATATACTCATTCAGGTCGCGAAAATCTTTAACCGTCCACGTGAATGGGGCCAGTTTTACGCCATTCTCCCGCAGAGTTTTCGGAATCAAATCCCCGTTTGGGCGAAGTATGACAGATGACACAATGACCCCCGGATAATCGGCTAGGCGTTTTTTGAACGCTCGCGTTGTGAGATCCGGTGTTGGAGGGCTGCTCTTGTTGGCCAACGGCCCTGTGCCCTTAATATCCACACCATGGCACATGGCGCATCTCTTCACGAAAATCCGCTCTCCATTGATACTGTCCGCAAAGGATATCGATGGCGTTAGAAGCAGCAGCATCAACGCTGCGATGAAATTTCCTTTAGCTCTCATACATTCCGTGCTTTCATCGGGATCAGCTCAGATCCGCATTTTTGCGTTGTGGAATTACTGTGACGGGCCCACTGCCTTCAACTTTCACCTTCTGCAATTGGGCTACCTGTTGGGGCGAATATGAGACACTTTTTTTTGCCCCACTTTATAAATCAACTCACATTTTTCGGAGCGAATTGTTGATGGGAAAAGGGGTTTTGTCAAACCGTTGAACACCCCGGATTCACCACCGAATGTCAGAAAGGTCACCATTGCTTGCGTAAGAGCGGCTTTTGTTTGTCTGCGCACCCGCGCAGCGCCCCCTACTGCAGCGCAAGGCTTTCCAACACGAAGTCCTTGATATCGCGCCGCGTCTCTTCGGGCATCCGAGAGAACTCCAGGCCGTAGACGAAGCGCTCGCCGTCCTGCCGGCGATTGCGAACCTCGACGAATACCGTGATGGGCCGCGTGCGATGCTCGATGGCCAGATCCACCCTGAGCCGCGCGGTGCGCCCCACGATCAGAAAATCCTCCTTGGCCGACACACCTGCGCCCGTGGTACTGACGTTCTCGACCACCACATCAACAGCGGCACGTTGATACTCGCCTGAGGACAACTCACCCGGAAACGCCGTGATCACGCGTTGATGCTTGCGCACGAGCGCCTGCGCGACGGCCTCCGGATAGCGCAGGAAGTAGCAGCCGAAAGGCCCCGCCGCTTCCGGCAGCAACGCCGTCGAAAACTTGAACAGCCGCGAGCCGGTGAAGAGCCGGGCGTCGTACGGCACGCCTTCCGTCAATGCGAGGGCGTTCTCGTCCGCCACGCATTGCACGATCAACGCTTGCCCAGGTATCACGCCCACCAGCTCCACGCGCAGCACATCCTTGGCATCGCCGGCCGTCAGGTGGAAGAACTCCACCTTCTGCGTGAGATTCGGCAACGATGAAGGCTTGGTGAGCAACGGTTCGGCATCGCTGCCTGGCGCAACACCCTCGGCTTCCTGCCCGCTTGAGGCCTGCGACGGATGTTTCTCTGCGGTCGATGCGTGGACAGGCTTCAACCCAAACCTTCCGGCATGCACTGTGTTGCGCCGATAGCCGAGACGGTACAGCCGCTGCAACAGAATGTCGGACGTGACCACCTGCCCCTTCTGGAGAAGCAGGGCACCGTCAGCGTTGTAGATGGCGAAGTCGATAGGCCTGTCAAGCCGGAGATCGCCGGAAGCGAGCTTGATGAGCATGGTTGTTCTTGACGAGGGTTGCGCGCGGCTGCGTGGCCGCGAGGAGTGTGCCGCGCACCTCGTCCGGGTGCGATACCCCTTGCGCGGGGGACGCGGCTACACACCGCATGTGCACCACGCGGTAATAAGTGACTCAAAAAGCACACCCCAGCATGGACGGCAGAAACAGCAAAGCCCCGCATCAAACGGGGCTTGTTGCCATGTCGACTACCTGCCTACCCTG
Organism: Ralstonia flaminis; assembly: GCF_958415495.1. Lineage (NCBI taxonomy): Bacteria > Pseudomonadati > Pseudomonadota > Betaproteobacteria > Burkholderiales > Burkholderiaceae > Ralstonia > Ralstonia flaminis. The sequence goes on along the minus strand of NZ_CATZLL010000018.1, from coordinate 17,019 downwards.
CCAGCGCAGTGGCTTGCGTGGGCGTCAGTTCCGATGCCGCGATCCCCAACACCCAATCCGTCGTCAACCCCGGTTGCGTGACAGGCAGCATGTGGCCGCCTGCCACGATGCGCAGGTTCACGCGGTCGAGCTTCTGCTTGAGTGCTTCGCCCTGGCGTGTGTAATTGAGGATGCGATCCCCCTTGCCGTAGAGCACATCCACCGGCACCGTCATCGACGCGTAGCGACGCTCCATGTCCGGCAGATCCTGCGGCGCGCAGACCAAGTCAGACGACGCCGCGTAGAACACGTGCGGACGCAGCCCCAGCAGGCCACCGCCCTTGAACGGAAAGCTCTGTGGCATGGCTTCGGGTGCAAACACAGCCTCGACCGCCTTGCGCGAACTGATGATCGACAGGGGAATCGCCAGCGTCCACGAGACCAGCCGGCGCACCAGCGGCGAAGGCAGCACCAGGCCGTTGAATGCGCCAGGCGGCGTGCTCTCCGCATGCGTGAGCGGGGCGATCAACGCAAGCCTGCGGATCACCTGGGGATGATTGAGCCCAACCGCCAGTGCAATCGCTCCACCCAGCGAATGCCCCACCAGCACGGGCTTGTCGAGCCCAAGCTTTTCAATGCACCGCGCGATCGTGCGTGCCTGTGCATAGACGTTGGCCGGTGTTGCATCCCCGCGAAGCGAGCGCCCCGCCCCCGGCCGGTCGATCAGGATCACGCGGTGCGATTGCGTCAGCCGCTCGAGTTCCAGATAGGCGAAGTTGCGCAGGTTTCCACACAGGCCGTGCACGAACACGATGGCCGGACCGCTGCCCTGATCGGTGTAGTGCACGCGGTCACCATCGACATCGATGAACTTGCCTTCCGGCGGAAACCCCTTGGTCACGCGGCGCGCAGTGAAAAACGTGAACGCCACCAGTACGGCGATCACCGCAATCAGGATAGCGACGACAGTCAGGATGGTGCTGGTCACAGTGCCCCCAAAGTGGTTTAGGCGGTTTGCCGGGCGCCGACCGGTTGGCCGCGGCGCTCGAACTGCATCGCATCATCGGCAAGCGACCCGAACTTGAGCATCATCAGATCGCGTGCGTAGTTCTGATATGACTTCCACGGCTGCTTGGTGCCCTGCTTGGGCAGAATGCCCGCCGCACGCTGGATATAGCCCGAAGTCAGGTCGACAGCGGGTTCAAGGCCCATCGCGTCATCGTCGAGCCGGGGCACACAAACGTCATAGCCGTTGGCCTGCATGTGGTTGAGCAGCCGGCACACGTACTGCGCAATCAGTTCGGCCTTGAGCGTCCACGAGGCATTCGTATAGCCGAACGACGAGGCAAGGTTCGGAATGCCGCTGTACATCATGCCCTTGTACGACACCGTCTGCGACAGGTCTACGGGCCGCCCATCGACGGTCACCCCCGCGCCGCCCAGCACCTTGAGCTTGAGCCCAGTGGCGGTGACGACCACATCGGCATCGAGATGCTCCCCGCCCTTGAGCTGCAGGCCGGTGGGCGTGAAGCATTCGATCTCGTCTGTTGCAATCGAGGCGCGGCCCGAGCGGATCGTCTTGAACAGATCGCCATCGGGCACCAGGCACAGGCGCTGGTCCCACGGGTTGTAGCGCGGCGTGAGGTGCTTGCGCACATCGAAATCGGGCCCGATCTGCTTGCCGGCCATGCGGATGATGAAATCCTTGAACGCACGGGGCTTGCGGCGCGCAAGGCCGTAGAAGTACATCGTCAGCAGCACGTTCTTGGTACGCACGAGCCGGTGCGCAAGCCCCGCTGGCAACCAGCGGCGCAGCGTGTTGGCCACGGCGTCCTGCTCCGGACGCGACACGATGTACGTAGGTGAGCGTTGCAGCATCGTCACGTGCTGTGCGGTATCGGCCATTGCAGGCACCAGCGTGACCGCAGTTGCGCCGCTGCCGATCACAACGACGCGCTTGCCGGCGTAATCCAGGTCCTGTGGCCAATGCTGCGGATGGACGATGCGCCCCTGGAACTGCTCCATCTGCGCCCAGGCAGGTGCGTGGCCCTCTTCGTAGTCGTAGTAGCCGCTGCACATGTAGAGGAACTTGCATGTGTAGTGCAGCGTTTCCTGTCGATCACCCTCGGTGCGCAGCACGCGCACGGTCCAACGTGCGGTAGCCGAATCCCAACTGGCACCCGTGACCTTGTGCTGGTACCGGATCGTCTTGTCGATGCCGAACACGCGCGCCGTGTCCTGGATGTAATCGAGAATAGTCTGGCCGTCGGAGATGGCCTTGTCGCTATGCCACGGGCGGAAGCTGTAGCCGAGCGTGAACATGTCGGAGTCGGAGCGGATGCCGGGGTAGCGGAACAAATCCCACGTACCGCCCATGGTCGCGCGGCTCTCCAGAATGGCGAAGCGGGCCGATGGGCAACGCTCGCGCAGGTGGTAAGCCGCACCCACGCCGGACAGGCCGGCACCGACGATCAGCACATCGAACTCCGTATCCGATGCCGTGGCACGGCTTCGGGGCGGTTGCGCGGCGGCTGCCCTTTCGATCGTCGTCTCCATGCGCCCTCCTGGTTGGCGGCTTGGCGATTTTCGCCTTAAATATGGTGTACGTTGTCACCACTTTAATTTTTCAGCGTCCTGACGTCAAATAGCGAAATGGAGAAAACATTTGAAACGGCCAAGAAGGGCCGCCCGTATGGCGGGGTGGCGCCAGAAGCACGCGCAGCAGAGCGCCGCGAAGCGCTGATCCGCGCCGGCACGTGCGTCTTCGGCACGGTGGGCTTCCGCAAAGCGACGGTCCGGGCGATCTGCCAGGAGGCGAAGCTGAACGATCGTTACTTCTATGCAGCGTTCGACAGCACGGAAGCGCTGCTGCGCGCAACCTATCAGCAACATGCCGAAGGCCTGCGCGCGCAGGTGTCACAAGCCACGGCTGCCGTGGACGGCACGCTGGAAGCGCGCGTCGACGCCGGCCTGCACGCGTTCTTCACCTTCTTGCGTGACCCGTGCGCGGCGCGCGTGCTTCTGCTCGAGGTGATGGGTGTGAGCCCGGAGACCGACGCGACCTACCAGCGCAACCTGATGGAGTTCGGCAAACAGATCATGGCGAATGTGCAGCCGCTCGGCACCGACAACGCCGACCTGCGCGCGGACCACCGGATCCTCGGCCTCGCGCTCGTGGGCGCCATGACCAATGTGGGCGCAGCCTGGCTGCTGACCGGGTACCGAGATCCGGAAGAGAAGATGGTGCGCAACTGCCGGCAGGTGCTGCTCGGCACGTTGCAGGCCATGGCGGCACGCTAGCAGCCCCGCCTCAAGCACCCCACCGGGGCTGTCCACCTCTATGCGTCGGACGGCTCCCACGCAAGTACCAGTTGCAGCAGGCCGGGAAACCTGGCGTCAAGATCCTCGGTGCGCACGCGGCTGCGTCGCTCCAGCCCGTATTGCCGCTGGCGCAGCACGCCGGCCTCTCGCAACGCCTTGAAATGGTGGGTCAGCGACGATTTCGGCCGATCGAAGCCGAACCAGCCGCACGGGTGGTCGTACGCCTCGGATTCCAGCATCAGCTTGCGCACGATGGTCAGGCGCAATGGGTCCGCCAGCGCGCCAAAGATGGCGTCCAACTGTAGATCTTCCAGGGCCGGTTCTGGCAACGGCTCAGGAAGGTCAGCCGACTCAGCGGCTGCCTTGGGCAAAGAGGTGCGTTTCATCCGTGCCACTGTATCACTTGTACGAATTTTCTCGAACTAACATATAGTTCGAGAAAACTCGTACAAGGACCCGTATCGTGTCGTCTTCCTCCATTGCAGTTCCCTCCTGCGGCACACCCGCCCGCATTACCACCGACATGTGGCGTGCCGCCGGGATGGTCACCGCTGTATTCATGCTGTCCAACTCGCCAACGCCGCTCTATGTGGTCTGGCAGCGCACGCTGGGCTTTTCGTCCGGCACCCTGACCGTCATCTTTGCGTTGTACATCGCCGGGCTGCTGGGCACGCTGCTGGTGGCCGGTCAGTTGTCCGACCGCTACGGGCGCAAGCCAGTGCTGCTACCGGGCATTGCAGCCGCGTTGGTCGCGTGCGGGTTGTTTGCTTGCGCATCGTCCACCGCCATGCTTGCCGTGGCCCGGTTGCTGACCGGCATTGCAGTGGGTGTCATCGTGTCGGCGGGGATGGCGTCGGTGGCAGACCTGGGCGGCAGCGCACGCAAGCGTGATGCCGCGCTGCTGGCTTCGGTGGCAATGGTGCTCGGCGCTGGCCTCGGGCCGCTGCTGGCCGGCGGCGCCGGACAAGTGCTCGCGCATCCGGTCATGACCGTGTTCGGCTTCGAGGCCGTGGTACTGCTCAGCGTCTTCGTGATTGCATGGCGGTTGCCGCTGGCCCGGCCAGCCAAGCCGCATGACAGTGAGACTGCCCCGCTGCATCTGCCGTCGGTTCCCGCGCAGAACCGCCGCCATGTCGCCAGCGGCATCGGTGTCTTTGGCCCCGGCATTACGGCGACGTCGTTCGTGCTCGCACTGGGGCCATCCCTGCTGGCGCGCCTGCTTGACGTGCGCAGCCCGCTGGTGGCCGGCGGCATGGCATGCGCGATGTTCCTGACCGCAACCGGCGTCCAGTTTGCCGCGCGGCGTCATTCGGTGCGGACATTGTTCCTGGCAGGCACGGCCGCGACCACGCTGTCGATGGGCGCGCTGTGCGCAGCGGTGCATGCGTCATCGGCACCCCTTCTGGTCATCGCTGCGCTGTTGGCGGGGGCGGGACAAGGGCTCGGCCAGCTCGGCGGATTGACGCTCATCAGCCTGCACGTGCTGGACACGCGCCGGGCCGAAGCCAATGCTGTCATGAACCTCGGTGGTTATATGCCTGCGGGGTTGTTGCCCGTGATGACCGGCTACGCAATCGATGCGTTTGGTCTGGCAACCGGTGCCACTGCCTTTGCCGTGACGCTGGCGCTCATCGCGCTCGGCTCAGGCAGCCTGGTCTTCCGATCGCTGGCACGCAGTGGCAACTGAGTCGATTCAGGCGGCGCCTTCCGGGCGCCCCAGCCGAACCACGGTCACGCCAGGTGCCAGGTGCCGCAACGATGGCTGCAGCAGCACGCAGTTGTCGTACGGCGTGACGATCTGCGCATCACCATCGGTGGCGATGACGGTGCCGGCGCGGGCGATAGTCTCCATACCGCGATAGTCGTGCGCAAACCGAAAGGCCGTGGACTTGGCGACCACCGGGTCCGTCACGCGAATGCATCGCACCTGCAGCGCGGGTGCAATCCCCAGCCACGCCGACACGACCGATGCGTCGACCGTGCCCAGCGCCACCAGGAAGCGCGCGCACGCATCCAGCGCCACATCGCGGCTCACGCGCTCGAAGTGCTGGCCGCATTCGATGAGCAGCGCGTTCTTCGCACTGCCTGCATCGCCAAAACCGGCGTAGTCGCGCAGGCGTCGGCCAGCGGCGTGGCCTGCGTCGATCATCAGGTGTGAAGGCGCGCCAACCTGGCGGCCGAATGCGACACCCTTCTCCAGCGGGCCGGTCAGCATCAGCGGCTCGGCTTTCTCGTGCATCGAGTGGATGTCGAGCAGGTAATCGACCGTGTCGATCACGGGACACAACTCGCGTGCGCGGCACAGTTCCAGCGTGTTACCGGGGCCGTCGAGCTTGTCGGCGGACCACACGCGGTTCAGGTCTTCGTCGATGAAGCGCGTGGCGTCAGGGTCGTTGATATCGAAGCGTTCATACGCCTCGACATTGGCAAACGACAGCGTGAGCTGGCCACGCGCCGGACGCACACCGGCGGCCAGCAGCGCATCCACCGCAATCGCACCGCACAGTTCGTTGCCGTGCGTGAGCGCGTTGATCATGACGTGCGGACCAGGCACACCGCTGTCGAACGTGTGTACGTAGTCCACGCCATGCGTGCCGGTCTTCCAGGGGCGAATGTCGGGCTTCTGCAGCTCGATCGGGTACACAGGCAGCGTGGCGCGCAGCGCCTCCAGGGTCATCATGCGAAATCCTTGGGTAGAGACGGGAACGAAAAATCAGTTCAGGTTCAGCATGCCCGCGCACGGCCGCGCAGCATCCACAGCGAGGCCAGGCTGATGAGCGTGGTCGCAAACACGTAGAAGCTCGGCGACGTCTTGATGTGCGTGACACCGATCAGCCACGTGACGATGAGCGGCGAGAACCCGCCGAAGATCGTCACCGACAAGTTATAGCTCAACGCCAGACCCGTGCCGCGTGTGCGCGTCGGGAAGATGTCGGCCAGCAATGCCGGCAGCGGCGCCAGGATGGCCGCCAGCAGTACACCCACGATCGCCTGCATGACCAGCAGCGTCCAGAACGTCGGCTGCGCGACCAGCGTGGCGAACATCGGATACGTCGACAGTGCAATCACCACCATCGCGATCGACACCACTCGGATGCTGCCAAAGCGATCCGCCAGCAAGCCGAACGCGGGCGCCATCACCATCAGCATGGCGCCGGTGATCATCGTGCAGACGAGCGACGCGCTGGTGGCGATGTGCAATTGGTTGATGGCGTAGGTCGGCATGTAGACCTTCTGCACGTAATTGAAGGCAGTGACGGCCACGACTACGCCGGCCCCCAGCAGCAGCCCGGGCAGACCCTGCGTGAGCGTGTCGCGCAGCGGTGAGCGCTCCTGCAGCGCTGGCGGCGCCTCTGCCTGCATGGCAACGAATTCCGGCGTCTCCGGCGTGTGGCGGCGGATGTAGACGCCGATGGGGCCGATCAGCAAACCGAACAAGAACGCCACGCGCCAGCCCCACGACTCCACCTGCGCGGTGGTCAACGCATACGTGAGCCATGCGCTCAAACCCGCCGCCAGCAAGGTCGCCAAGCCCTGCGTGGCCGCCTGCCAGCTCGCGTTGTAGCCCATGCGCTTGCCGTTGGCGTGTTCGATCATGAAGGCCGTGGCCGAGCCGAACTCGCCGCCAGCGGAGAAGCCCTGCAGCAGCCGCGCGACGATCACGATAGCGGGTGACCACAGCCCGATGGACGCATACGTGGGCGCAAACGCGATCATCGCGGTGCCCAGCATCATCAGCAGGATCGACCACGTGAGCGCCGCCTTGCGGCCGACGCGGTCGGCATAGCTGCCGAGCACCATCGAGCCCAGCGGCCGCATGATGAACGACACGCCAAACGTACCGACCGACAGCAACAGCGAGCTCCACGCATCGCCCGTCGGGAAGAACAGCTTGCCGATGGTGATGGCAAAGTAGCCGTAGATCAGCAGGTCGTAGTATTCGAGCGCATTGCCGACGCTGGCGGCCAGCACGGCGCGCCAGGGTGCGGGGTGTCGATGTGTGTCGGTAGCCGCGTGCGCGGGTGCGCCGCTCGCGTTGAGGGTATGGGCTGGCAAGGTTGTCTCCCCGTGGTCTGTGCCGATCCGCCGGTTGGCTGGTTGAACAGCCGGGGCGGGTGAAGGTTGCGGGGGAGTCTAGGCGGCGCGCCTGAGGCCCTTGTGCCGTTTCGGCACAAGGTTGGGCTTTTTGCGGTGACGTGGCCTCAGGCTGCCCCGGTCTGCGCGTTGGCAACAGCCAGTTGCCACACCTCATCGAGCAGCGCGCTCTGGTTGCTGCGCACGCGCATCATGCGGATGTCGACGTGGATGTGCCAGGCCTCATCGCCAGCGGAGCGCAGTTCACCGGCATTCAGATGCGGCTTGGCCAGGCGATACGGCAGCCACGCCATGCCGAACCCGCGCAGGGCCATCTCTTCCACCGCCTCATAGAAGTCGGCCTGGAACACAGGCTGCAGATGCGCCTTACGGTCGGCTGCCGCCAGATGGCTGTCGAGCATCTGCCGCAACGTCAGCCCGCGCGCAAAGGCCAACCACGGCAGCGGCGCAGCGGCGGTGCCGGGCAGCGTAAAACGTGCTCGGCAGCGCTTGTCAGGGGCACTGACGGGCACCAGCGTCTCGCTGCCGAGCAGGCAGTTGTCGTACTTGCGCGGGTCGAGCAGCGCATCGGCCTGCGGGCTGGCATAGGCGATCAGCAGGTCGACCGTGCCGTCGGCCAGCGCCAGCACGCCCTCCTGCGTGCCGCCGGTGGTGACCGTCAGCGGAAACACGCCGCGCTGGCGCGCCAGCGTTTCATACCAGCCGGGGACAAAGGTGCGTGCCAGCGTACGCCCCGTGCCGATCTTCAGCGCCACGGGCAATTGCGCCTCACGCAGCAGCAGGCGCGCATCGTTCAAGCCATCGACCGCATTGGCCGCCGCATCCAGAAACAACCGGCCCGCAGGCGTGAGCTTGACGGGGTGTTCGCTGCGCTCCACCAGCGCGGTGCCCACCCATTCCTCCAGCGCCTTGATACGCCGCCCGAACGCAGGGTGCGTGACGTTGCGGTTCTCGGCGGCACGGCTGAAGCTGCGCGTTTTCGCCAATTCTTTGAAGTCTTCCAGCCATTTGATCTGCATGGCACGTCCGGGTGGAGTGTTGGGCGGTGGGGTCAGCGCATTATCTCCGCTGCCCGCACGAACGGCCTTAACCTGCGTGCCGTATCGTTATCATCCTGAACAAACGATCTGCCACGCACTCATGACTGCACCTCGCCCGCTGTCCATCGGCATTGCAGGCGCCGGCAACGCCGGCCTGGCCGCCGCCATTGCGTTTGCCCGCCAGGGACATGATGTCCACATCTACGAAAAGCACCCGCAACTGACCGCCATGGGCGCGGGCCTGCTGATCCAGCCGCAGGGTATTCGCGCGCTGGAGGCGCTCGGCATGGGCCGTGAGCTGGAGCACATCGGCGCACCGATCGACCGCCTGATCGGCCTGAGCCATCGGGGCTGGCGCCTGCTCGACATCGACTACACCGACGCACCGGGCCGTGCGGTCACGCGCCACGCGCTCTCATCCATGCTGTACGACGCTGCACTGCGCGCGGGTGCAGCCTTCCACTTCGACTGCGGCATCCAGCAATTGCGGCGTGACGGCAAGCAGGCACGCGTGACCCACGCACAAGGTGAATCGGCCTTCGACCTGTTCGTGATTGCCGACGGTGCGGCCTCCTCGCTGCGCGAACCCGCTGGCCTGGCGGGCCCGTCGAGCACCTACCGCTGGGGCACGCTATGGTTCCAAGCGTGGGTCGAAGGCTGGGATGCGCGCGTGTTGCAGCAACGCTTTCGCGGCACGCGCGAAATGATGGGCCTGCTGCCCACCGACGTAGATGGTGCGCGCACACGCCTGTCGATGTTCTGGAGCCTGCGTGGCGATACCGTCGACGCTTGGCGCCAGGGCGACATCGCCCAGTGGAAAGCCCACGTGCTGAGCTTGTGGCCGCAAGCCGCCCCCGTGATCGAACAGATCCGCTCGCACGACGACCTGCCCTTCGCCGTCTATCGCCACACATGGCCACGCGCGCTGGCCAAGCCACCCTACTGCGTCATCGGCGACGCAGCCCACGCGATGAGCCCGCAGCTCGGCCTGGGGACCACGTTGGCCGCGCAGGATGCGCTGGCGCTGGCCTCCGCTGTGCAGGAGCACGGCCCCGTCGACGGCGCCCTCGTCTATCACGTACGCCGGTTGCGTACCGTACAGGCTTACCAAACCCTCAGCCGCGCGCTCACGCCGTGCTTCCAGGCCCAGTACGGCGGTTGGGCGCGCGACATGGTGTTCACCACCGGCCTACGCATTCCCGGCGTGGCATGGCTCATGAAACGCAGCCTAGCCGAACCGCCCGCGCGCAATGCAGCCCTCACCGCCACACCTGCAAGTGAAGAGACGCAAGCATGAACCTGACCTCATCCACAAGCATGCCGTTGCTGCACAGCCTTTTGCCTGAGTACCAGTTCAGCGAGCAGCATCAGATCCGCATCGATGCCGCTCCCGGGCGTGTGCTCGATATGGTGTCTCGATTGGATATCAGCGATTTTCCGCTGGCGCAGCTGTTCCTGCATCTGCGCGCGGTGCCGGCGCGCCTTGCCGCGCTGGCAGGCAAGCACAGCGACCGCCGCGTCGACGCAGGGTTCGGGTTGCATGACTTCATCGAGCTGGGCCGAGATGGCGATCGTGAACGCGCGCTTGGTCTGGTCGGCAAGTTCTGGGAGCCCGCCGGTGGGCTCATTGATGTGCAGGCGAGCGAATTCCGCTCGTTCTCCGCAGCCGGCGTGCTCAAGCTGGTGATGACGTTCGTGACCCAGCCAGACGGCGCAGGCGGCACGCTGCTCACCACCCGCACCTGCGTGCATTGCCCGGACGACGCCTCGCGCCGCCGCTTCACGCCCTACTGGTTACTCATCCGCATCCCGAGTGGGTTGATCCGCCGCATGATGCTCAAGCGCATCAAGCAACTGGCCGAGGCACGCGCATAGTCCGCAAAATTCCGCTTACACGTCGAGGATGACCAGCGTGCCGGCACTGCCGGCGTCCACGCTGTGCGGCACGCCCGCCGGCACCACATAGACTTCACCGCGCGAGACCGTCACCGCCTCGCCATGAATGCGCAGGCGCAGCTCGCCGTCGACCACCAGCAAGCCCTCGGCATAGTCGTGCACTTCATCGGGATATGGCGTGCCATCCATGCGCAGCACCTTGAAGTTGCCACCGCCAAAACGCTCCAGCACGCGGGACGACCACGCTTTCGGCAGCGCCTGCGCAAACGCATTCAGATTGACCAGCGACACGACGGCCTCGACCAGCAAATGGGGAAGCGCCGAGCATACCAGCGGCTGCAGAAACAAACAGGGCGACGCCACATGTCGCGACGTCGCCCCATCTGCATGGGCACAACGGTGCCCGGTCGTGTCTTACGACTCGTAGACCTCGTCCGCCATCCCGGCCAGCGCACCCCCCTCTTCCACGGGCTTCAGGTGGTCCAGTCGATAGCCGTGCTTGTACACCGCCACCAGGCGCACCTCGTTCACCGGCTCGATGTTCAGTTTCATGCGGATACGTGAGACATGGCTGTCGATCGTGCGCGTGTACTCCGATGAGTTGCGTCCCCACACCTGCCCGAAGATATGGTCACGCGAAAGCGTGCGGCCCACGTTCGAGAACAGCAGCAGCGCGAGCTGGAACTCGATGCCCGTCAGCGTGATGGGCTCGCCGTGCAGCGTGACCTGCTGGCGCTGCGGATTGAAGTGGAACGGGCCCACGTCAAACGGCAGACGACCGTACGGAATCGGATAGGCACGACGCAGCAGCGCATCAACGCGCGCGCGCAGCTCAGGAATGCGGAACGGCTTGGTGATGTAATCATCCGCGCCCTGCGTGAGCGCGCGTACCAGACCCTTCTCGCTCTCTTCAGCCGTCACGAACAGGATCGGCAGGACATCCTTGTGGCGGCTGCGCACAACGCTCAGCACATCGATGCCGAGCATACCCGGCGTGTGCCAGTCGAGGATCAGCATGTCGTACGAAGAGCGGCCCAACATGCGCAGCAGCGTGGCGCCGTCGGTATAGGTGACCACGTCGTGGCCGGACTGGGAGAGGATCTGGACGATGACTTCGCTTTGGAAAGGATCGTCTTCAAGCAAGGCGATACGCATGTTCGGTTCCATGAAAGATGCGCACATGCGTGCCGGGATGGCGCGGGCGCCTACGCAGCCCGAACGGTCGCGTGCTCGTGCGATCCGTTGCATGTGTTATTTCCATGCAATTTTGTTGGCAAGGTGTGCCGCGAACCATGAGAAGAGTCCTAATTTGTGGAGACACTTCCAAGCCCGCCTTGGCACGTGCTAGCGACAACATGAGCAACGCAGACAAAAAAAAAAGCCCGGACAAACGAGGTCCGGGCGGCGGTGTTTCTCACAACGTGACGGGATCAGAAACACCCAAGGGTCGCGTATGCCGGACACGCTGCAGCACACCGGGGGGACGCACTGCAACGTTTCACGGGGGTGACGTCAAGGAGGTAGACGTAGTTGTCCGGCAAACGTGGGGCGGATGATGCCGCGCCATGCGTGTGTCCGGATCATTCGTCACAACATTTAACGGACCACCATGCCCGGTGGCGACGCCTCAGGTGGGATCAGCGTTCTCCAGCTCCTGCCGGATCGACTCCGTCAGCATGTCGATCAACAGACGAACCCGCTTGGGCACAAAACGCGCAGATGGCGTCACAAGGTTGATCGGCTCACCGCTGGTGGCGTAGTCGGGCAACACGCGCACGAGGCGCGGCAACGGCGCATTCGCACGGGCAATGCCGCTCGCGTACAAGGGCAGCGGGCCAATGCCGGTGCCGGAGGCGATGAGCGTTTCGAGGTAGATGAGGCTGTCGGCATTGAGGCGCGCGCGCACAGCCACGGTCTTGAGGCCGTCGGGACCAACCAGACGCCACTGCGTCTCGCCACGGCCAGTGCCGCGGAAGTCGAGACAGCAGTGATCGGCCAGTTCCTGCACCGTCTGGGGCACACCGCGCCGCTGCAGGTATTCTGGCGAGGCGAACAGCCCGATGCGCAGCACGCCCAACGGCCGCGCCACGAGAGAACTGTCGGCCAGCCGGCCAACACGCACGGCAAGGTCGAACCCTTCCTGCACCAGATCGACATTGCGCGGTGAGAGCACAACATCCAGGTCGATGTCCTGGTATTGCTGCATGAAACGCGCGGCCACCGGCGCCACCAGCAGGCGCCCCACGTCTTCGGAAGACGTGAGCCGCACTTTGCCGCGCGGAGTGTCCTGCAGTTCACCCGCACAGGTTGTCGCCCGCTCAATGTCTTCCAGTGCATGCGACGCCACCTGATACAGGCTCTGACCTGCGTCGGTCAGATGCAGCGTGCGTGTGGTGCGCTGTAACAGGCGTACGTTCAAATCCTGTTCCAGCGCGGCAATGCCTCGGCTGACGGACGATTTGGGCAAATCCAGGCGTGCGGCAGCGGCAGTGAAGCTTCCCGCCTCGACAACGCGCACGAACAGCGACAATTGGTTCAAATCCACGTGGTTTCCTCCTCCTGTGGTTGTGCTCGCCGGCCTATGGTTGTCATTGTCCCGCCAGGAGCAACATTTTTTCCCACGATAACCGACTAGTGCGAACAGGGCAACCACCCTACATTGTGGGTATGACAAATCCCCAATTTCAGGAGAAGCACATGGAAACCCTCGTGCAACCTCGTGTGCAACGCGCTCGTCGTGTGGAGCGCATCGTCACCGGTCGGCCCACCTCGGACGGCGCGGGCGTGAAGCTCACGCGCGTGCTGACGAACAACCTGCAACGCCGGCTCGATCCGTTCCTGATGCTTGACGCGTTCCGCAGCGATGATCCGAACGACTACCTGGCCGGCTTTCCCGATCACCCGCACCGCGGCTTTGAAACGGTGACGTACATGATCGCGGGCCGCATGCGCCACCGCGACAGCGCCGGCCACGAAGGCCTGCTGCAACACGGCGGCGTGCAGTGGATGACCGCCGGCAGCGGCGTCGTGCACTCGGAGATGCCGGAGCAGGAAGACGGCGTGATGGAAGGCTTCCAGCTCTGGCTGAACCTGCCCGCGCGCGACAAGATGACGACACCGTGGTACCGCGATATTCCGTCGAACGAGATTCCCGAGTTCACGACAGAAGACGGCGTGGCCGTGCGCGTGATCGCCGGTGAATCGCAGGGCGTGCAGGGTGCGATGACGCGTGAAGCAACGCAGCCGCTGTATCTGGACATCACGCTGCCGGCGGGTGCGTCGTTCGCGCAGCCGCTGCCGGTGGGTCACAACGCGTTCGTCTACGTGTTTCGCGGCAGTGCGCTGGTGGGCGATGCTGAAGCACCGGGCAACGCCGGTCTGCAGCGCGTGGACGACAAGCAGATGGCCATCCTCGCCAACACGGAAGGCAGTGACGGCGTGGTCATCCGCGCGGGTGATGCAGAGGCACGCGTGCTGGTAGTGGCAGGCAAGCCGCTGAACGAGTCGATCGCGCAGTACGGCCCGTTTGTAATGAACACGCAGGAAGAGATCTTCCAGGCCGTGCGTGATTTCCAGGCCGGCAAGTTTGCCTAAGCCTTAGCGCGACACCAAAGAAAAACCGCCGCTCGGTTTCACCAGAGCGGCGGTTCGTCCAACAGCGCGATCTGCTCGCGCAATTCCAAGACTCGGTCCTGCCAGTAGCGTTGCGTGTTGAACCACGGAAACGCGGCAGGAAACGCCGGGTCATTCCAGCGACGCGCCAGCCACGCGCTGTAGTGCAGCAGGCGCAGCGTGCGCAGTGCTTCCACCAGAGACAGCTCGCGCGTATCGAATTCACAGAAGTCTTCGTAGCCGGCCAGCACGCTGGCGAGCTGCGATTGCATGGATGCGCGATCGCCCGAGAGCAGCATCCACAGATCCTGCACGGCGGGGCCGGTACGGCTGTCGTCAAAATCGACGAAGTGCGGGCCTGCGCTGCGCAATGGGTCGCCTTGCTTGGCGTCGCCCTCTTCAATCCAGAGGACATTGGAGGCGTGGCAATCGCCATGCAGACGCAGCAGAGACACATCGCCCGCGCGGTCGTAGCAGCGGCGTACGCCGTCGAGCGCGGCATCGGCCACGCTGCGCCAGGCGGGCAGCAGATCGGGCGGAATGAAGTCGTGTTCGAGCAGCCAGTCGCGCGATTGCACGCCAAAGGTGTCGATGTCGAGCGCAGGCCGCGCCGTGAACGGACGTTGCGCGCCCACGGCATGGATGCGGCCGAGGAAACGGCCCATCCATTCGAGCGTGTCTTCGCGGTCGATGGCGGGCACGCGGCCGGCGCAGCGCGGGAAAACCGCAAAATGCCATCGATCGAACGCATGCAGCGTGCGGCCGTCGATCTCCAGCGGTGCGATCACCGGAATCTCCGCCGCCGCGAGTTCAGCGGTAAAGGCGTGTTCCTCGACGATCTGCACGTCGTTCCAGCGGCCGGGGCGGTAGAACTTGACCACCACCGGCGCGCTGTCTTCCACGCCGACCTGGTAGACGCGGTTTTCGTAGCTGTTGAGGGCAAACATGCGGCCGTCCGGCATCAGCCCGACCTGCGCCAGTGCATCGAGGATGCTGTCGGGCGTCAGGCCGTCGTACGGGGCTTCAGCGGATGCGGGTTGGCCGTCGTCGTGCATGAACCGGTGGTCCTTAAGCCTTACGCCCGCCGAGCAATGCAGCGGCCTTGGCGAACAGGCCGTTGAACGGTTGCTTGGCCGGTTGCGCAGCCTTCTGAGCCGGCTGTGCGGCTTGCGTGTTCGACGAACGACGCTGATGACCACCCTGCCCGTTGTTGCCTTGGGCTTGCCCCTGGCGCTGGCCGCGCGACTGCGATTGGCCGTTGCCACCGCCGTTGCCCCGGTGACCATTCTGCAGCTTCGGTGCGGCCTGGCCATCGCGCTGGCCTTGTCCTTGTGCTTGGCGCTGGCGGTTACCGCCACCATTGCGACCCTGGCCTTGGCCCTGACCTTGACCCTGCGCCTGCCCATTGCCACTCGACTCACGACGCGGTTCGCGGGGCTCACGCGGAGCGCGCGGCTCGCGCGGCGCAGTGTTGCCGCTGGCCTGACGCGGCTGACCGCGCCCACCACCCGGACGGCCGCCACGCGCATTGTTGCGTCCATTCGGAATCGGCTCCGGCGCAATCGTCGGGTCCGGCTCGAAGCCTTCCAGTACGGTGCGCGGCAATTCACGCTTGATCAGGCGCTCGATGTCGCGCAGCAGGCCGTGCTCGTCCACGCAGACCAGCGAGATCGCCTCGCCCTGCGCACCCGCGCGGCCTGTGCGACCGATGCGGTGCACGTAGTCTTCCGGCACGTTCGGCAGGTCGAAGTTGACCACATGCGGCAGTTGGTCGATGTCGATGCCGCGCGCGGCGATGTCGGTGGCGACCAGCACGCGCAGCGTGCCTGCCTTGAACTCTGACAGCGCACGCGTGCGTGCCGACTGGCTCTTGTTGCCGTGGATTGCCAGCGCCGGAATGCCGTCGCGCGTGAGTTGTTCGGCCAGGCGGTTTGCGCCGTGCTTGGTGCGCGTGAAGACCAGCACCTGATGCCAGTCGTTGTCGCGCACAAGCTTGGCGAGCAGTTCGCGCTTGCGCTCGCGGTCTACCGGGTAGATGCGTTGCTCAACGGTCTCGGCCGTGGTGTTGCGGCGGGCGACTTCGATCAGCGCGGGCTTATCGAGCAGGCGATCGGCCAGTTCACGGATATCGTCCGAGAACGTGGCCGAGAACAGCAGGTTCTGGCGCTTGGGCGGCAGGATGTTGAGGATCTTGCGGATGTCGTGGATGAAGCCCATGTCAAGCATGCGGTCGGCTTCGTCCAGCACCAGCAGTTCGATGTGCGACAGGTCGATGGTGCGCTGGCCCACATGGTCCAGCAGACGGCCCGGCGTAGCCACGACGATATCGACGCCGCGCTTGAGCGCATCGATCTGCGGGTTGATGCCAACGCCGCCGAACATCACCATCGACTTCAGCGGCAGGTATTTGCCATAGGCGCGCACGCTCTCTTCCACCTGCGCGGCGAGTTCACGCGTGGGGGTGAGCACCAGCGCGCGGATCGGAAAGCGCATGCCATTGGGCGTCTGCACCTTGTTCGGCTGCGTGGCAGAGAGGCGATGCAGCAGCGGCAGCGTGAAACCGGCAGTCTTGCCGGTGCCTGTCTGTGCACCGGCGAGCAGGTCACCGCCCTTGAGAACGGCGGGGATGGCCTGGCGTTGAATCGGAGTGGGTTCGGTGTAGCCGAGTTCGGCCACGGCGCGTACCAGCTTGTCTGACAAGCCGAGTTCGGAAAACGACATGGAAACGGAGAAACTTGAACCGGCATGCCCCGCGCATTCGTTCGTGCGCCAATCGTGGGCCAAGCCTAGGTAGGTGACGGGGCGACTGGACCCCGGGGACTGCATGAACTGCAAGAAGGGCCGTAGTTTAACAGGTGATGGTGGCGGACCATGCAAAGTGGCGGACCGAACACTGGTATTGACAGCCTCTCTCCTTACAGGGAGGTGGGCATCTAAGAAAATCAGATTTTGCTGATATCAATTCAGCAGTAGCTCGCCGATCGTGCGCAAATTGTCGTTCTGCGATTTGCGTAACCGATGCCCGCACCCTCATCCACGCCGCCCACACCAGCCCCACCGCCCGTCAAGCTCCAGC
>NZ_CATZLL010000017.1:0-164013 GCF_958415495.1 Ralstonia flaminis | reverse complement strand
TGGCCGATGGTGCGGTGTCGACCATCAGCAAGGAAGCGATCAATGGTTCGCAACTGCGTACCGTGTCTGACAGCGTGGCTTCGGTCATCGGCTCGGGCTCGACAGTCAACCCCGATGGTTCGATCTCGGCCCCGAGCTTTACCGTGGGTGATGGCCACGGCGGCACGACCACCGTCGGCACCGTGGGCGGTGCGGTGGCGAACCTCAATGACCGCGTGACGACCAACGAAGGCGACATCACCAACATCCGCAACGACATGAACAGCGGGTCGATCGGGCTGGTGCAGCAAGCGGGCGCAGGCGCTGAACTGACGGTGGGCAAGAACACCGATGGCACCGTCGTGAACTTTGCTGGCACGGCGGGCGACCGCAGGCTGACTGGCGTTGCCAACGGCACGGCCGACAACGATGCGGCCTCGATCGCACAGCTCAGGGCCATGGGCCTGTTCGACCCGAACGATGGCCGTGCGCTGGCTGCGGTGGTGTATGACGGCATCGACCTGAAGAACGTGACGTTGGGCGGCACAGGCGGTACGTACCTGAACAACGTTGCACCGGGTCTGATCGCTGCGGGCAGCATGCAGGCAGTCAACGGTAGCCAGTTGTTCGACCTGGACCAGAAGCTCGAAGGCTATTACTCCAGCCTGGACGGCCGCGTGGGTGCCATCGAAGCCGGTGGCGCTGATGGCGGCTCCGGCGGCGGCGGTAAGGGCCCCGGTGACTCCAGCGGCTCGGGCACGGGCAGCACGCAGCTGGGCGCGGGCGCAGATGCGTCGGGCAGCAACAGCTCGGCCATCGGCAACGGTTCAACTGCTTCGGGTAGCAACAGCAGCGCCGTTGGTCAGGGTTCGAGCGCTTCGGGTTCGGGCGGCACGGCTATCGGCCAAGGTTCGAGCGCTTCGGGTTCGAGCGGCACGGCTATCGGCCAGGGTTCGTCTGCAACGCACAACAACTCGGTGGCATTGGGTGCAGGCTCGACCACGGATCGCGACAACTCGGTGTCGGTGGGTTCGGCCGGTGCTGAGCGTCAGATCACCAACGTTGCGGCCGGTACGGCCCCGACCGATGCGGTGAACGTGCGCCAGATGAACAACGCCGTGTACAGCGCACGCCAGGATGCAATGGGTGGTGTGGCTGCCGCGATGGCGGTGGCAGGCTTGCCGCAGTCGTCCATGCCGGGCCGCACGTTCATGGCCATCTCGGGCAGCACGTACGGCAGTGAGTACGGCACGGCCATCGGTGCGTCTTACATGACCAAGGACGGCAAGTGGGTTGTCAAGGGTGCGGTGAACACCAGCAGCCGCGGTGAAGTTGGCGCGGTGGTGGGTGGTGGCTTCTACTGGTAAGCCGCACAACCAGCTCTAGAACGCACAGAAACCGCGCTGGCCTCCGGGCTTGTTCATGTTCCGCCTCCAGAGGGGAGGCCGGCGCGGCGGGTGGACGTTCACATGAGGGAAGGGCTCCGGGCAACCGGGGCCCTTTTTTTGTGCACCACGTTTGACATGGTTTTCAGACGCTTCCGCTAGGCACGCCCTGCCCCACGCCATAGAGTCGAGGCTCCCTCCTCAAGGCCCGTCCCTTCGCACGCGCTGCGGCGATCCGACAATTGGCGATCTGCCTCATGAATCCTGTCCTGATACGTGTTGCGGTGGCGGATGACCATTCGGCCATTCTCTTCGGCGTCAAACATGAATTTGCAGCCAGCATGGCGATTTCGGTCGATGGCCTGGCGCGCGATTCGACGGGTCTGATCGACCTGCTCGACCGCACCCCCATCGACGTGCTGGTGTGTGACTACGCCATGCCCGGTGGCCGCTATGGCGACGGTATGGCGCTGCTCACGTTGATCCGGCAGCGCTATCCGCATGTGCGCATCGTGGTGCTGACGATGCTTGAAAACCCCGCGATCCTGCAGTCGCTCATGGCGGAGGTGCGCTGCATCGTGAGCAAGTCTGACTTGATGAGCCACTTGTCGCTGGCAGTGCATGCGGCGTTTGTCAACGGCCGCTATGCCTCGCCCGCCATCGAGAAGCTCTTGCGCACCATCAAGCCGCCCCGGCGCGGCACGTGCGATGCGGCAACGCTGTCGGGGCGCGAGCTGGAAGTGGTGCGGCTGTTTGTGTCGGGGCTGACAGTCACCGAGATTGCCGCACAGCTGCATCGCAGCAAGAAGACGGTCAGCACGCAGAAGAACACGGCCATGCGCAAGCTCAATATCGCGCGCGATGTGGATCTGGTGCGTTATGGCATGGAGACGGGGATCATTCCGGCGGTATCGCGCGGCTCAGTCGACGGGCCTTTGGGCGATTCGTAACGGCGCGTCGCATGCATCAAGCGGGCGGGGAAGCGAGGGAAGCGGGCCGCGCGGCGCTGCCGCCCTCGCCCGCCAACGTTTGAGCCACCCCCACCCAGCCGTGCTTATACGCTGCGCATTGTGAGTACGTCTTGTGTCAGCGCGGCGAGCTTTTCCAGCGCGGGCTGGAGGGCGATCAGGTCGTCACCGCGCTGGGCCTGCTGCTCCATCTCTGCGCAGGCATCGGAAACCGCCGGTTCGTGAATCATCGCGTACGTGCCTTTCATCGCGTGCAGGTCACGCAGCACGGCGTTGCGATCGTCGGCCGAAAGCGCCACGCGCAGGGCGGTGAGTTGCTCCTGCGTTGACCGGGTGAGCGCGGTAAGGACGGCGTCCGGCAAGCGCCCTTCACCAATGCCGGCACGCGGTGCTGTCTTGGGCGCCTGAGCCGCGACCGCCCTGGTGCGCAGCATGCGGCGCAGCGTGGCGTCAAGCGTGTTGAGCAGCACCGGTTTGACGAGCACAGCATCGATACCCTCTCGCATGCAGCGGCGGTGCTCTTCCACTTCAGCATGGGCGGTCAGGGCGATGATCGGTATCTTCGCGCCCTGCGCACGCAGACAACGCGCCAGCCCATAGCCGTCCATGCCGGGCATGTTGAGGTCGGTCACCACGATGTCATAGGGCTGCTCGACAAAACGGCGCAATGCATGGCCACCGCTATCGGCCATGTCAACGCGGTAGCCGAGCGCTTCCATTTGCATGCGGATCAGTTCACGGTTGGCAGCCTGGTCGTCAACGGCCAATACCCGTACGTTGGCCGGCAGGCTGTCGGTGCTTGCCGCGGGCGCTGCATCGTTGCCGGCTTCGGCACCGGCGTCAGCAGCGGTGGCGGCAGTGGCGGTAGTGGCAAACGGCAGGGTGACGGCAAACCGGCTGCCCACTCCGGGCGTGCTTTCCAGCGCAATGGTGCCGCCCATCGCATCCACCAACCGGCGGCACAGCGCAAGCCCGAGGCCGCTGCCACCAAACCGGCGCGTGATGGTGGAATCCGCTTGCACGAAGGGCTCGAACAGGCGCGCTTGCTGCTCGGCGTTGATGCCGATGCCGCTGTCGATCACGCCAATGGTGATACCGGTCTTGCCTGCGGCTTTGTCATTGGCGCGCAGCTCGATCCGCACCGCGCCCTTGTCAGTGAACTTGATGGCGTTGCTGAGCAGGTTGGAGGCAATCTGGCGCACGCGCGTCGGGTCGCCCAAGTACGCGGGCGTGACGCTGTCGTCAATCACGCAGTCGAACTGCAGGCCCTTTTCCTGCGCAATGGGCGCGAAGATGGCCGCAACCTCGCGCACCACTGCCACCGGGTCAAACGGGATGGATTCAATCGACAACTGCCCGGCTTCGATCTTCGAGAAATCCAGCACGTCGTTGATGATGCCCAGCAGCGCGTTCGACGACGCGGCGACGGTCTGCAGCCGGTCGCTCACGGCGGGCTGCAATGGCATGCGGCCAACCAGTTCCAGGTTGCCGAGAATCGCGTTGAGCGGCGTGCGGATTTCGTGGCTCATCGTTGCCAGGAAAACGGACTTGGCGCGGTTGGCGTTGTCCGCCGCCTGCTTGGCCTCTCGCAATGCCAGCTCGGTGCGCTTCTTGTCGGTGACGTCGGTAAAGGCGGTCACCAGCACGTTGGTGTTGCGATAGCGCGCGGGCGCCAGGCTGACGGCCAGGTCGACGTGGCCACCATCTGTTGTGGTGAAGGCCAGGTCGTCGTCTCGCACCACGCCCGCGCCGCCACGCTGGGCATAGCGCTGTGCAATCTCCGCGGACAGGGAGGGTGCGTGGGCGATGGTCTTGCTGGCCACCTCGTCCATGACGGGGCTGCTCAGCATGGGCTCGCCGGTACGGGCGTCGATCACACCCAGGCCGATCGGCGCCAACTCAACCAACATCCGGTTCAGGCGCTCGGTTTCGACCACGCTCTCGGAGCGTTCAAGCATCGGCACGAACACACGGCGGTTGAACCACCACAGCAGGCCCCACAGCGCGGCGATCAACCCCGCCGTGAGCAGGGTCGTGGCGCGGATCTGCGGCCAGATGCCGGCCAACACATCCTGCAGGGTAATGGCATACACGATCCGGCCTCCCGCCAGCCCAGGCGGTGAGCTGATCGTGAAGATGCCGTTGCTTGCGCGCTGCAAGGTCATCGCTTTCGCGGCAGCGGTCTCGCGCACGGCGGCCAGTACATCCGGGCGTGGATCGTCGCCGTTGCTGGTCGTGATGGGGGTTCCGTTGCGGCTGAGCACCACGAACGTGCCGTGGAATCGCTGCGTCGAAAGCCGGCCCAGCACGGCAGATGTCGGGATCTCGCACACAAACACGGCAAAGGGCTTGCCACGATCATCCAACCCATAGATCGACATGCGGGTCGACATTACCCCTGTCAGCGGGTTGCGATACGGCGTGAGCCAGCGCACGGTGTGCAGGCCGGTGCCGGGGTCGTGCAAGGTGGCGGGCGCGATCGGCCCATCGGCGTCTTGCGTCAGCGCCCCAAAGAGTGCCTGGCGGTTTGCCGTTGCCGTGTCGAGCCTTGCCTGATCCGGCCAGGGAAACGGCGACACCGCAATGAAGTCGTTCGACGGCGTATAGAAGTAGGTGCTGAGCCGGTAGCCCTGAATGCTGGCGGTGGCGGCCAGTGTGCGCGACACGCCGTTTGTCATGGCGATCAGTCGGTCAAGCTCGGGCACAGGCGTTTGCGGCGTGATACTGGCGAACAAAACAGCATGCAGCCCACCGCTGTGTTGCTGCACCAACTGCCCCCCGCCGGCACGAAAACGTGCAGCTTCATCGGTTGAGGTGGTTGCACGTTGGTTCCACACCAGCTCTGCCAGGTAGACCGTGCTGCGCACAATGGCCTCTGCCTTCATGACCTCACTGGCCATGCGCTCGCCCTCGACCTGCAAGTTGCGACGTTCGCCGTCAATGTGTGCACGAATGATGGACGCCACCGCAATGCCGAACGTGAGCAGCGCCATGACAGTGAGGACGATGCCGCCGCCAAACAGCGCAGAACGCCGAAAGCGGCGCATGGCCGAGAGCACGGTGGACGATTGGGCGTTAGGCATGGCGTGGCGACCCTTTAGCGGCGCGAGATATTGCGCGCTATCTTACGTGAGCCTAAAGCAAGCAACCCGCTGCGCAGATGCCAGCGAGTTGCGCCTGTGTAGCGCCACGACGCGCCACACCATGATCGGAAGCACAAGGCGCACCCAAAAAGACAAGCGCCGGCGTTGAAGGCCAACGCCGGCGCATCCGAACCGCTGAAACGAAGGGGCGACACAAATCGCCCGCACGCGTGCTTCCCTAGCCGCCCTTCCTAGTTGTACTGGATCGCAAATGTGATATTGGATTCGACGGAGCCACTTGAAGCGCGCTCTCCAACCTGCCAATAACCCGCCCGCAGGGGGAGCGTTATCTGATCGCCTGTGACGGTGGCTGTCCGTTGGTTGTTGGTGCCATCGGCACCGATCGTTCTGCCATCGCTCGATTGCAGCTCGATGGCCACGCCGGGTGCATTACCAAGGTTGTGGTAGCGCAATCTATCGGTGGCGTCGGGCGTTCCTGAAAAGGTGAACGTTGCGCTGACCATCCGGACGGCGCAGTTGGTTAGAGAAAGGCTGAAGGTCTTGAGCCCGGCCACCTGCCCCTGCCTGAGTTGGGAAACGTTGATCGGATCCAAGAGGACAGCGTGGTCGGGACCATCGATGCCCCATTGGCACGTTCCCGCAGTCAAACTCCCGGTCACACTCACGGCGGACTGCGCCAAGGCGGCCGAAGACGCGCCGCCGCACAGCGCCAACACCGCCAATCGGAGCCACAACGTACGGATCGACGAATAGCTTTGTCGCATGGTTAGCCCTGCATTTCAGTGCGCGGTGACGGCGTCGACCGCATGGAAGAGAAACGTGCCTTTGTCAGCATCGCGCCATGGGGCTGCGGTGCCTGACTGAAGGCCTTGGAAAGATTCACTGGCTGCACCACGGGAGCAGCAGGCTCGCAAACCGCATCAAAGCGCTCAAACCCGCTCGCTGCCGGCTTGTCTGGCAGTGTCACGTTGATTCGACAGCTGTTTTCCGCCCCTTCGCCCCAACGCACCGTCAGTGCCCCCGAAGCCAGCAAGCCTGTGGCGATCACGCGACTGGCCTGCCCGACCACGCCAACGTTCGTACCTTGATCGTCCACCACTTCCGCACCGAAAGGCAGCGGCTGCCCGTCTGGCTTCTGGCTGTCGATAATCACGGCACGTCCGGCCTTGGTCTCATACGTCAGCTTGACCACCGAGCCCGCGCGCGGCGCGACGCTCACCGTGGTTGACTTCAATTCCGCACCAGCGGCCATCCCCTTGGGGTCAAGCGTGATCGTATTGAGCTCGTACGGATTCAGGTTCGAGACAACGGCGTAGCCTTTACGGTCGACAACGGCGCCCTGGCCGTTTTGCACACGCGCCCCGGCAGCATCGGGGGCATACACCAAACCAATGGTGTCACCCAGCGTCGGGGCGAACGTCACGCCACCACCGTGGACAACGAGACCACCCGACGCACCAACGCCAACCTGGCGATACCCGTTGCCTTGGCTGTAGTTGGCCCCGACCTGGCCGTAGGCGCCGTTGTATCGGGTATTGGCGCTCAATGCCGAGCTGCCGTCGTTGCGGCCCGCGGTCAAACCGTAGCCGATGCGCTGGTCTTCACCGGCGTTGCCAGACAGGCTGACCTGGCTGCTGTTGCCGTCTCGATGCGACTGGTTGTAGGTGCCCGAGAGTGTTGGCGAAGTCGGCTTGGAGCCGAGCGGGATGCTCACGGTAAAGAAGAGCCGCGTATCCCAGCGGGAATCGATCGTTGGCGAGGGCGAGTCAATCGCACCGGGAATCTGGTTGAAATCGCCCCAACGCCCCACGTTGGCAATCGACTCACGCGTACGTTGCGCGGTAATGCTGTAGGTCAGGTTACGCCACCGGTTTGAATATCCAATGGTGTAGTCCAACTGACTGCCGCCACCCGCCCAGTAGTTGCGCATGGAGGCCGACACGTTGAGCGAGCCCGCCTTATCGCCCAGAGACTGGGCGAGGTTCAAGTCGACACGGCTGCGCTGACGCAGCACGGTATCCGTCGGCAAGCCACGTGCCGCTGCGTCACGAACGGCAACCATATCGCTCAACCCCACGAATCCGCTGGTGGAATAGCGATAGGCCGCGACTGCCAGGTTCGTGCCGGTATTGACAATGTTCTTGTTGTAACCCACGCGCACCGAGACGCCATCGGACGAAGGCTGCCCCGACACCGACTGATGCGCCTGCGTGACGTCCAGCGAGAACGCACCAACATCGGTGTTCACGGCACTACCCGCGAGCACCGAACGATAACCCGAGGCCAACGTGACACCACCGTAGGCCGTCAGGATGTTCGAGAGGCCGCGCTGGTACGTACCCTGCAGAATATTGGGCGCGTCCTGCAGGTTCAACCCGTTGACTTTACCGACGGTGGCGCTCCACCGGTCGATGCCCGGACGGAGCAACTGGGTCACCGTTGAGAACGGGACGACGAAGCGCTTGACGCGCCCATCGGCCTCGATCACTTCTACATGAAAATCACCGCCGTACCCGGTGGGGTACAGGTCGTCAATCACGAACGGCCCCGGGGCCGCATTGGTCTCGTAGATCAGGTACCCATTCTGGCGAACCACCACGCGCGCGTTGGTCTCGGCAACGCCGCGCACAACCGGGGCAAAGCCACGCTGCGACTGCGGCAGCATGCGATCTTCCGTCGCCAGCCGCACGCCACGCACGCGCACGCTGTCAAACAGTTCTCCGGAGGTAAACAGGTCACCAGCCGTGAGCTGCTCTCGCCATGCCGGCAGGTCGTGTTGAAGGTAAGTCGCGGCGGATTGGTAGCCGGACCCACCTTGAGACGATACATTCAGCGCGCCCTGGTGATAGACATGCCAAGACCCTTTGTGCAGGGCGGCATTGAGCCCCAGGTACCCGCTGGAATAGTTGGTGCCGCCATTGTTCGTGTAGGCGTTTGCGTTGTAGCTGACGGTTGCGGCCGTCGTGCCGGCATCCCATTGCGATGGGTCGACATAGCCGCGGGCATTGCGTTGCTCGTAGATCTGGGGAACCGTGAGCGTCAACTCCTGGCTGCCCATATCGAAGCTCACGGTCGCATCGGGAATATAGCGACTCAGGGGGGCGCAAAAACGCCCTTCCGGCAGCCGCTCGGCCTTACCTTCTGCCGCCGCCATTGCGACTTTCCAGACGTCTACGCCGTAACGCGACAGCGATTGCGCGTCGAGGCACAGCTGCGTTTCCTGCGATCCGGGCTCCGTTGCAAACGTCACGTCTTCACGGGCGCGCCATTGCTGATTCAGGACCACGTCGGCACGATAGGTACCGGGCGTGATGTAGCCGCTCTTCTCGAAGCGAGAGATGTCGACCTGGCTGGTTGTCCCCTTTGGAAAGAAGTCAGGGTCGAACGTCACGGTGCCCGAGGCTGCGGGAGCCGCGTCGGTCTCTGTTGGCTCGGCATAGGCCTTCGGTGCCAGTGCCGCAGCGATCATCGCAGACAGCACGTAGCCACGCGGCAGGCCCAACGCTCGCGCATGTTTTGTCATGGCGTCACGAGACAACATTCTTACCTTCTCCAGATAAAAAGCAGCAGGCGGCCTTACCGCCTCATCAGAGGCGGCTTGAGCCATAAAACTTTGGGGGAAATGTTGGGGGAATTGCCGGCGTTTGTTGCTGCCCGACACGCGGAAACAGCTACCGGCGTAACCGCCTCGTCAGAAGCGGCCCCCTCGATGACTACCGAGAAACGATCAGCGTGTGAGCGGTGCTTGCTTCTGGACCAGCGAGCCGTAGTCAGTAATGACCGTGAAATCGGCCTTGATTTCGCCGGATGGGGTATGCGTTACGCCCTTGAGCGGAAGCACCGTGCTCTGCCCAGGCGCCACCATGCCGCCGTCGCCCTCCATGGTTTTACCGTCGGCATCAATGCCAACCCGCGCAAAGTTGACATGGTATGGCGTGGGATTGGTCACCTGCAGCGCCAGTTCTTTACCTGCCTCAGCGGGCATCAGCTTCCAGCTGAGCTTGTCTGCAGCCTGGTCAACGTCACCTGCCAGCTTGACAGGGCGGAAAAACAGCTTGATACGCGTACGGAATGCAAACTGTAGCCTGTTGCGTCCGTCCTTGTTATCTGCCTTGGGCGGAACTTCCAATACGTTCACCCAAAACAGCGATTCCTTATCTGTCGGCAGTGGTTCTCCGGTGTACACCAGGCGCACAGCCTGCCCTTTTCCTCCGTCCATGCGGAAGATGGGCGGTGTCACCGTAAATGGAACCTTGGCCGAATCAGGTGTTGATTTTTCGTCGCCGTCATCCAGCCAAACCTGAACCAGTGCGGGGATCTTGGCCTCGTTGCTCAGTTTGACCGTGACTTCTTTTTCATCGGCAGGGTAGACGATGCGCGTACCACCAATGACAACGGTAGCGTCAGCGCGCGCCGCGAACAACCCAGCCACAACCGCCACACTGGCTACAACATTACGCAACACATTGTTCATCTTTGGCACCTCGATTCGTTGATAACAGCACCGGTGTTGCATGCAACACCGGTACCTTTACAGCGGCGACTTAGTTGTAAGTCACGCCGTATTGCACGCTGGTGTCAACCAGACCAGGCGTTGCTGCGCCCGTGGCGTAGTACTGAGCGCCCAGCTTGATTTCGGACGTGTTGTTGGCGATTGCCGGGCTATCGACAACAGTCGCCGGGCTGGCCAGATTGAGCACACCAGCAGCGGTGCCGTTCGTCATCTGGATGTTGGTGTTGGTAGCCTGATCCGCCAGTGCGTTGGTCAGCGTGCCGGTAGCGGCGTCGATACGCGGGCTGGCAACGTTGAACGACAGCTTGGCAACCTTGCCGTTGACGCACGAGCCTTGGCCCGGGCCGCCGATGATCAGGGTGAATGGCTTGTGGTTGGCGTGGTCGCCAGGGTTTTGCAGGGCGGTTGCAGCAACCGGATCCAGCGCCACGCCAACGTTACCCGTGCCACCGTCGGTGCCAGGACCGCCGGTGATCGTGCAGGTTGCGTCGGTCACGGAACCGGTGACACGGATCGTGCCGCCGTTGGCAGCTTGAGCTTGAGCGTTACCCATCACCAGAACGCCTGCGGCCAGTGCGATGGCGGAAGCAAACTTGATGCTCTTCATGAGAATGATTTCCTACTTATAAATAAACATGTTTACTCATCAACGCGATGAGACCTGTGTTCACAGCCCCACGACAAACTGTGTGATAGGCAGCGATCAACAGACACAAGCTTATTGATGACAGCCCTCATAGCGAATGAGATTTGTCTGATATCTGGACGCTGTCAGCACACTGCCTGACGTGTTGGCGCATGTTAGGAACGACGGGGGTAACAGGCCATCGGAATCGGCCTAATTTGCATTGAGAACTGTGTGCCTTCCTGCAACCTGGTGGTCGCGCGAGGACGACGCTGGCCCTTACCGTGCAGCGGCCGCGTCCTGCCCCATGGCGTAGGTACGCACAAGCTCAACCACGGAACGCGTCTGCAGCTTGTCGAACACATTGGCACGATAGGTCTCCACGGTGCGTGGCGACAGGCCGCCAAGATGACGGGCAATCTCCTTGTTGCTCAGGCCATTCACGATGCCGTTGAATACCTCTCTCTCGCGCATGCTCAATGTCGCAATGCGCTCGGCCCGTACCTGCTGGGCGTCGTGGCTATCGCTTTGCCGGCGTCGCGTGCGGATCGCCTGCTGGACCACGCCGATCAATTCGTCGTCATCAACAGGCTTGCGCAAAAAATCGAGCGCGCCGCCTTTGAATGCGCGGCGGCAAGAATCGATGTTGCCGTGGCCGCTCATGACGACGATCGGCAAGTCGTAGCGGCCGCTCACTTGATCCAGCAGATCGAGACCGCTCATGCCCGGCATGCGAATGTCGAACAGCGCGCAGCCGAGCACGCTATCGCCCGCATCCGCCAGGAAGGCGTTGGCATCAGGGTAGCAACGGGTCTGCAGGCCGACCGTGCGCAGCAGCAGTGCAAGGCCTTCACGCACGGCCGCGTCGTCGTCAACGATGGCGACGACGGATGTCTCGATCTGCGTGTTGGGGGTGGCTTTCATGGGGACGCATCTGCGAGTGGAAGTGTCAGTACCGCCTCGGCACCGCCGGATGGCAAGTTCTGCAGGGTCAGGGCGCCGTCCAGGCGCTGCGCAAGCGTGTCGCACAGCGGCAGGCCAAGGCCCAGCCCGCCGGAGCGGGTCGTGAAGAAGGGTTCGAACAGGCGCGGTGCCACATCCGCGGGCACACCCGGGCCGTTGTCGACAACGCTGAAGCGGTAACGCTGCCCGACAGCGCCGCCACTGACGCGAATCTCGCCGCGCGTGCCATTGCGCACCGTGGCCGCAAGGGCATCGCGCGCATTGCGGATCAGGTTGTACAGAATCTGCTCCACGGCGACCTGCTCGCCGAGTGGTTGCGCGCGCGGTGCGGTGTTGTTCCACACGAGGTGGATGTTGTCGCGCGCCAGTTCATCGCGAAACAGGAACAGCAGCGTGCCCATCAACGCATCGGTGTCGATGGCGCTGCGTTTTCCCGCCTGCGTGGATGCGACGCCAGCGCGCAGCCGATCCAGAATGGCTGCCGCCCGCTTGGCCTGCGCGACACTGGTCTGCAGCGCCCGGCGCACGCTGTCCCGCTCGGCCGGCATGTCGAGCATGCGTTCGGCAGCGCGGGTGTGCGTGATGATAGCAGTCAACGGTTGGTTGAGTTCGTGCGCGAGGCCAGCGGCCATCTCGCCAAACGTATCCAGTCGGCCAAAGCGATCAATACGGGCCCGCGCGTGCTCGCGTCGATGGACTTCCCGCAGCCGCCACATGCCCGCTGCGCCCAGCGCGATCAGCACCGCAACGGCATTCCAGAGCGCGATTGGGAGCCACGGCAGATCGGCAAGCGTCAGGGTGCGTGTGGTATCCAGCACGAAGGCCTGCGGTTGCGTGGGGAGGTGCTTTTCGAGGTGGAGCGTCCAGCCCGGCTGTGCCTCTGAACGGGCACGTTGCAACAACCTGAATGTGTGATCTCGCAAACGCAGCGCGGCGGACGACACCGAATCCGGCCAGTCACCCGCGTCAAGCATCTGCGACGGCTCGACACGCACCGCCCAGCCACGCTCAGCGACGACCCAGTACGCCTGCAAACCATCAAATTCCAGCGCGAACTTCCCATTGCTGGCATGGGCGGGCGCGGCCGTCGGCATGACGCCGCCCACCCCTTTCCATCCTGCACCGGGGGTCCAATGGGCGATGGCCGTGACTTGTGGCATGCGCTCGCGCAGGCTGTCCAACATGTTTCTCGGAGGTGCCGAAAGCGGTGTCGCCCCCAGCGTCGCCAGGATCGCCTCGTGTTGCGCGGCCCGCTGGCCGAGTTGCCGGATGGCGATGCTGGAGTCCTGGAAAAAGCGGTTGTGTGCCTCTGAAGCGGCGCGCGAGATGATCAGCGCCATGCCCGCCAGGCTCAATGCAAGCCAGGCCAGTAACAGGATGGCGCGGGCGGGAATTTTCATGGGTGGGATGGGAGTTAGCTGGTGTTGCTCGCCGTCTTGGCCACGGTGCCCCCCCAGGATTCAGCCCTCTGGCCGCAAGGTGCGCGCCGCGCAACGCACGCGGGTTCATCCTTCGTATCACGACGAGGATGGCAATCGGACGGTGGCCGTCATTCGCCTGGCAAGGCGGACAAACCGCACGGCGTCTTCACATGCAGAAGCATCGAAACGGAGCATCAGGTTGCGCCCGCGACCGTGGCCGGCCCCGCGTCACAGTTCGACACGCGTGCGAATGTACCGACCGGCTGTGGCTGGGCGAATCGGAAAGGTCTGATTCCGCATGGTTGCGGCGAGCCGGGTGCCGGCTAGCGTGCGCGGTAGTGCTCGCTCATGTAGTCGACAAAGGCCCGCACCTTGGGGGCCACATGACGCGTGTGTGGATAGAGTGCGTAGTAGAAGCGCTTGCCGAGCGTGCAGCCCGGCAGAACATGGACCAAGTGCCCACGCGCCAGCGCCGGTCGTACGGTATTCCACGTAAAAGCGGCAATGCCGACGCCCGCCAGCGTGGCCGAATAGGCGGCGGTAATGGCATCGGTCATGAGGCGCCCTTCCAGCGGGAGGTGGACTGCCTCGCCCCGCGCGGGTTCGATCACCCACTCGGTGGCTGTCTGCGAGCCGGAAAAGGCGATCAGCTCGTGCTGTGCGAGTGCGTGCGGCGTGGCCGGCAACCCATGCCGGGCCAGATAGACCGGTGAGGCGACCAACACGATATCGGATTCGACCAGGGTTCTCGCGACGAGGCTGCTGTCGCCCAAGGGTTGGCTGATCCGCAGCGCAAGGTCAAAGCCGTCGGCAACGAGGTCGACCATCTCGTCGCTGCACGACAAATCGAGGCGGATGTCGGGGTAACGCGTCTGGAAGGCCGGCAGCCAATCGTCAAGCTCCAGGGTGCCGATGGCCAGCGGCACGCTCACGCGCAATGTGCCGGCCACACGCTGGTGCTCATGTGCCATGGCCTGCGTGGCGGCCTCCACACGCGCGAGGATGTCGATGCAGGCTTCGTAGTAGCGCTGCCCCGCGGCGGTCAGCGAAAAGCGCCGCGTTGTACGGTTGAGCAATTGCACGCCCAGCGCAGCTTCAAGATTCTTCAGTTGCCGTGAGACGGAGGAATGCGTGCTGTCGAGGCGCTCCGCTGCGGCGGAAAACCCTTGTGCCTCGACGATGGCGCAAAACACGCGCATTGCAAGCAACTGGTCCATAGGCGCGAATGCAGCAGGCGGGCCTGCGCCCGCTTTGTGCATCAAGAAAGTGGATTAGCGCAGCGGCAGACGCTCGATCTCCGCCGTCTTCATGACATAGCCGAACGTGTCTTCGACTTCGGCCAGTGCAGCGCGGTGGAGGTCATCCTTGTTGATCTTGTCGCCATTCGCACGGGTGATATCGCGCGTGGCGGAGGCGTCGGATGCTACCACGACGTTGTAGCCGAGCGGCGCTGCGTCACGCGCGGCACCGGCCACGCAAGCGTGGGTCATCAGGCCGGCAATCACAACGGTCTTGATGCCGCGAGCCTTCAGCTGCTTGTCGATATCGGAGCTGGCAAACACGCTCACGGTGTCCTTCTTGACCAGGATGTCGTTCGCGCGCGGCTCCATGCCGGGCTGGAACTTCACGGTGTCGCCGTCCGCGGCAAACACGGCAGAGCCGGCGGGGGTGACGTGCTGCACCTGGAACACCGGCATCTTGTTCTGGTCGGCAAAGGCAATCAGCTTCTTGGCATTTTCAGCGGCCTTGGCCCCGTCCGGAATCGGCATCTTGCCAGTGGAATATTCCTTCTGGAAGTCGATCACGATCAGCGCGGTCGTCTTCGGGTCCAGATGATCCAGCGTGCCGACGCCCGCCATGGCGCGGATGGTCGGATGCGGGTTGGGTTGCGCGGCAGAAGCGTTGGCAACCACGGCAGCCGTGAGCGACATGCCGGTGGCGAGCGTTTTGATGAAATGGAAGAGGCGGAAGTTCATGGCGGCTCCTGAGGAGAAAGTCAGGAGCGCAGTCTGTCAGCGTGCGTCGCTCAGGACCAGACCACCTGGGCGACAGGATTTGTGCGCGGTCTGCACAAGTCGCCGCCCGCACCGGCATGGTTGGAACACGTGGGCGCCGCTTGCCAAACGGTCCTACGGCAGCGCCTGCCCAAGTCAAGACCTTTCACTCGGCCGGCGCGGGCGCCATTATGTTGAGAATTCTGACTCCGCTCTACCCCACTTCCGGTGCCGCCACCGTTCCTATACCTCTGATACGCCTTCTGGTATCCACATAAGCCACCCCTCAGACAAGCACAGCGGACCGGCATATGCCTTGCATACCCGGCACCCGCTTCAACCATCACAACCCAACACCCGGGGAGACTGCGCGACATGCGGCGCATGGGAATCACGTTTTCGGCACGGCTGCGATCGCCGCGCCTGCTGCACACCTTGTTGGGCACCGCCCTTCTGCAACCGCTGGCCGTGATGGCGGGCGGCACACAGCAGAACGACCTGGCGCTGGATGCCACCGTCGTACATGCACCACAAAGCGGCACGCGCACCGATGTCGACACGGCCAATACAGGTTACGTGTCGCGCGCGCAGCTGGAGAGCCGCCCGCTGCTGCGCCCCGGCGAGCTGCTGGAAACGGTGCCCGGCCTGATCGTCACGCAGCACAGCGGCGATGGCAAAGCCAACCAGTACTTCCTGCGCGGCTTCAACCTGGACCACGGCACGGATCTGTCGACCACCGTGGCGGGCATGCCCGTCAACATGCGCACGCACGCGCATGGGCAGGGCTATACCGATTTGAACTTCGTCATCCCGGAGCTGCTGAACGGTATTGCGTACCGCAAGGGGCCGTACTTTGCGGAGGAAGGCGATTTCTCAGCGGCAGGTTCGGTACGCATGGACTACATCGACCGCTTTCCTGATGGGCAGCACGGCATTGCGCAGGCAGAACTTGGCGAGCACGGCTACAAGCGCGGGCTGCTGGCTGGGTCGACGGATTTGCCAACGGGCAGCCTGCTCTACGGCTTGGAATGGCTGACCGAGAACGGCCCGTGGGTGGTACCCGAAGGCGTGCACAAGCTCAACGGCGTGCTGCGCTACGCCGTACCGCTGGGCGGCGGCGAGCGCTTGCGCTTGACCGGCATGGCCTACAAGAACGCGTGGCAATCCACCGACCAGGTGCCGCAGCGCGCGATCGACCAGGGGCTGATCTCCCGCTTTGGCGCCATTGACCCGACGGACGGCGGTGCAGCATCGCGCTACAGCCTATCGGCCGATTGGTTGCGGCCGCTGGGCGATGGGTCCGTCACCGCCAACGCCTACGTCATCAAGAGCCGGCTCACGCTGTTCTCCAACTTCACCTACGCGCTGAACAACCCGGAACGCGGCGACCAGTTCATGCAGTTCGAGAACCGCACTACGGCCGGTGCCAACGCCGCACGCACATGGTTCGGCACCCTGGCCGGGCGCGATAGCGAAACCGAGATCGGTACGCAAGTCCGCTATGACCGGCTGGACCCGATCAGCCTGTCGCAGACTGAAGCACGCACGCCGTATGCGCTGGTGCGCAGCGACACCGTGAACGAAACCAGCGCAGCACTCTACGCGCGCAACAGCACGCAGTGGACTCCCTGGCTGCGCACCGTGGCCGGCCTGCGTGCCGACCAGTTCTGGTACGACGTAGGCAGCAGCAATGCCAGCAACTCCGGACGCGGTAACGATCACATCCTCAGCCCCAAGCTGAGCGTCATCCTGTCGCCCACCACGCAGACCGACGTGTTCTTCAACTGGGGACGCGGATACCACAGCAACGACGTGCGCGGCGCCACCACCACAGTCGACCCGAGCACGGGTGGCCCAGTGCAGAAGGTGAGCGTACTGGTGCCTGCAGTGGGGTATGAGGCCGGCGTGCGCACGCGCAACGTGCTGCCGGGCCTGCAGCTTTCGGCGTCGCTATGGCGGCTGGATATCGGCTCGGAGCTGGTCTTTTCGGGCGACAGCGGCACCACCGAGCCCAGCCGCCCGAGCCGGCGCACGGGCATTGAACTGGCCGCGTACTACACACCCCGGCCTGATCTCATCATCGATGCCGATGCGGCGTTCTCGCGCGCCCGGTACCGGGACCATGAAGCCGTGGGGGACTACATTCCCGAAGCCATTCAAACTACGGCATCGGCAGGCGTGTCCTGGGCGGTTGGCCGCTGGACGCTGGGAACGCGGCTGCGCTACTTCGGCCCGCGCCCGCTCATTGAAGACAACAGCGTGCGCTCGGCGTCGTCGTTCCTGGTCAACCTGAAGGCGGGTTATCGCATTCGCAAAGACGTGCGCGTGTTCGTGGAAGTGCTCAACGTGTTCAACAAGCGCGCGAACGACATCGACTACTACTATGCATCGCGCCTGAAGGGGGAGCCCTCACCCGTTGATGCCGACGGCGTACCGACCGGCATCCAGGACCATCACATCCACCCCACCGAGCCGCGCACGTTGCGCGCAGGCATCGCCTGGAGTTTCTGACGCGCGCCCTACGCCGGCCGGCCGCCCTCGTGCTGAACGCGCTTGTCTTCGTACATGGCGGCATCGGCCTCGCGCAGGGCGTCTTCCAGGCGGCCCGCCTCGTGACATGTCGCGCAGCCCATCGAGAAGCCCAGCGCCGAGCCTGAATAGAACTGGTTGTTGAGTTCGACCAGCTTGCGCAGGCTTTCCATCAACGTCAGGCCGGCATGGGTGTCCGCACCGGGCATGAGCACGGCAAACTCGTCGCCGCCGATTCGTGCGGCATATGACGGCTTGTCAACGGCCTTGCCGAGCACCTCGCCGGCGCGGCGCAGC
This sequence comes from Ralstonia flaminis, assembly GCF_958415495.1. Lineage (NCBI taxonomy): Bacteria > Pseudomonadati > Pseudomonadota > Betaproteobacteria > Burkholderiales > Burkholderiaceae > Ralstonia > Ralstonia flaminis. The sequence goes on along the minus strand of NZ_CATZLL010000017.1, from coordinate 146,235 downwards.
AGTGCATCACCCGCGGCGTGGCCGAGTTGGTCGTTCACAGTCTTCAGATCGTTCAGGTCGATCATGATGACCGTCACGGGGAACGGCCCCTTGCGCTCCAGCCGGTTGACCTCGTCCACGTAGAACGAGCGATTCTTCAGCTTGGTCAGAACGTCGTGCTTGCCGAGGTATTCCAGGTAGGACTCGGCTTTCTTGCGGGCGGTGATGTCGGTCAGCGCCAGCAGCACCTTGTTCCAATCCTGCTCGCGCCCCGGAAACACGGAAAACTGCAGGTGGATGTTCAGGGGGTTGCCGTCCAACGCGTAGTTGACCACCTCGCGCTGCTGGAAGAGCTTGCCCTCCCACAGGTCGATCAACTGCTCGCGAAAGTGCGGGCGCATGTCGTCGCGAAACACTTCGGGCAAGCGACTGAGCAAATCGTTGCGGTTGCGCGCCTTGAACATCTCCAGCGTGAAGCCGTTGACGTCCAGCACCTGAATCTCCTGCATGCAGCGCTCGACAAACTCGGGGTGCACGTCGGTAAAGGTGCGGAAATCCGTGATGCCCTGCATGCGCACGTCATCCAGCAGGGTCTTGATGGTGCTGAAGTTCTCAACCCAGAGCGAAACAGGGGCGTGCTCGAACACGCCCTGCGCATAGAGCTGGCTGGCGGCGACCCGGCGGCGGGCATCTTCCAGCTCGGTGATGTCGTCTACGGCCACGAGCACGCGGTCCCACGGCTGGTCGTGGTCGGGCAGCAGCACGCCCTTGAGCAGGATATCGAGGCGACGGCCGTCCAGCGTGTAGTTGACGCTGCGGCTCTCGAACGATCGCTCGCCAGACCACATCTGCACCAGTTCACCCACGTGGGCCTCAAGCATGTCGTCGCGCAGGACGTCGGCCAAACGGGCGGTCAGGGTCGCGGCGTCCGGGGCGGCGTACATCGACAGCGTGCGCTGGTTCACACGCAGCACCTTGATACAGGCAGAACACGCCGCCACGCGCGATACGTCCTCTTCCAGAAAGCGCTGCAGGTCGGTCACCCCGGCTTCTCGCCACTTGGCGAACAAGCGATGGAGATCGCTGTAATCCTCCAGCCAGAGCGAGGTGGGAGTGACATCGAAGAAGTCGATCAGGTCGACCCCGACGGCAGCCGGGCTGCTGACGCTATCGGACGCGGATTGCATGAAACGCTCAACGAGAGAACAAGTTAACCAACGTTGCGAGCGTACAGGCTTTGCACACTGTCGCGCGCAATGCTTGCCTCATCCGGAAGAATTACCCCTGCCTCGGCTCCGGCCTCCAACCGTCGTCAGCAAATCGTCAGACTATATTCAGCGCGTTTTTATTCCGCATTATCGACGGGCGCTGCGTGTACAGTTTTTCTTTATCTAATGTTGTAATAAATCGCCTCCGAATTTTTACGAAACATTCAAGAATCGCGTGCTGCATTTCTATTTTTCAATGCGCTTTGCAAAACTCACGCGCAGCACCCGGTTTGAGCCACCGGCGCGAGTCTTTCCGGGTCAAAATCTACAAGAAACCGGGCAATTCTTTGCCGCGTGTGAATTAAAAAACTTCGTCTCGATTCAGAGAACTTTTCCTCCAGAATCCGTGCATCCCTGAGCAGGGCTGTGACGACACTGTCACGCCATGTCGTCGTTTTATGTCCTGCGACTGCGGGGTTATTCCTGTCCTGATTCGGCGGTCCTTCCCCCCCAATCTTTTCGAGCCCTGGGCTGCCGATTCGTTTCCATCTGAGGAGAAAGGCAATGCGGGATTCGACCACCACCCGTCGTACGGCCGCGACATATGCCAATGGCGCAGCAACCGGCAGCGCAGGCAACCGTCACACGCGCCGCGCGTTCAAGCTTGCCCTGGTAGCCCAGGCTACGGCGGCGATGATGATTCTGGCGGCTTGCGGCGGCGGCGGCGACGACACGCTCAGCCCGGCGGGCGGCAAGCTTGGCGCCAACGGTTCGGAGCAGCAGGGCAATGCCAATACCGGCAACACCAATGCACCGGCACCTGCCGTCGATGCATCCGTGCCGCCCGTGGAATTGCCGGACTACATCAAACCCGTCAACTACAAGCTGTGGTTCCGTCCGAGCGCAGACCTCAACAGCTTCTCGGGCCGCGCCGACGTGGAGATCAAGGTCACCAAGCAGACCGGCGCTGTCACGCTGGCCGTCCGTGACCTGAAGCTCGACGCCTCGCGCCTGACGCTTACCCCCACTTCCGGCAGCGGCGCATCGCGCGTGCTGGTGCCGATTCCGCAGTCGCAGGGCGCCTTCTACGACCTGCGTGACCCGACCGGCGACATCAAGCCCGGCAACTACGTGCTGCACATGGAGTGGACGGGCACGATCAACTTCACCAAGGCCGAGGGCATCTTCAAGCTGGGCCTGCAGGCAGCAACGGGGGAAAGTTCCGACGCCATCGTCACGCAGGGCGAATCCAACTTTGCGCGTGAATGGTTCCCGAGCTGGGATGAGCCCGCCTTCCGCAACACCTTTGAGGTGACGGCAGAAATCCCGGGCGACTGGAAGGCCGTGGCCAACGGCCGCCAGACCGGCGCGACCAAGCTGCCGGACGGCTACCAGCAGGTCTCGTTTGCCAAGACGCCTTCGATGCCGGCGTACCTGCTGTTCTTCGGCGGCGGCAAGTTCGACATCCTGGAAGACAAGTTCACCAACCCGCTCGATGGCAGCAGCATGCGCCTGCGCTGGTGGGTGCCGCCTGGCGAGGCACACTCGGCGGTGGCCGGCATGCAGTTCACGAAGGAAGCGCTGAACCACTACTACAACTACTTCCAGATCCCGCTGCCGTTCGACAAGATGGACACCATCGTCGCCAACGACAGCTACAACAACAAGAATGCCGGCTTTGGCGGCATGGAGAACTGGGGCGCCATCTTCGAATTTGCCGACCAGGTGCTGGTACCGCCCGATGGCGCACCCACGACCGTTCACTCGATGGGCAAGGCGCGCTCGTTCGTAGTGGTATCGCATGAGCTGGCGCACCAATGGTTTGGCGATCTGGTCACGCTGGACTGGTGGGATGACATCTGGCTGAACGAATCCTTCGCCAACTGGTTCGAGAACGTCACGAAGATCACCATCCATCCGGAGTTCCCGGGCAACACGTGGGCCAATTATGCGGCGGTCAAGCAGCGCGTGATCACGCTGGACCTGCAGCCGACGGCCGTGCCGGTGCAGCACAACCTGAGCGACGCCGGCTCGATGGATTTCCTCGACAGCTTTGCCTACAACAAGGGCGGCCACGTTCTGCAGATGATCGAGAACTACGTCGGCAAAGATGCCATGCGCAAGGGCTTGCAGAGCTACCTGAACAAGTACAAGTTCGGCAACGGTACGCCGCCGCGCCTGTGGGCAGAACTGGAAGCCGCCAGCGGCAAGCCGGTGGGCAAGGTGGGCGACAGCTTTGTGCGTCAGACGGGCCTGCCGCTCGTCACCATTGATGCGCAGTGCAATCCGGCCACCAACCAGAACGTGCTGACCATCACGCAAAAGGCGTTCCCGAACAAGAACGTCTACTCCGGCTACCAGTGGAATGTGCCGCTCACGCTGGCGTATGGTGACAACTTCGGCCAGACGCAGACCATCGTGCTGGATCAGCAGACTGCGCAGGTCACGCTGCCGACGTGCTCTGCCGTGCTGGCCAACCCGTCGGGCCTGGACTACTACGTGACCAACTACAGCCCGACGCTGTGGAGCAACCTGCTGGCGCAGGCCGGTGCCATTACCACCGACGCCACCAAGACCAACATCGCGGGCGATGCCACGCAGCTGTACAACGCGCAGCTCATCACCAAGGCGCAGTACGACCAGATCGTCGGCATCAAGAACTTCCAGCCTGCTGTGGCCACGCTGGCCACGCAGGCAGTGAAGCCGACCGGCTCGCTGCGTCCGCAAGCGGTGCAGCTGCAGGAGATGCAGTCGATGGATCGCCCAATCCACAAGTTCCGCTACGAGGGCGTCATGAAGCACCTGACCGACCTGAAGCGGTAAGCGCCAAGGCAAACGGGCCGTTTTCCGTGTGCTCTGGAAAGCGGCCCGCTGCAACGTTGTCTCCTGATTTTCGGCGGACACAGTCCGCCGTTTTTCATGCGCGCATCACACCATCATCACCCCGTGCGATGCAGAAACGTGGCCTGCACGACGTCGGTCATCCAGATCGCGCTCTCACCGGTCTGCCCGTGTTCGAGCACCTTGACGGCGGCATCGAACAACATGCTGGCCAGCGCATCCGACACGACCAACTCGATCCGCACGCGCGGCACGAACTCCGTCAGGTCTTCCTTGATGGAATGTGCACCGGCCTGCGAAGCCACCGGCGGGTAGCCGTTCACCTCACCCACCGTCATGCCCGGAAACCCCGGGCAACCGCGCAGCGCCTCATGCAAGCGCTCCAGCAATTGCGGGCGCACTACGATGCGGATTTCCTTCATGCCTTGCTCTCCTCATCAAACCATTTGTACAGGGTGGGCAGCATCACCAGCGTGAGCAGCGTGCAGGTCAGCAGACCGCCGATCACCACGATGGCCAGCGGCCGTTGCACTTCCGAACCCGGGCCCGTGGCAAACAGGAACGGAATCAACCCCAGCATGGCCACGGTGGCCGTCATCATCACCGGGCGGAAGCGCATGCGCGAACCCAACCGCACAGATTCCTCCACCGACATGCCCTGCTCGCGCAGGCTGCGGATCGTGCTGACCAGCACCACGCCGTTGAGCACCGCAATGCCCCATAGCGCGACAAAGCCCACCGAGGCTGGCACCGACAGATACTCCCCGGTGACGAACAACCCGATGATCCCGCCCACAGAGGCAAACGGCAGCACCAGGATGATCAGCGTGGCGTAGCGCACGGAGTTGAACAGCAGGAATAGCAGGAAGAAGATGGCTGCCACCGTAATCGGCACGATCACCTTCAGGTGGCCCATGGCACGTTCCATGTTCTGGAACTGGCCACCCCACTCCAGGTAGTAGCCCTCGGGCAGCTTCACCTTCTGCGCCACGGCACCTTGCAGCTCGGCCACGAAGCCGCCCAGATCGCGGTCACGCACGTTTACGCCCACCACCACGCGGCGCTTGCCCAGTTCGCGGCTGATCTGTGCGGGGCCGTCGGTCACCTCGATGCGGGCGATGCTCTCCATCGGCACCTGCGCGCCGTTGGGTGCCGCCACGATCAGGTTGCGGATGGCCTCCACACTGCCGCGATACGTCTCCGGCAGGCGCACCACTGCGCTGAAGCGGCGCTCGCCTTCGAAGATTTCCGTGGCCTCTTTGCCGCCGATGGCGGTTTCGATCACGTTGTGCACGTCGGCCGCGTTCAGGCCATGGCGCGCAATGGCCTGACGGTCAATGGCAATCTGCAGGTACTGCTGGCCGGTGATGCGCTCCACACGCATGTCCTGCGCGCCCTGAATGCCCTGCGCCACCTTGGCAATTGCCTCAGCCTTCTCGCGCAGCACGTTCAGATCATCGCCAAACACCTTGATGGCCACGTCCGAACGCACGCCCGTCACCATCTCGTCCACGCGGTCAGAGATGGGCTGGGCCATGACGATCTGCACGCCGGGCAGCACTTGCAACGCGCGGCGCATGGCCTCGGCAATGTCGTCCTGGTTCCAGCCATTCGGCCACTCGTCACGCGGCTTGAGCGATACGATCGGGGTCGATTCGTTCTGGCCCTGCGGGTCGGCCGGGGATTCGCCACGGCCCACGCCGGACACGGCCGACTTCACACCCGGCACCTGCATCACCAGGCGCATGGCTTCCATCTCCATGCGGATCGACTCTTCCAGCGAGATGTTCGGCGCGCGGTTGATGCCGGGCACCACCGAACCTTCCTTCATCTCGGGGATGAACGCCGTGCCCAGGAACGGCATCAGCGCGCCGGTAGCCAGGAACACCGCCACCGCCACCGCGACAGTCTTTCGACCGTTGTTCAGGCTGAACTCCAGCATGCGCAGATACGGCTTCTTCATCTTGCGGATCAGCCACGTGTCATGCGCATCGTGCTCCGCGTGCGGGTCATCGCTATGCTCGCCTTCCACGTGCTTGTGCGCCTTGGGCTTCAACAGATACGAAGACAGCACCGGCGTGAGCGTGAGCGACAGCACCAGCGAGAAGAACAGCGCAATCGCAATCGTGAAGGCCAGCGGCGCAAACATCTTGCCTTCCATGCCCTCCAGCGTCATCAACGGCAGGAACACCAGGATGATGATGCCCACGCCAAAGATCACGGGCGTCGCCACCTCCGTCACCGCATGCAGGATGATGCGTGCGCGGCTTTCATTCGGGTCACGCGGCTTCGCAAGGTGCGCAAAGGCGTTCTCCACCACCACCACCGAGCCATCCACCATCAAGCCAATGGCAATCGCCAGCCCACCCAACGACATCAGGTTGGCCGAGATACCGAGCTTGTTCATTGCGATGAACGTCAGCAGCGGCGTCAGGATCAGCGTGCCAACGACGATCAACGACGAGCGGATGTCCCCCAGGAACAGCAGCAGCACGATCACCACCAGAACCACACCTTCGGCCAGCACCTTGATGACGGTCTTGAGTGCCGAATCAACCAGGTCCGAACGCTCGTAGTACGGCACGATCTTCAGGCCGCCGGGCAGCATGCCGTTGTCGTTGATGGCCTTGACGCGATCCTGGATGCGGGCGACGACTTCCTTGGCGTTGCCGCCGCGCATCATCATCACCACGCCGCCGACGGATTCCGTCACGCCGTTCTTGACCACCGCCCCCGCACGCACTGCCGTGCCGATCTTCACCTCCGCCACATCGCGGATATTGAGCGGCGTACCGTTGACCTCCTTGAGCACGATGGCGCCAATGTCGTTGGTATCACGCACCAGACCCACACCGCGGATCAGGTACTGCTCCGCAAAGTGCGGCAGCACACCGCCGCCCGAGTTGGCGTTGTTGGCGGCTAGCGCCTCGAACACCTGCTTGACTGTCACGTTGTGGTGGCGCAGCCGCTCGGGGTTGACCAGTACCTGGTACTGCTTCTCGTAACCGCCCTGCGAGTTGATTTCCGCCACGCCCGGAATGGAGCGCAGCAGCGGACGTACCACCCAGTCCTGCGCAATGCGGCGCTGGGTGAGCTCCTCGACGGAGAGCTCCTTGTCGCCGTCATCCGGCCTGTCGAGCGTGTACTGATACACCTCGCCCAAACCCGTGGACACGGGCCCCAGCACCGGTGTCACGCCCGTCGGCATGCGCGACTGCACCTCGATCAACCGCTCCATCACGAGCTGGCGCGCGAAGTACACGTCCGTCTCGTCGGTAAAGACAAGCGTGATGAGCGACAGCCCCGGCTTGTTGAGCGAGCGCATCTCGGTGAGCGCCGGCAGACCCGTCATGGCCATTTCCACCGGCACGGTCACGAAGCGCTCGACCTCTTCCGGAGATCGGCCGGGCGCTTCCGTTGCGATCTGCACTTGCACATTGGTCACGTCTGGAAACGCGTCCAGCGACAGCTTGCGTGCGGCATCCAGCCCGAAGAACAGCAGCACGGCGGCCAGCACGGCCACCACGAGCCGCTGCTTGAGCGCGCCGCGAATCAATGCGTCGATCATGCACCCTCCATCTCGGCGCGCTTGCGCTCATTGTTCAGATGGAAGCCGCCTTCAACCACGATGGGCTGGCCGGCTTGCACGCCAGAGAGCACCGGACGCACACCGTTGGATTCATCGCCCAGCTTGACCGGCGTGAGACGGTAGTCGGAATCGCTGGCGCGCACGAACACGTAGTCGCGGTTGTCTTCGCGCACCACGGCGGAAGTCGGCACGACCACGCGCTCTTCGGGGCGCGACTGGATCAGCAGCGTTGCCAGCATCGATGGCTTGAGCGTGCGCTCGGCGTTGTCGACTTCCGTGCGCACCGTGACCGTGCGCGATTGCGGATCAACGATATCGGACACCCAGATCAGCTTGCCCACCATGCGTTCACCTGCACCGGTGTCGATCTCCACCGATTGACCGGCACGCACGCCTGCAGCAGCGTTCTCGGGCACCTCGCCCACTACCCACACGCGCGACAAGTCGGCCACGGTGAACAACTCGTCGGCAGGCTGTACCACTTGGCCGCGCGTGACCTTGCGCTCGACTACCGTGCCACTGATGCTCGCCACCACCGGGGAAATCGACGACATGCCGCCCGTGCGCATCTTCGCCAGCGTGGCGGGTGATACGCCCATGACGCGCAACTGGTCCACCGCCGCGCGCACCTCGGCGTCGGCCATCGCCAATTCGCTCTGGCGCTTCTGCAGCTCTGCGGAGCCGATCACGTCGGCGGCCAGCAGCAGCTTGGCGCGTTCCAGCGCACGCGCCTGCAAGTCACGCTGCGCAGCGGCCTTCTGATAGGCCAACTGCGCGGCCCCCAACTCGGTGCTGTGCAGTTGCGCGAGGATGTCGCCCGCCTTGACGCTTTGGCCCGGTGTGGCGACAAGCTCCGTTACACGGCCCGTCACGGTGGCACCGATGCGCGCAACGCGCTGTTCGTCAAAGGCAATCTGACCCGGCACGCGCAGGCGTTCAGAGATCGGCTGCTTGCCAACCTGCGCCACCTTCAGGCGTTGCACCAGCGTGGGTTGAGCCACCACCAAATTCGGGTCGGCGGCCTGTTGCGCCGACTTGGCGTCGCTCGCGGCATCCTTGCCGCAAGCGCCGAGCAACAGCATGGCCGCCACGGCCACACCGGCCAGCCGGATCGAAGAAGAGAGAGAAGAACGTGGGTTCATGGTCAGGCTGGATTCTTGGGTTCGGTAAGCGGAGTGCTGGCTCATTGAGCCTCCGGGCGCAGGCGGTCGAGTTCAACAGCGGCGGTGCGCAAGTCGGCACGCGCGGCAATCAGGTCGTTGCGTGCCTGGCGGAAGACGCGCTGGGCGTCGAGAAAATCGAGGATGCCGCGCTCGCCGTGGCGGTAGGCGGCCTCGGCTACGCGCAAGGCAGATTCAGCCTGCTTGACCACGCCAGACTCCAGCGCGCTGACTTGCGACTCTGCAATCTCGTACTGGCGATAAGCGGATTCCACCGCCTGGCGGGTCTGCAGCTCACGGTCACGCAGCACGGCGCGGGCGCGCTCAAGCGCCGCCACCGCTTCGCCTACCGGGCCGTCGCGCCGGTCGAACAGCGGAATCGACATCACCACGCCCACGCGGTTGTCCTGCAAATCGGGGGCGCGATCCACCGTGCCGCGCAGTGCGAGCGACGGCCAGCGCTGGCTGCGCTCGTGCGCCAGGCGTGCCTCACCTTCGCGCACGGCGGCGCGATCGGCTTCGAGATCGGGGTGGGTTGCCACCACCATGCTGACAAGATCGGCCAGCGGCGGCAGATGGGCCACGGGCGGTGCATCGGCGCCGGCATCCACGTCAAAGGCCTGCGGGAGATCGGTGCCAACAGCGCGGCGCAGTTCGGCCAACGCCTGCTGCACACGCAATGCGGCAGCCTGCTCGGTGCGTTGTGCGTTGAGCAGCTCAGCATCGCCACGGATCAATTCGTAGCGCGGGGCCTCGCCGGTTTCCACACGCACGGCAACACGGCGGCGAATCTGCTCGACCAGGGTCACGTCTTCGCGCGCATTGCGTTGCTCGGCCTCGCGGCGTACGACGTCATAAAAGCGCAGCTTGAGCTGGGCATCCACGTCGCGCGCTTGCGATCGTGCGGTGGCCTGTGAGCCTTCGTAGGCGGCATCCGCAGCCTGCGTGCGGGCAGCACGCTGCCACGGCAGGTCGAGCTTCTGCGTGATCGACACGCTGTTGGTGCGGCCTTCTGCCGCACCGGGCATGCGGGCGCGCTGGCGGCCGGTCATCGCCTCAACTTCGGGGTTGGGCCAAGCGCGCGCGGTGATCATGCCGGCCTGCGCGGCGCGCACCTGGGCCTGCGATGCGGCGAGCGCCGGGTGATTGGCGCGCGCCAGTTCCAGCAATTGCGGCAGCGTATAGCGCGGCAGCGGAAGCGCCTCATCACGTGGCGCGGTGGGAGTGGTTACAGGCACCTTGGCCTGCGGGGGTGCAGCGGAGGCAGCGGGGGCGGAAACCGCCGATGCCGACAACAGCGTCAGCACGGCGGCAAGAAGCAAGCGTTGCGACGCACGCGCGCCCGCAGCGGGGCACGGTCGGGCCGCGTCCTGGTTGGACAACATCCGGATCATCCTGAAAAAGAACAACAGCCAAGCGCGGGCACCCCGCCTGTCAAGAACAAGGCAGGTGCCGCACTACGAACTCAAGGGAGTGGCTTCCGGCAAGCGCCGGAGGAGATCAGACGTGCGCGGGCGGGCGCAGCATGGGTGCCGGCACAGGGCCGGCCTGGAATGGCGGGAGCGCAACGCGGACGCGCGCGACACGCAGGCCGGGCGCAAGCGTCATGGGAGGCGGCGGCAGCCACAGTTCGGGCGCGTCGCTGGGGTGATCAGGGGCAGCAGCGTTGCTGGAGGGGGCATCGGGCGCGGTGTGCGCCTGCGCCACCCAGTGCTCCACGCTGAAGCACTGGCCGGGCTGCTTGACCAGCTTGCCGAGCGCCACCTTGATGGCGCGCTCGAAGCCCTTGCTGGGCTGGGCAACCGGCTGTACGTCGTCCAGCGCATCGTCAACGACGGCCTCGATGGCTTCCAGCGCATCGTCAGCGGCTTGCCCATCGGGGAAATGCGTGGCCGAGAACACCGTAACGGTAAACAGCAGACACCAGATCGTGACGATCCACCGTACGCCGCGCGCGCGCGACAGCACGCCACGCGCGTTAGCGCGAGGCATCGTCGGCAAGGCGAGGCGAAGATTTGTCACAAACATGGGCCCCGAATACTAGCAGGAAAATTGCTGCATCTGCACATAACTTCCGGCAGAACGCACGGATGTCACTCGGAATCGACCTATCCGGCGCGAATCCGTTCCATTTCCGGGCAATACCATCTTCACCCAGTCGTCCAGCTCCATGGGCATGCGGTTAAGCGATGCGCCAGAACAAGGGCATCGGCACTGGCGACTGCCTTCTGAGTCGCAAGCGGCGAACAGGGTTGACTGCACGCGTAAGTGTATCTACACTGGTTACACTTTATCTGACCGCCATGTCCACCAGCAGCCGCTTCGCCGTCGCCGTGCATATTCTGACCCTGCTTGCCAGTGCAGAAGGGCCGGTGCCATCGTCGCTCATTGCGGGTAGCGTGGGTACCAATCCGGCGTTGATCCGCCGCCTGGTGGCGCAGTTGGCCGAAGCTGGTTTCGTCAGCTCGCAGATGGGCGCAACGGGCGGCGCAACGCTGGCGCAGCCGGCAGATCGCATCACCCTGCTCGATGTGTTTCGTGTGGTGGAATCCTCCGTTCTGATCGCGCTGCCGCCCAACGCACCCAACCCGGCGTGTGATGTGGGCCGCGAGATCACCGGGGTGCTGGAGCGCGTGACCGAACGCGCGCAAGCCGCCATGGAAGCCGAGCTGGCCGCGCAGACCATCGCGGGCATGCTGGAAGAAGTCGGACACGCACAGAAGCGTCGTCGCCGAGCCTAGCGTCTTGGCGTTTTTTTTACCGCCATATGTAACTACGTTAATTACATATCACCTCATAACCGCTTAACAAGGAGTTGAACCATGAAGATTGCAATCATTGGCGCCACCGGGCGCGTAGGCACCCGCCTGATCGACGAAGCCCTGCGCCGCGGCCATCAGGTGACGGCTATTGCGCGTACCGCATCCAAATTGCCGGCACGCGCAGGCTTGACCGCCAAGGACGTGGATGTGGCAGACCAGGCCGCGTTGGTTGCTGCGCTGGCGGGCAACGATGTGGCCTTCAGCACCGTGCGCTTCCTGCAGGCCAATGCGGACCAGATCGTTGGTGCGGTGAAGAAGGCGGGTGTGCCGCGCTTGCTGGTGGTGGGTGGCGCCGGCAGCCTGGAAGTGGCGCCGGGCGTGGCACTGATCGACACGCCGCAATTCCCGAAGGAGTACTTTGCCGAAGCCTCGGCAGGCCGTGACTTCCTCAACGCGCTGCGCACGGAAACCGAGCTGAACTGGACGTTCGTGTCGCCGTCGGCAATCTTCGAACCGGGCGAGCGCACAGGCCACTTCCGTGTCGGCAAGGACACGCTGCTGGTGGATGCCAACGGCAAGCCCTGGGTGTCGATGGAGGACTACGCCATCGGCTTCCTCGACGAGGCGGAAAAGCCGGCGCACCCGCGCCAGCGCTTCACGATCGGCTACTGATCAACGGCAGGTGGACGGCACCGCCAGCGCCTTCTCAAAGGGGTCGCGGCGCAGGCTTGGGTCTTGCGCGTTCAGGCAGTAGGCGCTACCGCCCACCTCAACACGTGCTTGCCAGCGGCCAGCGGTGCCGCGCGATTCCTGAACCGGCCCGGCTACGCGCGGCGTGGATGCGGCGTCCGGCCCGAACGCGTGGCCGGCACCGCGTGCTGTGCTTGCCGCAAGATTGTTTTCTGCCTGAGACCGTGTGCGCGGAGATGGTGTTATCGATGCGCTGAGGTCGAGCGTGCGGGCCTCGACGGTGTCGACCGTGGCCGGCGCCGCAGAGGCCGATTCGGCGGCCTCGGTGCGTTGCGTTGGCGCCGGTAACGCAGCCCGCGAACTGCGGGCCGCTGCTTTTGCTGGCGGCAAAGGCATGGGGGGCGGTGAAATCTCGACGCTGAGCAACCGCCCGTGCAGCAGCGGCTCATCGCGCTCGACGGGTGGCGGATGCTCCCGCCACCACGCCAGCAGTGCCAGATGCCCCAGCACCACCAGTGCCAGGGCGATCAGCCTTGATCTGCGCCAGTCAGTGGCTGGGCGTATCAGCCATGCCGGGTGGCGCGTCATCTGGCTCGATCGGCTCGGGGGCGCTGTCCAGTGCCGGAAGACGGATCACCACGGCACAGCCCTTTCCACCCGGGCCATCCTCAATGGAGACCGAGCCATTGCCGAGTTCGACAATGCGCCGCACGATCGCCAAACCCAGGCCGCTGCCTTGCGACTGACTGCCGCGTGGGCGGTAGAAGCGCTCGAACACACGTTCACGCTCATCGGGCGGAATACCCGGGCCGGTATCTTCAACGCGTAGCTCGATCATCGGCACGGCTGTACCTGCAGTCGCACCCGCCCCGCCTTGCTCAACTCGCTTGACCACCACGCGCACCTCACCGCCCTTGGGCGTTTCGCGCACAGCATTGTCGAGCACGTTTTCAACCAGCGTGGCGGCGTCTTCGTGTGACACCGACACCCACGCCTGATTGGCACCTTCGTACGACAGCGTGACGTTGCGACGCTCCGCGCGTGATGCCTGCTGAATCACGCCGCTGCGCGCGCAACCGGCCAGATCGGACAGCGCACCTTGCGCCAGTTGGGCTTCCACACGGCGTGCATCGAGCCGCGCGATGGCCAGCAACTTGGCCAGCGATTGCGTCGCACGCGAAATGCCGCGGTCAAACTCGCGCAGTGCGGTGGAGCGATCGTCCTCGCTGTCGGAATGCGAGACGACATACGCCTGTGCCTGGATGGCCGCCAGCGGCGTACGCAATTCGTGCGCGGCATCGGCAAAGAAGCGGCGATCTGCCTCGATGCCACGTCGCACACGCGCGAAAAGATCGTTCAGTGCTTCCACCAGCGGCTTCAGCTCGGCATGCTCGACGCTTTGCACGGGGTCCAGATCTGCCGAGTCACGCGACTCCACCTGACGCGTGAGCGTGCGCAGCGGCTTGAGACCGACGTGTGCTGCCCAACCCACCATCACCATCAGCGCGGTCGCGAGAATGGCCAGCGCCATCGCCACTTCCTGAAAGAGATCACGAATGGCTCGTTCATAGGCAGAAAGCGGCTGCGCCACGGTGGCCGTGAGCTTGCCATCGACGCTGTCCACCGTATAGCTGCGCCACGGTTTGCCCTCGAGCATGATCTCGACCACGGTCTCGTGCGCCTTGCCACAGGGCATGGTGGGCGCGCCCGGGAAAGCGGTGATGACGTGCCCGGCGCGATCGCACAGCACGTAGCGGAATTCACCAGGGAGGATGTTGGGCAGCGAGAGTCCCAGCTTGATGTCGGTGAGGCGGCGCAGGAATTCCTCCCGGCGCGGCACGTCATCCATATTGAGCGTGGTGAGATCAGCGTAGGCCTGCGCCGACATGCGCAGATCGCTCACCACCTGACGGCTGTTGGTGCGGGAGATTTCCAGATGGGCGATCACCAGTTGCACCAGCAGCATCAGCACCAGTGCCAGCAGGATCAGCACATACAGGCGAAACGACAGCGACCGGACCCGCAGGATCGCTGGGACCGTCAGCTTCAACGGTTGCCTCCGATCATGTAGCCGACACCCCGGATGGTCTGGATGGTGTCGTTACCCAGCTTGCGGCGCAGGTGGTGGATGACGACTTCGAGTGCGTTGGCGCTGACGCTGTCGCCTTCACGATAGAGGGCGTCCATGAGCGTTTCGCGCGGGACCCAGCGATGGGCGCGGCGCACGAGCTCAAGCAGCAACTGGTATTCACGCGGGGTGAGTTCGATGATCTGCCCGTCCTGCGTCACGCGCTTTTGCGAAGGCTCGACCACCAGGGCGCCGACGCTCCACTGGTTGGTGCTCTGCCCGGCATGGCGGCGCAGCACGGCACGCAAGCGGGCGACCAGTTCATCGACAGGGAACGGCTTGACGAGGAAGTCGTCGGCACCGGAGTCCAGGCCCTTGAGGCGTTCGGACAGCGCATCGCGCGCGCTGGCAATGATGACCGGCACATCGCTATGCGCGGCACGCAGTTCTTCGAGGAAGGTGTGGCCTTCACCGTCGGGCAGGCCGAGGTCGAGCACGATGGCCTCGAACGTGTTGGTGGTGATCCATTTCTGTGCGTCAACCAGGCGGCGTACCCAGGTCGCGTTATAGCCGGCCTGACGCAGCGCGCGGGCCAGTGCGGTGCCCAACGGCAGGTCGTCTTCGATGAGGAGGATGGCGTTCATGCGAGTGAGTCTTGACGGGTCGACGGTAAACGGACAGCCGGCACCTGAGAAACAGGCGCCGGCAAAGCTGGAAATCTACCCCAACGGACTGAGATTTGCCTTAAATCTGCCGCGGCAATATGCCTCACACATCACCTTGAAGCGGCACCAGCAGCGGATATCCGCACGCGCGGCAGCACTTGGCTATCATGAGGCCGCATCGATTGATTTCCTCTTCGCCCTCCCATTCCCGGCCGCGCCATGTTCCGCCTGCCTGCCCTGCCCACCACTGCCACTGCACCGTTCTGCCCATCCGAAGTGCGCGGCACCGTGGCCATCCCGCCCGGCCTGCCGTTGTGGAAGAAGCTGCTGCGCTTTGCCGGGCCGGGGCTGCTCGTGTCTGTCGGCTACATGGACCCGGGCAACTGGGCAACCGACATCGAGGCCGGTTCACGCTACGGTTATTCGCTGCTGTTTGTGGTGCTGCTCTCCAGCTTGGCCGCGATGGTGCTGCAGTGTCTGTCGGCGCGACTGGGCATCGTCACGGGCAAGGATCTGGCGCGCGCCTCGCGCGACCGCTACCAGCCTGGGGCCGTGCGCGTGCAATGGCTGCTGGCCGAGCTGTCGATCATCGCGTGCGATCTGGCAGAGGTGTTGGGCTGCGCGCTGGCGTTCCACCTGCTGCTGGGCGTGCCGATACTGGGCGGCGTGGCACTCACCGCGCTGGACACGCTGATCGTGCTGGGCCTGAAAGGGAAGAACTTTCGCCAGCTTGAAGCCATCGTGCTGGGCCTCATCCTCACTATCGGCCTGTGCTACTTCGTTGAGCTGCTACTTATCAAACCGCACTGGCCGTCGGTGGCGGCCGGGTTGATGCCGTCGTGGCAAAGCGTGAGCGAGCGCGAGCCGCTTTACCTTGCCATCGGCATCCTCGGCGCGACGATCATGCCGCACAACCTGTATCTGCATTCGTCCATCGTGCAGACACGCATGACGGCCAGCACGGAAACCGCCAAGCGCGAGGCGGTGGGCTTGTCGCGGCTCGACACCATCATCTCGCTCTCGCTGGCGCTGCTGGTAAACGGCGCCATCCTGATACTCGCCGCCGCGGCATTTCATGCCAACGGCTACCAGGACGTAGCCGACATCCAGGATGCGCATCGCCTGCTCGAACCCATCGTCGGCACGGCAGTGGCCGGCGCGCTGTTCGGCATCGCGTTGCTGGCGGCGGGGCAAAGCTCTACCTTCACCGGCACCATCGCCGGGCAGATCCTGATGGAGGGTTTCCTGGACCTGCGCATCCCCTGCTGGCAGCGGCGCCTGATCACACGCGCGCTGGCGCTGATCCCGGCATTCATCGGCGTGGCCATGCTGGGCGACCACGCCATCGGCAAGCTGCTCGTGATCAGCCAGGTGGTGCTCGGTTTTCAGTTGCCGTTTGCGATGTTTCCGCTGATTCGCATGACCGACGATCGCACGCTGATGGGCGTGTTTGTTAACAGCCGATTAACGTCCGTACTGGCGTGGGGTTTATTCGTCGCCATCAGCGTCGCCAATCTGTGGCTGGTGTGGCAGGTGCTGGCCGGTTGAGGGATTCCCCCCCCAAAAAAATCCGCGCACGGCAACACGCGCCGCCATTAGAATGCGCGCTTTGTTGCGCAACCCGGCCCTGCCCGCGCTTGCACCATCAAGCAGCGTGTGAAGGCCGTACTCGCCCAGCCTTGAGCGCGAACCCGCCTACCGCCTCCGCCCTGCCCGACGCACGCACGCCCTCTCGCGACTATCAGGCGCGCCATTTCGTGCCGATGATTCTTGCGCTGAGCAAATGCGGCGTGCTCGGCTACGGCTTTGCGATCATGCTGGGCTGGTCGGTAGGACTGTTGCATCGGCCCGAGCCGCTGCTCGCGTTGCTCGTGCTGCTGATGGCCATCGTGCTGACTGCGCAACGGCATCGACATACCGGCCTATGGGGGCCGTTGGCGCTCGCCCATCTGCTTGCAGAAGAGGTGGCCATCATTGCGTTTGGCTATCAGGCCGGGCTTGAATGGGTGCTGCCGGCGTTCTACCTGATGCCGCTTGCCACCAGCCCCGCCTGGCTGACCCGACGCGATTTCTGCATCGCGATGGCGCTCTGCACGGCTGGGCCCGTCGTCGCGCTGCTGATCGCCCAGGACCCGGTCACGACGTTGCACCACGGCTGGCTAGGCCTGGTGCTGTACCTGCCGATCTGCATTGCCGCCTCAGCCGTCATTCATCACTACCTGCTGCGTGCGATGGCGCGGCACTATGCCGCTGAGATCAATCTGGCCGACCGCGCCAACACCGATCACCTGACCGGTATGCTCGCGCGCCAGCGCTTCTTCGAGCTGGGCAGCTTTGCGGTGGAGCGCGCCCAGCGCCATGCGGAGCCGCTATGTGCGCTGTACCTCGACGTCGACCACTTCAAGGCCATCAACGATGCATGGGGCCATGCGGCCGGTGACGAGGCGCTGGTTTCATTGTCCGATGCGCTGGCCGACGTACTGCGTCCGAACGATCTGTTCGGCCGGCTGGGCGGCGACGAGTTTGCCGTGCTGCTGCCCAACTGCGGCTTGACCAACGCGCTCGCCGTCGTGGAACGGCTGAAAGCCGCCGTGAGCGCCAGCGAAACGCCGGTCGGTCCGCTCACGATCAGCGTGGGTGCAGCGCCGCTGCGGCCAGGGCAGGATCTGGCCAAGCTGCTGGCAGATGCCGACATCGGCCTGATGGAAGCGAAGCGACAAGGGCGCAACCGCGTGTGTGTGCCGCCCGGCGCGCAGCACACCACCGCCGACGCCTGATATCAGGCCGGCGTTGGTGCTGGCACCGTTTCAGCAAAGCGCACCGGCTGCCCCTCCGGCTGACCAACGACCGCGCCCTCCCTCATCACGAGCCTGCCGCGCACGACGGTCGCGATGGGCCAGCCTGTTACGCGCAGGCCGTCGTACGGCGTCCAACCCGACACGCTGGCAATCCAGGCATGCGTGATCTCGCGCCGCGCTTTCAGATCGACCAGCGTGAGATCGGCGTCGTACCCGATCGACAGGTGCCCCTTGGATTCAATGCCGAAGATGCGCGCGGGCCCGGCACTGGTCAGATCCACCAACCGCTGCAGCCTGAGCCGTCCGGCGTTCACGTGATCCAGCATGACCGGCAGCAGCGTCTGCACACCCGTCATGCCACTCGGCGACGATGGGTACGGTCGGGCCTTTTCATCCAGCGTGTGGGGGGCGTGGTCGCTGCCGAGCACATCCACCACGCCGTTGCGGACAGCCTGCCACAGCGCCGCCTGATGGCGGGCGTCGCGCACGGGCGGATTCATCTGGGCCAGCGTGCCAAGACGCTCGTAACACTCGGGCGCCACCAGACTCAGATGATGCGGCGTGACTTCAACGCTGATGCTGGCACTGGCCTTGTGCTGCGCCAGGAATGCCATCTCCTCGGCGGTCGATACGTGCAGCACGTGCAGGCGGCGGCGCGCCTCCATCGCCAGGTTCACCACACGCCGCGTCGCCAGGAGCGCGCTCTCGGCATCGCGCCAGACAGGGTGGTCACGCACGTCGGCGGAATGCTCGACCAGGGCTCGCCGCTCTCTCAGCCGTGCCTCGTCTTCGGCATGCACCGCCAGGCGCCGCCGCCCCTGGCGCAGGATGCGGCGCAGGACGGCCGTATCGTCGACCAGCAGATCACCGAAGGAACTCCCCATGAACACCTTGACGCCAGCGCAGGCCTGCAACCTTTCCAGCGCGGTCAACTGATCCGCATTGGCGGCAGCCCCGCCCATGTAGAAGGCGTAGTCACACCATGCGCGGCCGCGGGCACGCTCGCATTTGTCTTGCAGATCCTGCGCGCTGAGTGTGAGCGGATGCGTGTTGGGCATTTCGAACACGGCCGTCACACCGCCCAGCACGGCACCACGCGTGCCCGCTTCCAGGTTCTCTTTGTGCGTGAGGCCGGGCTCGCGAAAATGCACCTGGCTGTCTATCACGCCCGGCAGCACGTGCAGCCCCCGGGCATCGACAGATTCCTCAGCCGTCCAGCCTTGCGCATTGAATGCGACGATGCGGCCAGCGCTGCAGACAACATCGCCTGCGTGCAGCCCGCCCGGCGTTGCGAGCGTACCGCCGCGAACGATTAGATCAGCGTGCCTCATTGCATCAGGCCTCGAAGGTGGCCTGAATGCGCTTGTACCCCTGCACAAGGTGGTTGTTGGTGCGTGCTACGTCTTCGGAAAATGCGGATTCGCGCGCGGACACCTTTCGGATGCTGCGCAGGTCGGTGTCGGGCCCAATGCGCTCTGTGGACGGCACGTAGAAGCCATCCGGCAGGTCGCAGCCGTCCACCACGGCGTTGTGCCGCACGACGCCTCCCTGCCCGATCGTGCAGTTGAACAGCACGCTGTTGAAGCCGATGAACACACCATCGCCCACCACGCAGGGCCCGTGCACGATGGCACGGTGCGCAATCGATGTCCGTTCGCCAATGATGACGGCGGCACCTGACTTGGAATGGATGACCACACCGTCCTGAATATTCGAATGCGCACCAATGACGATGGGCTCCATGTGGCCGCCCTCGTCCACCTCGTCTGCGCGAATCACAGCATAGGGGCCAATGAACACGTTCTCGTACACGATCACGCGCCCGCACACGATCGCGGTCGGATCAACAAAGGCACTCGGATGAATCTGCGGCAGATCACCGCGCGGGTTCTGCCGGATCATGCGTTAGGCCACTCGGGAAACGGGTTGGCATAGCGCTTCCAGGCGTGCGGGCCGGCAGCCATCTCGGTGTCGGTCAGCAGGCAGGCGTCAAAGCGCACGCGCAATGTGGTTTCGTCCATGCCCATGCCGATCAGGACGATCTCCTGGCGTGCGTCGCCCACGCTGCTGTCCCAGTGCTGGTGAATCGTGGCAACGGATTCAGGGTCGGTTGGCCAGCGCTCAGGGGGCACCGCCGCCCACCAGTAGCCCGCTACGTTATGCCGTGCCATCGCACCCGCCTGCGACCACGCCCCAGCATGCGCCGGATGGCTTGCCAGCCAGAAGAAGCCCTTGGATCGCACCACACCCGGCCACTCGCTTTGTACCCAGTCGAAAAAGCGCTGTGGATGAAACGGCCGGCGTGCCCGATAGACGAAGCTGCCGATGCCGTAGGTATCGGATTCGGGCATATGTTCGCCGCGCAGCGCCTTGAGCCAGCCTGGCGCCTTGGCGGCCTCGTCAAAGTCGAACCGGCCCGTGCCCAGCACACGATCGATCGGAACCCGGCCAAACATGGCGCGTTCAACGCGGGCGCGCGGATTGAGGCGGTGCAGGATGCCCTCCAGGCGTGTGAGATCGGCGTCGCTCATCAGGTCAGTCTTGTTGAGCACGATCACATCGCAGAACTCGATCTGATCGACCAACAGGTCCACCACCGTGCGGTGGTCTTCCGCGCCCATCGATTCACCGCGTGCCTGCAGGCTGTCACGCGACCCGTAGTCGCGCAGGAAGTTATACGCATCCACCACGGTCACCATGGTGTCGAGCCGCGCAACGTCTGCCAGCGCCGTGCCGTCTTCCCCCTCGAAGGTGAAGGTCTCGGCCACCGGCAACGGTTCGGAGATGCCGGTGGATTCAATCAACAGGTAGTCAAAGCGCCCTTCCGCTGCCAGACGACGAACCTCGACCAGCAAATCTTCGCGCAAGGTGCAGCAGATGCAGCCGTTGCTCATCTCGACGAGCTTCTCGTCTGTGCGCGAGAGTTGCGCACCGCCATCGCGCACGAGTGCGGCGTCGATATTGACCTCGGACATGTCGTTGACGATGACCGCCACACGCCGCCCCTCGCGGTTGTTCAGGACATGGTTGAGCAGTGTCGTCTTGCCCGCCCCCAGAAAACCGGACAGGACGGTAACGGGCAGACGGGTGGACGAAGTCATGGGCAGATTCACAGCGATCGCACCTTATGCAACTATGTTGCAACAGAAGATAACGCAACTGTGTTGCATTTGCAATGCGCGTATCAATCCATGCGGCACAGTTTGTGCGACGCGACATTGCGTGACTTTGCACGGAGATGTCCATGGCCATGGAGTGGCTCAACGTCCATACCTTCCTGCGCATACCGGCGCGAGACTGGGCTGCAGCGGCGCTCACGGTGGTGGCCACGTATGTGGTGCTGATGAGCGTGCTGCGCCTGATCGGCAACCGGCTGGACGTGCGTGCGCACCGCACCGGCTACCGTTTCGACACGCTGACTGCGGCCGTGCTGCGCGATACGCATCCGCTGTTCATCGGGCTGGCGGCATTGCTGGCCGGTTCGTACTTCATCGAGTTGCCGACACGCTTGGCCAACAAGCTGGACCACATCTGGTTCGTCATCATCGGGTTCCAGATTGCGCTGTGGCTCAACCGGGGCGTGAAGCTGTGGGCACGTGACAAGCTGTCCGCGCAAACCCAGACCACGCGCAACCCGGTCATTACATCGATGATGGCGTGGGTGCTGCGCTTTGCACTGTGGTCGATGCTGTTGCTGGCCATCCTGGCCAATGTGGGCGTGAACGTCACAGCCTTTGTCGCCAGCCTGGGTGTGGGGGGTGTGGCCGTTGCGCTGGCGGTGCAGAACATCCTGAGCGACTTGTTTGCCTCGCTCGCCATTGGGCTGGACAAGCCGTTCGAGATTGGTGACTTCATCGTCTTCGAATCGATTGCCGGCACGGTGCAGCACGTGGGGCTCAAGACCACACGCATCCGCAGCCTCTCGGGCGAAGAGATCGTGACGTCCAACACTGCGTTACTCAAAAGTACGATCCACAATTACAAGCGGATGCAGGAACGACGCATCGTGTTCGCGTTCGGGGTGACGTACGACGCGCGTGCCGCGCAGTTGAAGAAGATCCCGGACATCGTGCGCCACGCCGTCGAGACGGCGGGAGATACGCGCTCCGATCGCGCGCACTTCAAGGAATTTGGCGAGAACGCGCTGAACTTCGAGGTGGTGTACTTCGTGACCAGCCCCGATTTCAACCTCTACATGGATATCCAGCAGCGCATCAACCTGGCGATTCTTGAAGAGCTGCAGAACCTCGGGGCAGCCTTCGCACTGCCGACCCGCACCATCCAGCTTGTGCGACGCCATGGTGAACCCGTCGAGCCCGATGGGCAGACCCATGGACAGCCGCCGCAAGGTCTGCAGTACCCAGGCACACGGGCTAGGGCGTAGGCGACGTTCGCAACGGTTTGGCTGGCATCGACTGAAAGGCCGCGTCGATGCTGCGCCAGAGCGGTCGCGTGCGCGGCACCATGTCCTGCCGGAAGTACCACCAGAAGTAGCCGCCGACGAATCGCGGATGCGCAATCGACAAGCCGTAGAAGTGCGCGATCAATGCGCCCTTGCCTGCCGCATGGCGTGTGCCGACCTCTCCAAAGCCAAGCATCGCCTGCGGAAACAGGCTTCCAAGGTGGTCGAATACGGCGTTCCAGTCGGGCGGTGCGATCTTGCAATCGTCTTCGTAAAAGCTGATGAATACATAGTCCACGCCATTGCGCAGGCTTGGCGGCAAATTGTGCTCGGTCCAGTCAAACATGGTGCGTGATGGCGTTTCAGCGCAGCCTTCGTTGTAGTAGAGCGTGAGCGCCGTGCGGCCACCGCGCTGCTTGATGGCGTCGTAAGCGGCCAGCGTCTTGTCGATGACATCGCGCGTGCTGCCGGTCCACTCGCCGTTGATCTCGTTGCCGACTTCCCAGATGTCGACGTTGCGGCCCAGCGCATCAACGTACGTGGTGGCGCGCTCGCGCATCTGCTGCACGGTGATTTGCCTGAGCGTGGACGAATCGACCAGCTCGCCCATTACGTAGGCCACGCGCCGGATGGCAGCGACAGGCGCGGCGTAGTCCGGTGCGTCCATCCCTTCATCAAAGACGATGCGCACGGTGGGCGTGCGTGACAGGTGCGAGAGCGCATCGACCACGGCGGGCACGTTGTCCACCGCATCCACCGTCACGCCATATAGCGGCGCGGGGCCGGCAGGCAATGTGCCCACCGGCCCCGCGGCATTTGTGGGGGCGCCCAACACCAGCGTTGCTGCCGCCAGTATCGAGCGCATCCAGCGCATGACTACTGCGCCGTGCTGGCATCTACCCAGGTAAAGCCCAGGTTGGTGATGCCGGTAATGATGGTTTGGAAGTCCGCATAGCCTGGCGTACCAAGATCGGGTTCAAGCCAGAATGGATGGAAGAAAAACGAAGCAAAACCATCGCGCACAACCAGCGCATAGTTGGCGTTCGTCAGGATGTCCTGTGCGGTGTACGTCAGGCACGACGACGGGTCGATATTGCAGATGTTGTACTCCACGTTACCCAGGTTCTCAGGAATCACGCGCTGGCCGTAGTAGTCCTTCTGAATGATGTAGGGGAAGAACTGGCCGACCGAGAAGTCATGGCCCGGCGTGGTTGCATTCAACGTCTGCGGGTTGCTTGACGTGTAGTACACCACGCGTTGGTATGTGTTCTTGAAGTACTTCGGCACCGCCGCAATGGCCAGTGGAGAGGATTGGTAGTGTGGTGCCTCCCATGCAAACGGCGTGTAGCCGTTGAGCTGCAACTCCAGTAACCCGGCAGACAGGCGTCCTGCCGCCCACTGCGTTGAATCCTCATTCACCGGCCGGTTCAACGTAGCGAGCCAGAACTCGTAGTCGTTCGCGCTGACGGCGTTCACAAGGTTGGGGATATTGCTGTACTGGTGCGTGTAACCGTGCATCAGGAGCTTGCCGCCGCGTGCAATCGAGTAGTTGAGCGCTTGTTTCAACCCTGTCGCATTGACCATGTGAATGGTCTGTGCCACGCCACCGTTGTAGACGCCATTCGGGTCGGTGTAGAGCGGGATGGTTGCAAGCGAGAACGGGATCTTCTTGCCGTACAGATAGCCTGCCAGCGTTTCGATCGACGATACGGTATTGGTGGCGTTGAGGTCCTCCAACCTGACCAGCGCACGATGCTGCGTCGGCGCGTTGGTGCCGAGAATATCGTGCAGCATGTCGCAGACCACCAGATAGCGATCACGCGGTCCGATGAACGAGAACGGCATGTCGGCGAAGTACCAGAAATTGCCGGAGCGGATTACGTACGGCACGGCCGGATATGCGGTGGGATTGACCGAGTTAGAGATGGTCACCAGAGCCGTGGCCTTGGTGGCATCGGCCACCGCCGTCACGCCAATGTCTGGATCTGCGGAAATGGCCCCGGTCGTGGCGTTGAACGCGTAGTACTTGGTCATGGTCTGGTTCTTGTACGTGACCGTATCGTAGAAACCAGGGTTGGGGGCGCTAGCCGACGGCGCAGCATTCATGCCGGCGAGGCTGGAGAATGTGATGCCATAGCGCGAGGTGAACGGATACGCCGTGTTCCAGGCCAGCTCCCACAGGTTGTACTTGAACCAGACGACAGTCTTTTGCGTGGTGCTCACGTCGGACAGGAACGCCGCCGGTATAGGGTTGGCGTAATAACTGCCCATATAGAACGTGGCGGTGTACTGCTCGGTCATGCCAGCCGTGTAATTCTGCACGGGCAGCATCGTGATGGTGGTATTGAAGTGCGCGAGCAGGTTGTACAGCATGATCGCGTACGCCTTGCCCAGGTTGGTGTACTGGTCATTGGCGGGCGCATCGTACAACACCAGGATGGGAGCCGGCGTGGTCTGCGCCGAAGCCGTTGTGCCGACCGTCACGCAAATGGGCCCGAGCCCAATGGTGCAAGTGGACGCCTGCGCTGGCCCGGTCAGCGAGATGCCGAGCAGGCTGCCCGCAAAGATCAGTGCGCATAGGAACTTACGAAACATCGATTTCATGATGGCTCTCCGACTCATGGGCGATACACCGAGCCATCCGCTTGGCGGTAGAGCCCGAGGTTGAAGTTGGGACCACGGTCGTGGCCACGTTCCGTGCCGGTTGGCTCGTTCTCTGGCATGCCGGGACGGATTTCGGTCATGCCAGGTGGGCGCGGCGGCGGAACGACCTGCCCGTTTTCATCCATGACGCCGTAGCCGTAGGCGCGTCCGCCCCCGGTCACGGGCTTGTGTGTGGCCACAGCCACAACAGCTGCCTGTACGGGCTGCCCGGCCACGACCGTGCCATTGGAGGAAGCGGATGCAGGCTTTGCCTTGTCTGCATCCATGCTGGGATTGCGCTGCTCAGCCCCCCCTGTAACCACGGCAGGAACCCCCGCATTGCCGGCCCACGGTGGCGCCAACACCAGCCATCCGGCAACCAGGGCGGAGGCCAGCAAGATGCCAGCCCCGATGCGTTTCGCTTTCATCCAAGCCTCCTAGCCGTTCAGGCGTTGCGCAGACGCAGCCTCAAGCGCCGTGGCGCGTGCCGCTTCCAGATTGATGATCTCGGCCTCGGTGGCCGGCTTGCGAACGAGTTGCGGGCCACGCGCCACCACCTTGGTGGGCGCCTCGAAGGCCGCTTTCAATGCATCGACGATGCGACGGCATGCGTGGCCATCGCCATATGGGTTGTGGGCTTGCGCCATGCGCTGGTATTCGTCGGAGTCCTGCAGGAGCGTTTCGGCTTCCGCCACGATGCGCTGTGTATCGGTGCCAACCAGGCGTGCGGTGCCGGAAGCCACGGCCTCGGGCCGCTCGGTTGTGTCACGCGTCACCAGCACCGGTTTGCCCAGCGCAGGCGCCTCTTCCTGAATGCCGCCGGAATCGGTGACGATCAGATAGGCTCGGTCCATCAGGTAGACGAACGGCAAGTAGTCTTGCGGCGCGATCAGATGAACGTTGTCATGGCCTGCCAGGATGGCGTTCACCGGCTGCTGCACGTTCGGGTTCAGATGCACCGGATAGACGATCTGCAGATCCGGGTGGCGCGCCGCCAGCAAGCGCAACGCCACGCAGAAGTTCTCGAACGGCTCGCCAAAGTTTTCGCGCCGATGCCCGGTCACGAGAATCATCCGCCGCCCCGCGTCGAAGAATGGATAGCGCGCGGCCATCTCCGCCGATAGCGCTGCATCTGCATCCAGGCGCCGTTTCACAGACAGCAGTGCGTCGATAACGGTGTTGCCGGTGAGCGTGACCTGGCTCGGGTCGATGCCTTCATCCAGCAGGTTCTGGCGCGATTCAGCTGTTGGTGCAAAGTGCCACGTGGTCACGGAATCGGTCACGCGGCGGTTCAGCTCCTCCGGCCACGGAGACCAGATGTTGCCCGTGCGCAATCCTGCCTCGACATGCCCCACGGGGATACGCCGGTAGAACGCTGCAAGGCTGGCGGCCAGTGTGGTGGTGGTGTCGCCATGCACCAGCACGGCGTCGGGCTGGAAAGCATCCAGTACGCCGTCGATGCCGCCCAGCACGCTGGAGGTGATGCCCGACAACGTCTGCCCAGGCTGCATCAGGTTCAGATCAAACTCCGGCACGATGCCGAAGAGCTGCAAGACCTGATCGAGCATCTGCCGGTGCTGCGCGCTCACACACACCGCCGACGTGAAGCCTGCCTCGGCTTGCAACGCCTTTACCAGCGGCGCCATCTTGATCGCCTCTGGCCGCGTGCCGAACACTGTCAAAATCTTCCCGGTCATCTTGCTCTCCCCATGTCATTTGCATCGGCTGGTCACTCCAAGCGCGACGACGAGCGCGTCGCTTCTGACACCGGCGCAGATTTCACCCTAGAGCGAAGGTCGTGCCATGTATCCCGCCTGGTCTTGCCCTGGCGCTACGACGCCATCGCGCGTGCACCACTGCCCTTCATCGTCGTTGCCCGTACCCCTCGTTGATCAAAATCGTTTCATCCGTGACACCTGGGCTCCTGGCCGCTAGAACCAAAGGATGGCGCGCGCTACTACGCCCTTCGCCCGGTCGGCGTGGGTCAGGGGCAGACGGTATTGCACGGTGAGATCCAGCCAACTGGCCGGGGCGCTGTATTGCGTCTCTCGAAACCAGTAGCGAAAGTTGATGCCGGGGCCGATACCCAGCGCGAGTTGCCGGTCAGTGGCCTTGTTGTCATGGTCACCAGCCAGTACCACGTGCGGATAGACCGTCAGGTGATCGCTGATCGAGTTGAGTAACCAGGTGTGGCCGTAGCGCGCTTCGGTGCTGATGATCATGCGGCCCTGATTGAGGAAGTACGCGCCTTCCCCATACGCCTGCCAGGTCTGCCAGCGCGGTTTGGTGACCTGCAGGTCGATGCCCTGGTCGGTGGAGAAGCCGATGCGCAGCAGCGTGTCATTGACAGACTGGGTACCGATGCGGATCAACCGCTCGGCGGTGAACACCAGATTGAGATCCTTGATCGGTTTGTAGCGTGCACCCACCGACCCTTGCGCCGTCGGCAAGCCGGCGATGCCGTTGCCGTCATACAGGTTGTCGTAACCGCGCACGAAGAGCTGGAAGATGCTGCCGTCGCGATAGCCGATGCCGGGAGGCTGCCAGTAGACCTCCGCGCCCCCCTGCAGCACGCTTACCGTGTTGGGCAGGCCAAACGCCGATGTCTGGTACGCGCCGGACAGCACCATGCCCCAGGTGCGCTGCATCTGCTCCACCTCGCGGCGATAGCCGAAGCGGCGGTCAGCGGGAAGGCTGTCATTGCCATTGCCGCCAACGTCGCTCTTGGTATTGGCGTCGGTATCGGCTACGTCCAGGCTCTTGCGGAACAGCGTGATGGCGGTCGGGTTGTCGCCCAGGCGCTTGGCAGCGTAGGCGGCATCCGCGTAGTGGCTCCAGTTGCCCTGCCCCGTAGCGAAACCGCGCTGAAAGGCTGCGAGCGCTGCACGGTCATCGCGTGCCCGCAGGTGGTCATAGGCTTCGTTCAACGCGCGCTGGCCGGCAACGCGCGCGTCGTCAGCCGGTGCAACCGGACTTTGCGCCTGCGGTGCCATCGCCTGGGCAAGCAGTGCTTGTGCGTAATGTTGACGGGCAGGGTCTGTCGCGCGTTCGGCAGCCAGCTTGGCAGCCTGGGCAGCGCCAGCGCGATCGCCCAACTGCAGCCGCGATTGCGCAAGACGCAGTTGCACGTCAGGGTCGGGTTGATCCTGCAGCGGCGTCAGTGCATCCAGCGCTGCCTGCGGGTGCTTGGCTGAATACGCGCTGTCCGACCACGCAAGGCGCAGGTTGCGCTGCTCCTGCGGTGTCCAGTCCGTGCCCTGGACGGCACGGGCGAAATCCTGTTCGGCCGTGGCCGGGTCATTCGCCTTCTGCGCGAGGAACCCGTGCTGCGCATACATGCGCGGCTCGTTGGGGTACTTCTGCACGAGGGCATCGGCTTGCGTGCGCGCCGCATCCAACTGGCCTTTGCGCGTAAGCACATCGAGCAGCAGCAGGTTCAGTTGCAGGCTGTCAGGCTGCACGACCAACGCGGCGCGCGTGGCGGCTTCGGCATCATCGAGCTTGTTGGCGTCGATCGCATGGTAAGCGCGGTCCGCGCGGAAGTACGCGTCGGGCTGAAGCGGTTGCGCCGTCTGCTCCGCCATGGATACACCATGACATAGCGCCCAAACTGCGGCAGCGATGGGCCACCTGATCGGCCAACCTGCGCGGCGCGGGGTGGAACGGATGGTTCTCTCGGTAGTCATGCCACACCTCCCGCAACAGATGGATTGGGGTGTACCTCAGGGCCGGAGGCCAGATCTTGCAAGACCGGCCCCGAAGGTATCGGGGGGATGGGGGGAGCCTCGGTTGCGGATGCCGTGCCTGCTACTGCCGGGCCGGCGCCCGTCATGGATTCAACGGCTAGCGTAGCCGAATACGCCGCTGGGCCAAATACGACGGTGGCACGGCGATTGGGGTCAGCCATCAGCATCAACTCGGCCGACATCTCGTGGTCGCATGCCATGAAGCACGCAACCTTGCGCCCGGCCGCGCGGGCCAACTCGTCCAACACTTCACCATTGGGCAACTCCGACACGGCGACATTCAGCGAGCCGTCCTCGCCAATGGAAAACGGCACCACGTGATGCCGCACAGCCAGGTCGCGCGGCAGACAATCCGCCAATGCGCCCAACACGACGTTGGTCAGACTCACGCGCGGCAGGTCAACCTGCTCGGCCAGCGCATCGGCCAGCGTGTCGGGCGTGATCAGCCCTTGCTGGACCAGGATGGTCCCGAGCCGGCGGCCGGTTTCGTGTTGTATGGCCAAAGCCGCATCAAGCTGCGCCTGCGTCAGCACTTCCCATTTGAGCAACGTTTCACCCAGCATGCAGCGTGTGCGGCCGAGCGCATCGTTCGACAGGTAGGTGTGCTGGGTCTTGTCCCACGCGATCGGCTTACCGGTCAGGCAATAGATCAGGAAGATCTTCCACGCCCGGCATACCGAGAAGAAGTTGATGAAGTTGTTCACCACCAGCCTGGGCAAGCACAGCACGCCCTGCAGCGGGCCATTCAGGCGCCCGACAAAATACACGCGCTGCGCCAGCCGGTTGAACAGCAGCGTTGCGTTGACGGCCAGCAAGTCCTGCATCCATGCAGAGCCGACCACGAAAGAGCCATCCGGAATCGCAACCCATCCCTTAACCAGCAGCGCACCGATCACCAGATAGTTGAGCGAGAGCACATACGCCAGGATCGAAAACAGTGCGGTCACCACACCCTTGCGGTCACGGAAGAACATGTACCGGGTGATGAGGTTGCCCTTCCACCCCATCTGCAGCCAGCCCTGGAATGCAATGCCGAGTACCCAGCGCGCACGTTGCCGGTAGGCGGTTCGGAACGTGCTGGGGAAATACTCTCGCGTAGCCAGCAACTGCGGGCGCACGCCACGGCGGCGCCCAAGGCGCCAGCGCGTGCGCGTGTTGCCCTCGGCGTCTTCAGTAGGCGCCGCGTTTTCACAGATCGGGAAGTGCACGAAGGCTTCACGCATGCCCAATTCACGCAGGCGGAAGCTGAAGTCGTAGTCCTCAGTCAGCGTGCTGGTATTGAAGGGCGAATCACCGCGCACCTTCATCACGGCCTCAATGGCACGACGGCTGTAGCACAGCGCCACACCTGCCCCCGGCACCGTGCCGGTCAGGGCCTGACGCGCCACCAGATCCTTTTGGTGTGTCTCTGAGAAGTCATCCATGTAAGTGCCGGCCACCCACTCGTACCACTTGCGCTCAAGCGAGAGCACCGGCAGCTGCACAAGATCCTGATCGCCGATGAAGTAATTGAAATACTTCAGCTCCAGCGGGTGAATCACGTCTTCGCAGTCGTGCATGATCACGCCCGCAAAGCGGATGCCGTGGCCTGCCTCGTGGCGGATGATGGTCTGGATGATGGTGTTCAGGCAGTCGGCCTTGCAGGTGGGGCCGTCGTGCGTGACAGCCGCCCGCACCACGCGCCCCGGATAGCGGCGCACCATGCGCTCGACCTCGGTGGTGGTTTCCGCATCATTGCGGTAGGCCCCGGCAAAAATGATGAAGTGCGTGTACTCCATCGTCGCCAAGGTGTTCTCCACCATCTTGGCGATAACGTCGTACTCCTTCCAGGCCGGCACCATGATGGCCAGCCACCGCTCCTCGCGCTCGCGTAGCGCCTGGGCCGAGATGGTGACGGGCGTGCGACCGCGCTGCGGCCAGAGCCACAGTTCCCGCACCCAGTAGAAGGCGTCCAGAAAGAAATCGTCGGCGGTGCTGATGAGGATGACGAGCGTGGTCGCCACCGTCAGCGTGTTGAGCAACGCCAGGTAGATTTCCCATGGCACATCGCTCATGGCCCCTCCCACGCGCCGGCGTCAAAAAGGTGCCCGGCCGCTCCCCCGCTTTGCGCTATGGCGCTCATTGCTTCCCCCAAGGTTCTTTTTGGCGTGCGGCGCAATGGCGCGCCGTGGCATGTGGACCCCACCGTTTCTGGCAAGTGGTAGCCAATGCTTCGTTCTGTAATTCGCTTCGGGAAACAAGCAACGCGAGGACCGTACCAAGGCTCGCCAAGGCGCGCCGTTACGCGGTGCGGCATAACGCGGGGGGCGCTGCGCGGGTGCGGAGCGTACCGCGTTGTTGCAAGGATGAACGCGCTCAACCCGACGCCGCGCAGGAACAATCATGGCCGCGGCATGCAATGCACGTCATGGTCACGCAACGATCGTCCGGGTAGCCGATAGGGCCGCCCTACAAACGGCGGAGGGACATTGCGGTCAGGCGCAGGCTGTTTGGATGAGGCGCGCTTGCGAGGACATTGCGCGGCGGGACGCACGCGCGTTCAGAGGGCAGCGCGCAACAAGTTTGAAGAGATTGTGAAGCCTTTTGGCACAAGGCTTTGCGGGAAGTCTGTGTACTCCCGCATTGATGCGCAAAGATCACCGTGCAGAATCGGCCGGTGCGGCTGCACAGCGGGCGCACCGCTTTCCTGCCGATGCAGCAATATCGACAACATCGGCTGCGCCAGCCAAGCGATCCGGTTGCAGCGCTGAAACATGCGGCCGCGCATGATGCGCAGCCGCCAGGGCTAAATCAACGCTTAGAACTGCTCCCAGTCGTCCGCGTCGCTGGTCGATGCTGCCAGCGCCAGTTTGCCGGTCTTCGGTGCGGGTGCCACCGGCATGGACGCAGCGGCGGCAGGCGCGGCGGTTGGTGAAGGTGCCATCGTCGGCTCTACGGCTGCAGGCGCCACTGTAGGCTTGCGCACAATCGCACGAGCCTTTACCGCCGCAGGCTTGCGAGGCGCAGGCTTGATGGCCACCGGCATGGCGGCTTTGGCGGCAGGTGCAACGGCGGAGGCAGCAACTACAGGCTTGATGCTCGTCGTCGACGCGGCGTGTGCACCGGCCGGCGGCAGACGGAACGAAGCCACCGTCTCGCGCAGCACACCAGCCTGCTCCTCCAGCGATTGCGCAGCGGCTGCAGCCTCTTCCACCAACGCCGCGTTCTGCTGCGTCACTTCGTCCATCTGTGTGACGGCCTGGTTGACCTGCTCAATACCCGCGCTCTGCTCATCCGACGCGGCGCTGATCTCGCCCATGATGTCGGTCACGCGTTTGACGGCCACCACCACTTCGTCAATCACCGTACCGGCTTCGGTCACCAGCGTCGAACCGTTTTCAACACGGCCAACCGAATCGCTGATGAGTT
Source organism: Ralstonia flaminis (assembly GCF_958415495.1). Taxonomy (NCBI): domain Bacteria; kingdom Pseudomonadati; phylum Pseudomonadota; class Betaproteobacteria; order Burkholderiales; family Burkholderiaceae; genus Ralstonia; species Ralstonia flaminis. Next base: position 114,276 of record NZ_CATZLL010000017.1, on the reverse strand, counting down.
CCTTGATTTCCTTGGCCGCCGTGGCTGAGCGCTGCGCCAGACTGCGCACTTCACCGGCCACCACGGCAAAGCCACGGCCTTGTTCGCCTGCACGCGCAGCCTCCACCGCGGCATTCAGGGCGAGGATGTTGGTCTGGAAGGCAATGCCTTCAATCACGCCGATGATGTCGGCGATCTTCTTGCTGCTGTTGTTGATGCCCGACATCGTTTCGATAACGCGGCCCACCACTTCGCCGCCCTTGACTGCAATGTCTGATGCGTTGCCAGCAAGCTGGCTGGCCTGGCGTGCATTGTCGGCGTTCTGCTTCACGATGGAGGTCAGCTCTTCCATGCTGGAAGCCGTCTCTTCCAGCGAAGATGCCTGCTCTTCCGTGCGCTGCGAGAGATCAAGATTGCCGGCGGCAATCTGCTTGGTCGCGCTGGCAATGGAATCGCTGCCGCCGCGCATCGTCTCGATGGTGCGGATCAGCCCACGCTGCATGTCGATCAGGCCGCGGGTGAGCGCGCCCATTTCGTCATGGCTGGTCACGGTGATGTGCTCGGTCAGGTTACCGCGTGAAATCTCGCCAAAGTGGCCAAGCATGCGCGACAGCGGTACAGAGATCGCGCGGTGCAGACCAAACGCACAGCCCAGCGCTGCCGCAATGCCCACCACAACGGCGCCGATGCACAGCATCAGGAAACCATGCGAGCGCGCCACTGCGCGGTCGTAACCGGCCTTCGCCTGTTCGGTCTGGCTGCGGTCCAGTGCATCCGCGGCGGCGGACAACGCCACGGACAGCGGCGGAATCGTGTTCATCACCACCTTGTCAGCGGCAGCGGCATCGCGGGCGCGCAGCGCGGCCATCAATGGGTCGATACCGTCGCGAAACAGCGCCGTGCGCTTGGCTTCCATATCTTCAGCCAGCCGCGCCTCATCAGCGCTCATGGGCAGCGCCTTGTACTGTTTCCAGGCCTCGTTCGACTTTGCGCGATAACCGTCAGCCTTGTCGAGGATGGCTGGTACGTCAGCGGCGTCGAGGTGGAAAACCGCGCGATCCAGCGTGGTGCGCACGATGGCTGCGTTCAGTTGCGATTTGGCAACCAGCGAGGTCGAAGCGAGCTGGTTGGTATAGATCTCTTTGCTGTTCGCGTCGGATGCGCGCATGCCGACCACGCCAATGGTGCCAATCGTGGCCAGCAGCACGGCGAGCAGCGCAAGGGCTGCATTGAGTCGGAAACGGATGGAGAGTCGATTAAACATGGGAGTCAAAGCGGGCAAAAAACAGGTTGCGGCACCCGCTATAACGGCCAGTCCGCGCCCCTTCTGAAGTCTGGCGCAGACAAACTCCCATGCAGAAAGTGGCTAGTACGGCACGGCCATATTGTTTTCGATGCGCGCGCGGTCGCCCGGACGCAGGCCGTTGGGGTTGTTTTGCGTGAGCGTGACCATGGAGTTGTCGTTCAGGCGCATGGTCACGCGGTAGGTCTGGCCGACCACCGTATTGCCTTCCACGGCATTGCCTGCCATGGCGCCTGCCACCGCACCACCAATGGTGGCCACGGTATTGCCGCGTCCGCCACCCACCTGATGGCCAAGCAAGCCGCCCACCACACCGCCCAGCACCGCACCTACACCGGTGGGCTGCCCACGCACTGGCACTGCATCAATGCGCTCAATCACACCGTAGCGATTGTCGGCCGGCGCCTGATAGGCAGGCTCGCCGCTACTCGGATACGGCGAATAGTTCGGTTGCGAATACACCGGCGCAGGGGCCGGCTGTTGCGCCGGATAGGGTTGCTGCGGATACGGCTGCGGCGCGTTCGGGTCGTAGCTGCCGTTGTAGCCGTTGTTGTAGGTGGTGTCGTACCCACCGGTATAGCCGTTGGGGTATGGCGCGGTGCTGTAGGTCGTGCCGCCATAACTGTTGCCGTATGCATTGCTGCCGGCCGCATAGCCGGCGCCATAGCCCGCACCGTAGCCGGGGTAAGGCGCCGTGACACAGCCGGCCAGGCCGGCTGCTGCCGCAGCCATGGTCGCCATTGCCATCCATCGCGCTGCGCGACTGACGCGTACCCACCTGTTCGTTGCTTGCATGATTGTTTCCGTCTATGGATGAGGCGTCTGGTTCAGGCCGGAGGCCTTCCTGCGGTCTGCGCCTCTTGCCGCAAAGTCTATGCCGCACGCTGCTTGCCCCGTGAAACCAAATTTCTTCATTGGTAACGGCGTGTAACCCCGCTGTGTCAGGGGCTTCCCAGTGCCCCTGCCAGCGGGCACGCTATGATCTTCGGGCGCCGTGGGCAGCACTTCCAGCTGACAAGACACGGCCCGCCCGTCTTCCTCGCCCGCTCCTCACCATGCAGCCGACACTCCTGATCCTGATTGCGATGACGCCCGACAACGTGGCGCAGATCGCTCAACACTTCCACGTCATCCACGCCCCGACACGAGCAGAACGCGACGCCGCCATCGCCCAAAACGGGCACAACGTGCGCATCGTGCTGACCAACGGCTCGACCGGCCTGACCGGCGCAGAAATCGCCGCCCTGCCCAAATTGGAACTGGCCTGCGCACTGGGCGCCGGTTACGAGAACATCGACGTGGAAGCCGCCCGTGCACGCGGCGTGGTGGTAGCCAACGGCGCCGGCACCAACGACGCCTGCGTGGCAGACCACGCCTTCGGCCTGCTGCTGGCTGCCGTGCGCGGCATCCCGAAGCTGGACCGCGCCACGCGCAAAGGTGTCTGGCGCGACGACATTCCGCTGCAGCCTGGTGTGTACGGCAAGCGCCTGGGCATCGTGGGCCTCGGCACCATCGGCCTGCAGATCGCGCGCCGCGCCGCAGGCTTTGACATGCAGATCGGCTATCACAACCGCAAACCGCGCAACGGTGTGTCGTACCAGTACTTCGGTGCGCTCAAGGAGATGGCCGAGTGGGCTGACTTCCTGATCGTTGCCACGCCGGGCGGCGCGCAAACCAAGCACCTGGTCAATCAGTCAGTTCTGGAGGCGCTGGGGCCGACGGGCTGCGTGGTCAACATCGCGCGCGGCAGCGTGGTGGATACAGCGGCGCTGGAAGCCGCCATTCGCACAGGCAAGCTGGGCAGCGCAGGGCTGGATGTGTATGAGAGCGAGCCGAAGCCGCCGGTGGGCCTGCTGGACTTGGAGCAGGTCGTGCTGACACCGCACATTGCCGGCTGGTCGCCGGAATCGGTGCAGGCTACGGTGGATCGCTTTCTGGACAACGCCCGCGGGCATCTTTCGGGCACAGGCGCGGTGTCCCCGGTCTGAACCGGAGACACCTCAACTACAGGATCACGACGCCGGCCGCTTCATCTGGCACGACGTCGGCTGCGCACCAAGGTGCGGCTCAAGCGTGACGTCGGTGCGCCAGCCGTAGCCGGTGTTTTCCTGGTCGTACTTGATCTTCTTGCCGTCGGCCTTGACCCACGTGGTGACGTACAGCGTCTGCTGCGCCTGGTGGTCGGTCTTGCGCATCTCGACCGGGCCATTCAGGCTCTCAACCGTCATGCCCTCCATCACCTTGGCCACCTTGGCCGGCTCGGCCGAGCCGCTGGTCTTGATGGCCTTGGCCAGGAACGCAATGCCGGTATAGACATCGGCGTTGAAGAAGTCGTCGTTGTACTTCTTTTTAAAGCCGTCGAGTACCGCGTTGGTCTTGGGGTTGCCGTCGTTCGGCGCGAAGTAGCTGATGACCTTCACGCGATCTGCGCCCGATGCGCCCATGGCCGTCGGCACGCCCGTGGTACCGGCGTAGTACGTGTAGAAGTTGGTATTCAGGCCCGCATCCTTGGCTGCGCGAATCAGCAGGGCCAGGTCGCTGCCCCAGTTGCCAGTGATCACGGTATCGGCGCCAGACGCGCGAATCTTGGCCACATAGGGCGAGAAGTCCTTCACCTGCGCCAGTGGGTGCAAGTCTTCACCCACGACCTGGATGTCCGGACGCTTGCGCTTGAGGTAGTCCTTGGCCGCACGCGCCACCTGATGGCCGAACGAATAGTTCTGGTTCAGCAGGTAGACCTTCTTGATATTCGGGTCCTTGGCCAGATAGGTGGTCAGGGCCTCCATCTTCATGTCGGAGTTGGCGTCCAGACGGAAGTGCCAGTAGTTGCACTTGCTGTTGGTCATGTCCGGGTCGACCGCGGCGTAGTTGAGATAGATGATTTCTTTGCCCGGGTTGCGGTCGTTGTACTTGGCAATGGCATCCTGCAGTGCCATGCCTACGCTGGAGCCGTCGCCCTGTGCAACGTAGCGGATGCCCTGATCGGTGATCTGCTTGAGGATCGTCAGGCTCTCTTGCGGCGAGACCTTGTTGTCAAACCCCACGACTTCAAACTTGGTGCCGTTGCCGCTCCAGTTCTGCTGGTTGGCTAGGTCGGCCGCGTATTGCCAGCTGCGCAGCTGGTTCTGGCCCAGCGCGCCCATCAGCCCGGACAGCGGATCGATCCAGGCGATCTTGACGGTCTCGGCGTGAACAGTGCTCGCGCAAAATGCGCCCGCGACGGCCGCCGCGCACAGCGCGAGTCGGAATGCCTTCATGCAAATGTCTCCTGATGTTTTATCTTTAGACGCCGTGCAGAAGGCATCGTCGAGCATGGTCCTTGCACAAAACCGCAAACCGAGGCTTACGGTAGCTCGATCCTTCCATACACAAACGTATGTGCATGGTAGGAGTGCGTTTGTTGACATGTCAACCGGAGAAAACCTGGGGCACTCAGCACGCGCTCAGCGCTGGACAGCGGTGTCAGCGTCGATAGAATCCGCCTTCATCTCCACGCCGTACGAGGTGTGCATGCCCGCCCCGCTGATCGACGAACACGACGCACCCGTCGACGCCGAATCCACCTCCACCGCCACGCCGCGTGCGCAGCTCACACCCAACGACTGGGTGCGCGCGGCCACCGATCTGCTCGTCACCAAGAGCATCGATGCCGTGCGCGTAGACGTGCTCGCCAAACAACTGGAAGTCACGCGCGGCAGCTTCTACTGGCACTTCAAGAACCGCGACGATCTGCTGCACCAGGTGCTGCAGGACTGGAGCGAACGCACGCGCGTCGGCCCCAAGCTCGAGCGGCAGAACCCGTCTGTACAGGGCCTCGTGCGTGATCTGCTGGCGCTGCCGTTTCGCGGCCGCAGCGCGCGCCGCACTGCCATGATCGAGTTCGCCATCCGTGCCTGGGCACGACGTGACCCGATGGCACAGGAGGCCGTCGAAACCGTCGACGAACACCGCATGGACTACTACGTCCAGCACTTCCAGGCGATTGGCTTTACGCGCAAGGATGCCAAGACACGCGCCTTCATGCTGTACGCCTACCAACTCTCCGAAGCCACGCTTTGGCACCAGGGCAGCAAGCCAGACAAGGACGCACGCCGCCGTTTCTTTGAAGACACGTTGCTGGCCGGCGCGCCGCTTGTCGCTTCAAACAAAAACGCGCAGGAATGAATCGCGCCGCATCGCGCGCATTGCAGAGCGAATAAGCCGCGATACCCGATTCGCCAGCCTTTCAGCGCCCCGACCTTCCCAGCCGGCATGCCGGGCTGGAGGTAACGCTGACCAGCGCCGGGACTCACCAACGCGCGCGTGTGCAGATCAGTAGCGCCTACCGAGCGAGAACCGCTGGAACAGGTTGTCGCGCCGCTGTTGGCGGACGACGGTGTCGCTTGATCTACGCCAAGTTCACGCCACACGTGCCCCCGCCTGTGGCAGATATACTGCGCGCTGCCCTTTCCTGTTTTGCCGGAGACATCCATGCCTGACGCGACGTACAACGACCAGAACATCTTCGCCAAGATCCTGCGTGGCGAACTGCCCTGCATCAAGGTGTATGAGGACGACCACACCATCGCTTTCATGGACATCATGCCGCAGGCCGACGGCCACGTTCTGGTGCTGCCCAAGGAAGGCGCGGCGGAGTTGTTCGACCTGTCGGACGAGGCCGCTTCTGCCGCCATCCGCACCACGCGCAAGCTGGCCCGCGCCGTGCGCACCGCCTTCACGCCGCCAGGCATCGCCATCTTCCAGCTCAACGGCAGCGCCGCCGGCCAGACCGTGCCGCACGTGCACTTCCACGTGCTGCCGCGCTACAGCGACACCCCTCTGCAACCGCACGCCCGCGTGCAAGCCGACAGCGACAAGCTCAAGGCCCACGCCGAGAAGATCATCGCAGCACTGCAGGCTGAATAAGCCGCGTCACCCCGCCAGGGCCGTTTGCGCGGCCCTGGGCACCCGCAGCACCCTCCCACAGCGTCACTTTCCTCACGTGCGGCATCGCCACCACGGTGGGCTTGCGTTTACGAAATCGGTTACGTATATTCGTTAACGGATATACGTAACCGAGCAAAATGAAACGACCGACCAGCCCACTGGCCCTTGCCGTTCTAGTCCTGCTGTTTGAAAAGCCGATGCATCCGTACGAGATGGCGTCGACCATGCGTGCACGCGGCAAAGAGAAGAGCATCAAGCTGCGCTACGGCTCGCTGTACACGGTGATCGACGCACTGGAAGCCGCCGCGCTGATTGTGCCGACCGAAACCGTGCGCGATGGCGCCCGCCCCGAGCGCACGGTCTACGCCATCACTCCCGCCGGCCGTGCCGAAATGAATGACTGGCTGCGCGAATGGATCGCTCGGCCGGAGAAGGAGTACCTGCGCTTTGAAGCCGGGCTGTCGCTGCTGCCGGCGCTGCCACCAGACCACGTAATCGATCTGCTGCGCGATCGCCTCGCGCGGCTCGATCCGCTCATTGCCGAAGTCGACGCCGAACTGGCAACCGGAGCAGCACAAGAACTTCCACAGCTCTTCATGATCGAGTCCGAATACCAGCGCGCCCTGCTGCTGGCCGAACGCCAGTTCGTCAGCGGGCTCGTCACTCAGATGGAGACCGGCACGCTGGGCGGGCTGGACTTCTGGCGCGGCTGGCACCAGCAGCGCGCGGCGGCCGACAAGGCTGCTTCCACCGCCGGGCCAGCGTGAGCTGACCCGCCTTCAACGTAGTTCTCGTAGTCGCATGACCACTGGAGTCACCATGCAAACCTCGTCCCAAACCCTGCCGCGCGATGCGCAACCGCAGTCCATTCCGTTTGACCCGAATGCCGAGAAGGCCCTGAGCTGGTATGGCTGGGGCTCACCCATTGGCGCCGGCCTGTTCCTGGTGGCGATCGGCGCATGCGCAGCGCTGCTGCACCTCGCCGGCCTGTGGCACTGAGCGGGATAGCGACGCACGGCGCTCAGGCGGACGACGCCTCGGGCGCCGACATTGCCGCCCCTTCCGGCTTTGCCTCACGCCGATAAGCCAGGCGATACAACACCGGCAGCACCAGCAGCGTCAGCGCTGTCGAAGACAGGATCCCGCCAATCACCACAGTCGCCAACGGACGCTGCACCTCTGCACCGGTGCCGGTCGCCAGCGCCATCGGCACGAAACCGAGCGATGCCACCAGCGCCGTCATCAGCACCGGGCGCAAGCGCGTCAGCGCCCCTTCCCGCACAGCCTGATCGACCGACTGACCACCCTCACGCAGGCTGCGGATGAAGCTCAGCATCACCAGCCCGTTCAGCACAGCCACGCCTGACAGCGCGATAAATCCCACCGCCGCAGAGATCGACAGCGGAATGCCGCGCAACGCCAGCGCCAGGATGCCGCCTGACAGCGCAAACGGAATGCCGGAGAACACCAGCAAGCCATCCTTCAGGTTGCCGAACATCATGAACAGCAGCGTGAGCACCATCGCCAGCGCCAGCGGCACCACGATCTGCAGGCGCTCGGTGGCCGACTGCAACTGCTCGAACTGGCCACCCCACGCCATCCAGTAGCCCGTCGGCAGACGCATCTGTGCATCAAGCGCGGTCTGCGCCTCCTCCACGAACGAGGCGATATCACGCCCACGCACATTGGCGCTGATGACGATGCGTCGCTTGCCATCTTCGCGGCTGACTTGGTTGGGGCCGGTGACCTCGTTGAGCGTTGCGACATCGGAAAGTGGCACGTAACCCTGGCCGTTGGGCAGTGCGAGCGGCAGACGGCCGAGCGCGGCGGGGTCACTGCGCAAGGCTTCCGGCAGGCGCACCACGATGCCGAAACGGCGATCGCCCTGGAACACCGTGCCGGCATCCTTGCCACCGATGGCTGCTGACACCGTGTCCTGGATCGCACCGATGGACAGCCCGTAACGTGCCGCCTTGTCGCGGTCGATGTCGACGTTGAGAAACGGCAAGCCACCCGTCTGCTCGATCTTCACCTCAGTGGCACCGGCCAGCTTGCCGAGTTGCGACGCCACGATCTTGGCCTGCACTTCGAGCACATTCATGTCATCGCCGAACAGTTTGACGGCGACGTCACTGCGCACACCCGAGATCAACTCATTGAAACGCAACTGGATCGGTTGCGAGAACTCGTACGCGTTGCCGGGCAGCGCTTCGACCGTGGCACGAATGTCGGCGAGCAGTTGGTCGCGGTTGCGACGCTTGCCTTCTTGGCCAGCGGGCCAGTCCTTCTCTGGCTTGAGCATGATGTAGCCGTCAGAGATGCTGGGCGGCATCACATCGGTCGCCACTTCAGCCGTGCCGGTGCGGGCGAAGACGCGTTCGATCTCGGGGAATTTCGCCTTGAGTGTGCGCTCGATCTGCATCTGCATCTCCAGCGATTGCGCCAAGCCCGTACCGGGCACGCGCATCGCCTGGATGGAGAAATCGCCTTCGTTCAGGTTGGGCACGAACTCGGCGCCCAGGCGCGTGGCGGCGACCAGCGAGACCGTCACCGCGACCGCCGCAAAGGTCAGCACCACAGCTGGTGCAGCTAGCACGCGCTCCAGCAACGGCGCATACATGCGGCGCGCCCAGCCCATCAGGCGGTTCTCCTTCTCTGCCACGCGCTCGCCAATGAACAGCGCCACCGCCGCCGGCACAAACGTGATGGAGAGGATCATGGCAGCAGCCAGCGCCAGCACCACCGTGATCGCCATCGGGTGGAACATCTTCCCCTCCACGCCCGACAGCGCAAAGATCGGCAGGTACACGACCATGATGATGAGTTGGCCATACAGCAGCGGGCGGCGTGCTTCGCGGGCGGCCTCAAACACCTCCTCAAAACGCTCGGCGCGCGTAAGTGGCCGGCCACGTGCTTCCTGCGCATGCGCCAGGCGCCGCACACAGTTCTCGACGATCACCACCGCACCGTCGACGATGATGCCGAAGTCCAGCGCGCCCAGGCTCATCAGATTGGCGCTCACCTTGGCCGACACCATACCGCTGAAGGTCATCAGCATCGATAGCGGAATCACCAACGCGGTGAGCACCGCCGCGCGCAGGTTGCCGAGGAAGAGGAACAAGACAGCCATGACCAGAATGGCGCCTTCCAGCAGGTTCTTCTTGACCGTGGCGATGGCCTTATCGACAAGCACCGTTCGGTCGTAGACGGATTCCACGCGAACGCCCGCCGGCAACGTCTTGCGGATCTCTTGCATGCGCTTGTCCACCGCCTGCGACACCGTGCGGCTGTTCTCGCCCATCAGCAGGAATGCGGTGCCGAGCACGACTTCGCGCCCGTTGCTGGTGGCTGCGCCGGTGCGCAACTCACTGCCGCTTTCGATGGTGGCCACATCGCGCAGGCGCACGGGTGTGCCGTTGGGGCTTGCCAGCACGACGTTGCCGATGTCGGCCGCGTCGCGCAGCTGACCAGGCGCGCGCACGAGGTATTGCTCGCCCTTGCGCTCGATGTAGCCGGCGCCGACGCTGGCGTTGTTGCGATCCAATGCGGCCACCACGTCGGCCAGCGTGAGCTTGTACGAAGCCAAGCGCTCGGGGCTGGTCGCCACCAGGAATTCACGGGTATTCCCGCCGATCGTGTTGACCTCCGTCACACCCGGCACGTTGCGGATCTGCGGGCGGATCACCCAGTCCTGCAATTCGCGCAGATCGGCCGGCGTGTAAGCAGTGCCGTCAGGCTTGCGCGCATTGGCATCGGCTTCGACGGTCCAGAGATAGATTTCGCCCAACCCCGTGGAGACCGGCCCCATGCTCGGCGCCATGCCAGCTGGCAACTGCTCCTTGGCAGCCTGCAGGCGTTCGCTCACCAACTGGCGCGCGAAATAGATGTCGGTGCCTTCCTTGAAGATGACGGTGACTTGCGATAGGCCGTAGCGCGACAGCGAGCGCGTCTGCTCCAGCTTCGGCAGCCCCGCCATGGCTGTCTCCAGCGGATAGGTGACGCGCTGCTCGGTTTCCAGCGGCGAATAGCCCGGTGCCGGTGTGTTGATCTGCACCTGCACGTTGGTGATGTCGGGCACCGCATCAATGGACAGGCGCGTGTAGCTGTACGCGCCGAATGCGGCAGCGGCCAGCACGGCCAGCAGCACCAGCCAGCGCTGGGCAATGACGGTACGCAGAAGGCGTTCGAACATGGGGCGCCTCTCAGTGGCCGTGATCGGCGGACTTGCCGGCTTCCGCCTTCAGCACGTAGCTGTTGGCAGCGGCATAGCGCGTGCCTGCGGGCAGGCCTTCAACGATCTCTGTCCACGTGCCGTCTGAGCGGCCGATCTTGACCGGGCGTACCTCGAACCCTGCGGGCACGGGGACAAATACCGAAGGTTTGTCATCCACCGTTTGCACGGCGTCTGCGCGCACGGCCACGGGCACCTGCGTGCGACCCGACTCCACCGACACGTTGACGAACATGCCTGGGCGCCAGGCCAGCTTGGGGTTGTCCAACGTCACGCGCGCCGGTGCCGTGCGCGTCTGTTCGCCCAGCAATGCGCCCACGTACGACACCTTGCCCTGCACAGCGGTGCCGGTGGCCGTTGCACGCACGGTAGCAGCGGCGTTGGTGGTCACTGCTTCCAGGTCCTTGGCGGTGATGGAGAAATCCGCCCACACAGTGCGCAGGTCAGCCACGGTAAAAACCGCCGTCTCGGCCTGCACGGCCTCGCCTTGCGACAAATGCTTGGCGACGACCACACCATCAAACGGCGCACGCAACTCGAAGCGGTTGAGCGTCGCCCCTGACGGCGCAGCGCCAATGGCCGTCAACTTCTGGCGCGCGTTATCCGCCGCGATGCGTGCTTCCTGCAACGAGGTGCGCGCCTGCTGGTAGTCCTGCTCGGCGGCAATGCCCTGCTCCCACAGGCGCTTCTCGCGCGCATGGGTTTCCTGCGCCAGTGCCAGGCGCTGTTGCGCGGCCTGCAACTCGCTGCGCTGGTCTGACAGCGCGGGGCTCGACAGCACGGCAAGCAGTTGGCCTTGCTTAACCGGCTGGCCCAGCTCCACTGCCACCTTCTCGGCCACGCCCGCCACACGCGGCACGACATGCGCGGTGCGATCTTCATTCAGGCGAATCTCGCCGGGCAGGACGACTTCCGTGCGCAGCTCCGTCGCCCCCGCCGTCTCCACACCAATCTTGGCGTTGGAAATCGCTTCGGCCGTCATGGTGAGCGTTTCGGCGTGCGCTGCCTCGGCCTGCTCCGTGGCGGCGGGCGTGGGTGCGGCTTCAGCCTCGGCGGTGGCAGGCTGGCGTGCGCCCATGCCGAACCACAGTCCGGCCGCAGCCAGCGCGCCCAACAAGACGATGAGCGCGATGGCGCGCCGTTGTTGCGGTGGAAGTGTCATGTCAACGAAAAAGAGATGCCGGATCACCGGCCAAGAATGCGATCGATGCCGGCTGCCGCCTGATGCGCACGCGACAACGCGGCCAGGTACTGCGCACGCGCCTGAAACAGCGTGCGCTGGGCATCCAGCACATCGAGAAAATTGAACTTGCCGGCATCAAAGCCAATGCGTGCGGCGTCATAGGCACGCTGCGCGCCAGGCAGCACGTCCTGACGCAGCGACTGCACAGCGGTGCGCGCCGCATCGAGCCGGGCAACGTCCTGTGCCAGGGTGGCGTTCTGTTCAAGCTGCAGCGCGCGGTAGTCTTCGAAGGCCTTGTCAGCCAAGCGCTGTGCTTCAAGCAGGTTGCCCTGATTGCGGTCAAACAATGGCAACGGCACGGCAACGCCGAGCACGGCCATGTTGTTGTTCGCGCTGCTATCGCGCTTGACCCCCACGTTGACCGTCACATCCGGCACGCGCTTGCTGCGCTCAACGTTGGCGAGTGCCTGGCGGCGGTCGATCTCCAGCCGAGCGCGGACCGCACGGGGGGTGCTGTCCAGCGTGGTGGTGGCCTGACGCGCTTCAGGCGGTACAACGGGCAGCGTCTCGGCACTGCCGTCGGCTTCCGGCGCAGCAGTGGCTCCGCCCCAGAATGCAGACAACGCGCGCTGCGCGACCAGCAACTCAGCGCCCGCATCACGCAACTCGATGGCTGCGCTGGCGCGGGCCACGCCCGCCTTGGTCTGCTCCACCGGCGACACCTTGCCCGCCTGCACGCGCCGCGCAGCAGCCGACTCCGCCTGCGCAGCCAGCGTGTCGGAGGCCTGCGCCAGCGTCAAGCGCTCCTGCGCAATCAGCAAGTCGAAGAACGTGCGTGTCACGTCGGCGCGCAACTCGGCGCGCAGGACTGCCGCGTCTTGCGTAACAGCGTCGCGCCCCAGCTCGGCTGCACGCGTGCGGGCTGCGCGCTTACCGCCAAGTTCCAGCGGGATATTGAGTTGCGCCGTCATGGTGGCGCGGTTGCGGCGCACGTCTTCGGTAACGAACGCGGCCTCGGGATTGCGCAGGCGGCTCGCCTGATCCAGCGCACCTTCACTGGCGGCCATCTCGTAGCTGGCAGCGGCCAGCAAGGGATGCGTCTGCATGGCGCGCTCCACCGCTTGCTGCAGCGTCACACGTTCGGTCTGGCCGGCAACCACATCGGCGGAGGCAATTGCAGAAAGGTCTGCCGGGGTGACAGGGTCAGTTGCCGCCGCGCCAGCCAAAGGAGCGGCCAGAAGACACGCAACGGCCGCTCCAACGGGCCCGTAGCGCCAAGGCTTGCGGTGCATCACACGCGGGCGCCGTCGGTGTACGGATTGCGCTCGCGCGGGCCACGCGTGTCGGTCAGGCCGCCATCGGTGTACGGGTCGCGCGGTCCGATGCAGGCTTCGAGCATGGCTTGTGCAGCAGCACCGTCGGTGTACGGATCACGTGCGCCGGATTTGGCGCCGTCGGTGTAGGGGTCACGCGGGCCAGCCTTGGCCAGCGGAGCCGCCATCGACTTGACTTGTGGGTCACAGCAGGCGTCGTGATGGTCTTGCGCGGCCACGGCAGTGCCGGACGCCAGCAACGCTGCCAGCGCGGCAGAAGCCGCCAGGGGCAGTACACGTTGGAATCGAATCGCCATGATGATCTCCTTAGATAGCCTGACACCAGCAAGACAGGAAGAGGGGGCGGTGTCAGTGGGGCCAGTCTAGGGAGGGGGTCGCCACGCGGGCATGACCTGAACATGACAAACTTGTCATCTTCGGCCCCGCAGCAGGGGTTTTGGCATATCGTGGCGGCATCGGCAGCCAAGACGGGCCGCACCACGGGCGCCCGCAACTTTCATCATGCGACTGCTCATCGTTGAAGACGAGCCCAAAGCGGGCGACTACCTCCTGAAGGGCCTGACGGAATCCGGCTTCGTGGCCGACCTCGCCCGCACCGGCCCGGATGGACTCTTCCAGGCCATGGAACACGACTACGATCTGATCGTGCTCGACGTCATGCTGCCCGGCATGGACGGCTGGCAAGTCATCCAACAGCTGCGCCGCCAAAAAAACACGCCGGTGCTGTTCCTGACCGCGCGTGATGATCTGAACGATCGCCTCAAGGGCCTGGAACTGGGCGCCGACGATTACCTTGTCAAACCCTTCGCCTTTGCCGAACTGGTGGCGCGCGTGCGCACCATCCTGCGGCGCGGCCCGCTGCGCGAGAACGAAGTCCTGGAAATCGCCGACCTGACCATCGACACCATCAAGCGCCGCGTCACACGTGCTGGACAACGCATTGACCTGACCGCCAAGGAATACGCACTGCTGCATCTGCTGGCACGCCGCGCGGGCGAGGTGCTGTCGCGCTCGCTGATCGCTTCGCAGGTGTGGGACGTGAACTTCGACAGCAACACCAACGTGGTCGATGTGTCGATCCGCCGCCTGCGCGCCAAGGTGGATGACCCCTTCGAGCACAAGCTGATCCACACGCTGCGCGGCATGGGCTACGTGCTGGACGCGGTGGGCCGCTGATGGGCCCGCTGATGCGCTGGCCTGCATCGCTCGCCGGCCGGCTGGTGCTGGCCTTTGTTGTGGTGGCGGCCGTCACGCTCACCGCGGCCGGCGCGTATCTGTACTACGCGCTAAACGCCCAGTTGCGCGCCACCGACGACGCCATGCTGCTCGGCAAGATCACGCAGCTGCGCCACCTGGCCAGCGAGGCGACCAGCGCAGACGATCTGACGCGCAGTGCTCACCGTTATACCGACGTGGTCTCCGGCCATGACGGGCTGATCCTGCGCATGGCCACGCCAGAGGGGCGCACGCTGATCGAAGTCAATCCGGAAGGCGAATCGGTGACGACGCCACCTGCTGTTCTGGCCGAAACGTCACCCGCTGAATCGGCCGTGCGCACCTGGACGTCCATGTCTGGCATTGCGTCGCGAGCCGTGGCGGCCGAGGCGTGGCTTGGGCAGACCGGCACCAAGGTGATCGTGCTGGTCGCCCAGGACGGCGACAGCCGCGCCGCGCTGCTGGCCAGCTACCAGCGGCACATTGTCTTTGCGGTAGTTGGCGGCGTGGCTGCCGTGGCGCTGCTAAGCCTGCTGCTGGTGCGCAGCACGTTGCGGGGACTGGAGCGCATCGGCCGGCAAGCGGCGGCGGTGGTCCCCAGCCAGCTCGACACACGCCTCGCGCTGGAGGGTGCGCCGCGCGAACTGGCTGACCTGCTGACCTCACTCAACGCCATGCTCACGCGGCTGCAGGATGGCTTTGCACGGCTCTCGCAATTCTCGGCAGATCTGGCACACGACTTCCGCACGCCGCTGGCCAACCTCGTCGGCCAGACTGAAGTCACGCTCGCCCACCCGCGCACGGTGGACGAATACCGCAGCGTGCTCGAATCCAATCTGGAGGAATACGCACGCCTGTCGCACATGATTGAAGACATGCTGTTCCTGGCGCGTGCCGATCATGCGCGCGTGGCGTTGTCCGTGGCGCCGTTGGATGCGCGACACGAAATTCAGGTGCTGGTGGACTACTTCGAGGCCGTGGCCGCCGATCGCGAGATCGCCATCCACGTCACGGGCGATGCGCAGGTGCACGCAGATGCGACGCTGCTGCGCCGGGCGATCAACAACCTGCTGGACAACGCACTGCGCTATACGCCGACGGGTGAACGCATCGACGTGGTGGTCGAATACCTGCAGCACGAGATCGGCATTGTTGTGCGCAACCCGGGGGCGACCATTCCGGCCGAGAGTCTGCCGCTGCTGTTCGAGCGGTTCTACCGGGGCGACCCCTCACGGGCGCAATCCGGTGCGCAGTCCGGTGAACCATCCAGCCAGTCCACGGGGTTGGGACTGGCCATCGTGAAGACCATCATGGACCTGCACGGGGGTACGGTGCAGGCCAGCAGCCCGCCGGGTGGGCGGACCGAGTTCCGGCTGGTGTTTCCGGCTTAGGTACGCTCAGGTGCCGATCCGCAATGCCGACGGCGTGCGTGTTGCATCACGCCCGTCATCGCGCAGGACCTGCCGATACGCTGCGGCCACCCGTTGGCCAATGAAGCGCAGCAGACGGCGCGGTGCATTGATGTCTTCCGTGACGGCAAAGCGCGCTGCCATGCCGTCTGCCGGATCGCCCGAGAGCCAGAAGCGCACACCTGCCGGCACGTCGATCGATTGACCAGGCCTGAGCCAGATGTCCTGCAACTGGTGTTCTTGCGTCACCCACAACAGCCCGGCTTGTGCGGCGATGGTTTGGGTCCGTGCCGACCGCCAGCTCACCGGCACGCCCGGCCGGTCCAGTTCGAAGATCCTGATTTCGCGCATGATGGAGACTCCTTGTGCCGGGGTTCGTGATGGATTTTTGGCATTGCTGGTCGGCACGATTCCATCTTGCGCGGCGCGTCAAGGCATTGACATGAACAGTTGCGAACAGTTTGGCTGAACTGTTCAGCATCTTTCGCGAACAGTTTGCCGCCCCAATCCGGCCCGGAACATTCGATTGCTAAACTGGCCGCCCTCCGCTCCTTTGCCCATCAGGCATCCCTATGGATGCTCCGCCGCCCGGCCAGAATCGCGTCCTGCTGGTCAGGATGGAACCGGGTGTGGTAGGTATGGACAGTATTGACTTCAGATCGACGAATCCGTGCAGGCAAGCGTTATGCAAAGCAAAAGTAGGGCAACACTGATCGGACTCATCGCGGTGCTGCTGTGGAGCTCAATCGTCGGCTTGATCCGGGGCGTCAGCCAAAGCCTGGGGGCGGTGGGCGGCGCCGCCATGATCTATTCGGTGGCATCGGTGCTGCTGTTGTTCACGGTTGGCCTCGGCAACCTGAAGACGTTTCCCCGGCGCTATCTGGTGTGGGGCAGCCTGCTGTTCGTTTCCTACGAGCTGTGCCTGTCTTTGTCGATCGGCTATGCCAACAGCGGCCGGCAGGCCATCGAGGTCGGGATGGTCAACTACCTGTGGCCGACCTTCACGATGCTGTCGGCCATTGCGTTCAACAAGCAGCGCGCGAATGCTCTGATCGTTCCGGGTGCGCTGATCTCCATCCTGGGGATCTGCCTGGTGCTTGGCGGTGACCAGGGGCTGGATCTGGCCGGCATGGCCGCAAACGTGAAGGACAACCCGCTCAGCTACGGACTGGCCTTCGCCGGGGCGATGATCTGGGCGGCGTACTGTACGGTCACCAGCCGCATTGCCGGGGGTAAGAATGGCGTCACGCTGTTCTTCATGCTGACGGCGCTCGCCCTATGGATCAAATTCTTCACAACGGGCGGCAGCGCCTTGCACTTCAGCATCCCGGCTGCCATCTATCTGGCGTTGGCCGCTTGCGCGATGGGGTTCGGCTATGCGGCCTGGAACGTCGGCATCCTGCACGGCAACGTGACGGTGCTGGCAGGCGCGTCGTACTTCATTCCCGTGTTTTCCGCCGCGCTGGCGGCTGCGCTGCTGCATGCCCCGCTGTCGTTCGCGTTCTGGAAAGGCGCGTCGATGGTGGTTGCTGGGTCGATCCTGTGCTGGCTCGCGACGCGCGGACAACGCGCAAGGGCATCGTCCGCGCCAACACCAACGCCTTCGCACGAGCTGCCCAGCACCCACGGACAGTGAGCGCCGGGCCGGTGCCCGCGCCTCAGCCCGCCGCCTGCTGCACCAGCCGGTGGTAAAAGCGGATCAACTCGACCAGGTTGGCCTCGGTAATCCGTTCGTTCGTGCCGTGAAAGCGCGGCAGATCCTCCGGCTTAGCGCGCACCGGCGAGAAGCGGTAAACGTGGTCCGCAATCCCGATCATGTGTCGTGAGTCCGTCGCGCCGATCATCAGCCCCGGCGCCACCACCGTGCCCGGAAACAGCTCACGCACCGTCTTATTGATCAACTGATACGACGCCGATTGCGTGGGCGACACCGGCGAGGCCTCACTCACGCCCGGCAAGTTGCTCAGCTCGAACTTGCCGTTGGGTGCCGCGGCCTTGGCGGCGTTCTCCACGTGCTCCGTCACTGACGCCACGGTATCGCCAGGCAGTAGGCGAAAGTTGACGATGGCCTCGGCACGGCCCGGGAGCACGTTGTCCTTGTTGCCGGCCTGGATGACGGTCAGCGCCGTGGTGGTGCGCAGCATGGCATTGGAGCTGGCAGACGCCTCCAGCTGCTTCTGCACCAGCGGGCCGAACAGCCACAGGTTAGACAGTGCGACACGGCTGAAGCCCTGCATTTCGGGCGCCAGCGTCTGGAACATCTCCTGCGCCACACCACGGATGCCGGCGGGCAGTTGATCGTCGTCCAAGCGCTTGAGCGCGGCACTCATCATGGCGATGGCGCTCTGGCCGTGCGGCGGCGGCATCGACGAATGCCCCGGCGTGGCCGACACCTTGAGCTGCATTGACAGGAAGCCCTTCTCAGCCACGCCGATCAGCGCTGCCGGCTTGGTCAGGCCCGGCAGCACACCTTCGGTAATCAGCAGCCCTTCATCGATCACGAAATCGAGGCGCTCGCCGCGCGACTTGAGCAGCGCGGCGATCTGCTTGGCACCACGGTCGCCGCCCACTTCCTCGTCGGCACCAAAGGCCAGATGGATGGTACGGCGCGGTTTGAAGCCGCTGGCGGCCAGCAGCTCGATGGCTTCCATCTGCGAGATCAGGTTGCCCTTGTCGTCCCATGCGCCCCGGCCCCAGACCATGCCGTCTTTGATCACGCCGTCGAACGGCGGCTCGGTCCAGTCGCCTTCGGTGCCGGAGGCGATGGGCACGACGTCTTGGTGCGCCATCAGCATGATGGGCTGGAGTGACGGGTCGGAACCCTTCCAGGTGTAGAGCAGCGCAAAGTCACCCACCTGCTCGCGCTGAAGCACGGCGTGCGCCTTGGGGTAACGCGCCTCCAGCATGGCGTGCAGCTGGCGGAACTGGTCGGCGTTCAACTGTGCGTCGGTGGCGCTGGACACGGTACGTGCACGCACGGCTTCCGCCAAGTGTGCGGCAGCCGCCGGGCCATCCACGGCCACCGGCGTGACGGCCGGCACATCGAGCTGGCGCGAGCCATGCCGCCAGGTGTTGAAGGCCACATAGGCCGCCACCACAACCACCACTGCGATCACGAGCCGCAACAGCCGCCCGATCACTGCACCACGACGCTTGTACGACGCTCTCATTGGTCTCCGCTCCTTGAGGGTGAACTGCCTTCGCCCAGCATGCGTGCACCGGGCGTAAGGCACCAGTATCGCCGTACTCGCGTGCCGCCGCCAGCACACCCCGCTACAGGGCCATGTCCGGACCGAGTAACCATCTACGCAAATATTCGTGGGAATAGGGCCACCCGCCATGCTGGAATCACCCCATGTTCCCTTTGCAGCATGCACACCCATGAAGCTCACACATCGACTCTTCCTCGCCTTCGCCACACTCACCTTGACCGCCGCCGCATATGCGGCACCGTTGCGCATTGGCGTCACACCCGGCGCGCTGGCCGATTCCGTGGAGGTAGCCGCCGCTGAAGCCCGCAAGCAGGGGCTGGATGTCAAGGTGGTCGAGTTGACCGACTGGACCACCCCCAATGTCGCGCTCGCCTCGGGCGACCTGGACCTCAACTATTTCCAGCACCAGGCCTTTCTGGACAACGCCGTCAAGGAGCGCGGCTATGCGTTCAAGAGCGTCGGCATCGGCGTGCTGGGCAACATCGGCCTGTATTCCAGCAAGATCAAGCGCCTGGCTGATCTGAAGGACGGCGCGCGCGTGGCGGTAGCCAACGACCCCGTCAACCAGGGCCGCGGCCTGTTGCTGCTGCAGAAGGCTGGGCTGATCAAGCTGCGTGACGGCGTAGGCGCGCGCGGCACGCTCAATGACGTGGTGGCCAACCCGAAGAAGCTCAAGTTTGTCGAGATCGAGGGCCCGCAGCTCGTGCGCGCACTGGACGACGTGGACCTCGCTCAGGGCTATCCGGCGCACTTCGTCAATGCGGGCAAGGCCGACATTGCCGGCGCAGGCCTGCTGTACTCGGGCATCGACGACGAGTACTTCGCCATCCGCTTCGTGGCGCGGCGCGACAACGCAGGCGACCCGCGCATCGCACGCTTCATCAAGCTGTATCAGGAGTCACCAGCCGTACAGCAGCAGATACACACGTCGTATGCCAACGACGACAAGCTCTACACCCTGCCCTGGCTCAAGCGATGAAACGATGACTTGGTGACGCCATGACCACACTTGTATCGAACCCCGTCCACGCCTGGCCGGACACCACGGCTCCGTACACCAGGCCAGCCGATGCCGTTATTGCTACGCCGATTGCCGGCACCATCACCTTCCGCAACGTCGGCAAGACGTACCGCGCGGCGGCGGGCGATGTGCATGCGCTGCAAGGCATCGATCTCGACATTCCGGCCGGTGGCATCTTCGGCATCATCGGGCGCAGCGGCGCGGGCAAGTCCAGCCTGCTGCGCACCATCAACGGGTTGGAGAAGCCGACCAGCGGGCAGGTGCTGGTGGATGGTGTCGATGTCGGCACGCTCGGCACACATGCGCTGGTCGGGCTGCGCCGGCGCATCGGCATGATCTTCCAGCACTTCAATCTGCTCTCTGCCAAGACGGTGTGGGAGAACGTCGCGCTGCCGTTGAGGGTGGCCGGTGTGCCGGCGGCGGAGATTGCGCAACGCGTGGATGCGCTACTGGCGCTGGTCGGGCTGGAGGGCAAGCAGCACGTGTATCCAGGGCGCCTGTCCGGCGGGCAGAAGCAGCGTGTGGGCATTGCCCGTGCACTGGTGCACCGGCCTGAGATCCTGCTGTGCGACGAAGCCACCTCCGCGCTTGACCCGGAAACGACCGACGCCATCCTCGCTCTGCTGCGCGACATCAACCGCCGCCTAGGCCTGACCATCGTGCTCATCACGCACGAGATGGGGGTGATCCGCGACATCTGCGACAACGTGCTGGTGCTCGAAGCCGGCCGCGTCGCAGAGCAGGGCCCCGTGTGGCGCGTCTTTGGTGACCCGCAGCACGACGCCACGCGCGCCCTGCTGCAACCGCTGCGCGGCGGCTTGCCCGACGACGTGGCGGCACGCCTGCAGCCCACCCCGCCCACGCGCGGCACCTTTGAACAATTGATTGAACTGGGCTACACCGGTACGGTCGCCGTGCCCGAGCTGGCGCAGATCGCTCAGGCGCTGCGCCACCCGACACGTCTGCTGCGCGCCGATCTCGATCGCATCCAGGGCCGCACGCAAGGGCACCTGCTGGTTGCGGCAGCGGGCGGCACCCTCTCGCAAGATGCGCTAGCGGCCTTGCAACTGTCCCAGTCCACCCGGAGCCTCGGCTATGTCCCCGCTCACGATTGACCGCATCTGGCAGGGCCTGCTCGACACGCTGACGATGGTGTCCGCATCTGCGCTGATCGCCGCGCTGGCCGGTATCCCCCTGGCGCTGATCCTGGTGCTGACGGCGCCAGGCAACACGCTGGAATCGCCCCGCGTGCACCGCGCGCTGGGTGCGCTCATCAACGGCTTTCGTGCCACGCCCTTCATCATCCTGCTGGTGGCACTGCTGCCGTTCACAGGGCTGGTGGTGGGGGCCACCATTGGCGTATGGGCGGCGGTCGTGCCGCTGTCGATCAGCGCCACGCCGTTCTTTGCGCGCATTGCCGAGATCAGCCTGCGCGAAGTCGACCGCGGCCTGGTGGAAGCCGCGCAGGCGATGGGCTGCAAGCGCCGACACATCGTCTGGCACGTGCTGCTGCCCGAGGCACTGCCCGGCATCATCGGCGGCTTCACGCTCACCATCGTCTCGCTGATTGGCGCATCGGCCATGGCGGGCGCGGTGGGCGCAGGCGGCCTGGGTGACATCGCCATCCGCTACGGCTATCAGCGCTTCGACACCACGGTCATGGCGGTCGTGATCGTGCTGCTGATTGCCCTGGTAAGCGTAGTGCAGTGGGTGGGGGATCGATCCGTGCAGCGGATGAAGGGGCGTTGACGGCGCGTTGACGGCGCGCTCCATCCGTTTTTGCTAGACCTCGGCATCTGACCAAAGAAAAACCGGCTCCTTGCCCAGGGCGCCGGTCTTGCCTTACCACCAGCGCGATCACCCGAGTGCCGCTTCCCGATCAATCCGGAACACCGACACCACCTGCTTAAGCTGCTGGCTTTGCTCTTTCAGCGAATGCCCGGCCCTGCCGGCCTTCTTCAGACCGGCGTGCTGCTGGCGACCAAGCGTCTGTGCCACGAGGTTGCTCGCCTCCGTGGCGCTGCACAAGAAGATGATCTCGCGGGACGAACGCCTCCCTCAAAGAGGCGGCCACCTTGTCGCGTGCACCCTCCTCCCAGGCATCGTTCGCTCGTGCAGCCAGTTCATGGGCCGCGCAGTCGATGTTGGAGTTCATGTGCGTTGAAATACGCCAGCCGGGCATCGGCGCTTCTTTCAGTTGGACAGCGGATCGTTACAATGCGAACAGTCACGAACAGTTGCACATGACTGTTCCGCATCATCCGCTACGGAGGGCTATCGCCCATGAAGCTCCTGATCGACGCCACCACCCGCGTGCCGATTGCCGACCAGATCGTGGCCGGCGTGCAGACCTGGATTCGCGACAACGATGTGAGGCCCGGCGCCAAGCTGCCGTCGATCCGCCAGTTGGCGGCCGAGTACAGCATCAGCCGATTTCCGGTGATCGAGGCGTATGACCGACTGGTGTCGCTGGGGCTGCTGGACTCGCGCCACGGCTCGGGCTTCTACGTGGCCGAGAGCGGCCTGACCGGGCGCGCAGGACGCGGCTGGTCTGACCCGCGCCGCGCAGAGGTCGAATCCGATCACATCCTTGAGCAGTTCAACTACCCTGACGCGTCGCTCAAGCTGGGCGGCGGTTTTGTGCCGGCAGACTGGCGCGACATGGGCGGCCTTACGCAGGCCATCCGCCAGGTCTCGCGCACCGACGTGGAAGCGGTGATCGACTACGCCACACCGCTGGGCAACACCGCGCTACGGCACCAGATCATGACGCGCGCACGCCAACTGGGCATCCAGGCCGAGCTGCCCAACGTGATGATGACGGTGGGCGCCAGCCAGGCCATCGATCTCGTCATCCGCCATCTGCTCAAGCCCGGCGATACCGTGTTCGTGGAAGACCCGGGCTACTACAACGTGTTCGGCCTACTGCGGCTGCATGGCGTCAAGCTGGTCGGCATTCCACGCACCGCCGATGGCCCCGACGTGGAGGTGACCGAGGCGATGCTGCGTGAGCACCGGCCCAAGCTGTTCTTCATCAACAGCGTGCTGCACAACCCGACAGGCTCGGTGCTGTCTCCGCCGGTTGCGTTCCGCCTGCTGGAGCTGGCGCGTCGCCACGGCTTTGTCTTTGTGGAAGACGACATCTTTGCCGACATCCAAGCCGACCCGACCGCACGGCTGGCCACGCTGGACCAGCTTGAACACGTGATCTACGTGGGCGGGTTCTCCAAAACGGTATCGGCATCGCTGCGCGTGGGCTACCTGATTGCGCGGCGCGATCTCGTGCAGGACCTGACCGACGTAAAGATGCTCACCAGCGTGGGCGGCTCGCGCTTTTCAGAGGCGGTCGTGGCAACACTGCTGGAGCGCGGTGCGTACCGCAAATACACCGAGCGGCTGCGGCAACGCATCGGCGATTCGCTCATCGCCTCGCTCGACGTGCTGACGGACGCGGGCTGGGAAGTGTTTCATCACCCAACCGGCGGCAACTTCCTGTGGGCGCGCGTGCCGCACGTGGAGGATTCGCGCGAACTCGTTACCGCGGCTGAGCGGCATGGTGTGACGCTGGCGCCCGGCAGTTACTTCCGGCCCAATCTGGAGGTCTCGCCTTGGGTGCGGATCAACACGGCCTACACCGGCGAGGCACGTGCACGGGCCTTCCTGCAGGAGATGGGCCGGCGCCCGGTACGCAAGCGGGCCTAAACCCGCCGCGCATGGCGCATTGACACGCTTGTGCAAACTTTCGCACACCACATCGCCATCTTTGTTGCATAGAGTCGGTCCGGCTTTGCTGATGAACCCGCAGTCTTCGCCCGTTCTCGCTCATGCCGACCTTTCGCTACGAGGCCGTCACGCCGGCCGGACAACTGCGCCGTGGCGTCATCGATGCCGATGGCAGCCGAGGTGCGCGCACGCTGCTGCGCTCGCGCGGCATGACGCCGATCGACGTATCCGCCGTGACCGAACGCACGGCCAGCACGAGCCTCAACGGGTTGTTCGGCCATCGCCTCGGCACCACGGAGCAAGCGCTGTTCACGCGCCAACTGGCCAGCCTGCTGACCGCTGGCCTGCCGCTGGACGAAGCGCTCTCTGCCCTGGCGGCTGAAGCCGAGCGCGACTACGTGCGAGATCTCATCGGCACGCTGCGCTCGGAGGTGATGGGCGGGCAATCGCTGTCTGGTGCGCTGGCCCGCCACCCGCGCGACTTTCCTGACATCTACCGCGCGCTGGTCTCCGCCGGCGAGCACACCGGCAAGCTGCACGTGGTGCTCTCACGCCTGGCCGACTACATTGAAGGCCGCAACGCCCTCACGCAAAAGATCAAGCTGGCCTTTACTTACCCTGCCGTCGTCACCGTGGTGGCGTTTGGCATCGTGGTCTTCCTGCTGACCTACGTGGTGCCGCAGGTAGTGGGTGTCTTCACGACGACCAAGCAAAAGCTGCCGACGCTGACCATCATCATGTTGGCCTGCAGCGATTTCGCGCGCGACTGGGGCTGGCTAGCTGCACTGGTAGCGGCGGCAATCGGTATGGGCGTCAAACGCCTGTTGCGACGACCCGGCCCGCGTCAAGCGTGGCACGGCTGGTTACTGGGCGCGCCGCTTATCGGCCGGCTCGTACGCGGCTACAACACGGCACGCTTTGCCAGCACGTTGGCGATTCTCATCAGCGCGGGCGTGCCGATCTTGCGGGCGCTGCAAGCGGCTGGGGAAACGCTCAACAACGTGGTGCTGCGCCAGAACGTGGAAGACGCCATCGGCCGCGTGCGCGAGGGCACATCCCTCTCGCGGGCGCTGGCGCATGCCAACCGGTTTCCACCTGTGCTGGTCCACCTGATCCGCTCTGGAGAATCCACCGGCAACCTCGCTCCCATGCTGGACCGTGCAGCCGAGGGCGAGACACGCGAACTGGAGCGCCGCACGCTGTTCATCACCAGCCTGCTGGAGCCGGTGCTCATCCTGAGCATGGGCGTGATGGTGCTGCTGATCGTGCTGGCCGTGCTGATGCCGATTCTCGACATCAACCAGATGGTGCACTGAGCATGCGCACCGGCATGCGCGCAAGTGGCTTCACGCTGCTGGAGATGCTGGTGGTGGTGGTCATCATCGGCATCGTGATGGGGGCGGTGGTCGTCAATGCGCAACCAAGCCAGCGCACGGTGCTTGAACACCAGGCGCAGCGCCTGATTTTTCTGCTGCAGGCGGCGCATGACGAGGCGCGCCTGCGCTCCCAGCCCATCGTGTGGGAGGCGACGCCCGAGGGCTACCGCTTCCTCATCCGCGAGCACGATGCCTGGCAACCCTTGCGTGACGACGTGCTACGCGCTGGCCAATGGCGTCAGCCGTTGTCTGCACTGTCGCTCATGCAGGTGGGCCGCCCTGCGCAATCCGGCAGCGTGCGCATGCTGTTTGGCCGTGAAGCCATCGAACCGCCCATCACCCTGCACATGGCCGCCGACACGGCACAGGTCGATATCGTCACCACGGGCCCGAGCCGCTATGTTGTGCAATAGAGCCACGCGGCGGCACATTGCCGGCTTCACGCTGCTGGAAGTGCTGGTGGCACTGGTGATCGTGGCCGTGGCGCTGGGTGCTTGCCTGCGTGCGACCGGCTTGCTGGCCGATTCCAGTGCCGGCATGCG
The DNA here is from genome assembly GCF_958415495.1 of Ralstonia flaminis. Lineage (NCBI taxonomy): Bacteria > Pseudomonadati > Pseudomonadota > Betaproteobacteria > Burkholderiales > Burkholderiaceae > Ralstonia > Ralstonia flaminis. The sequence continues at coordinate 88,822 of NZ_CATZLL010000017.1, read as the reverse complement.
CGAGCGCACGCTGGCGCAATGGAGCGCCACCAACCAACTTGCGCGCATGCGCCTGGCCAATACGGTACCGCCCCCGGGGCTGCACCGCACGCCGTGTGGTCAGGGGCGCATCGCGCTCACGTGCGAGGACACCGTCGTCGTGCTGGAGAACCCCGTATTCCACTTGGTCGTCGTCTCCGTCTATCGCGAAGGCGAAGGGTTGGAGACGCGCGTGCGCCTGGCGCAAGTGGCCACCGTACTGGCCGACACCTCCAATCAGGCCTTCTGATGCTGATGCAGCGCGCCCGCCCGTCAACTGGCTTCACCCTCATCGAAATGGTGATCGCCATCACGATCCTGGCGATCATTGCGCTGATCTCGTGGCGGTCGCTGGACGGCATCATCCGCGGCCAGCATCGGCTGGCGGACAGCCTGGAGGAGACGCGCGCCATCGACCGTCTGTTCGAGCAGCTCGATACGGACTTTGGTGAAGCCGTGCGTGACGACGACCTTGGTCAGCCAGCCGTTGTGTTTGGCGATGGTGACCTTCGCATCGTGCGCATGCTGCGCGATTCGCGTCAGCCGATCCGCTGGCAGGTGGTGCGCTATCGTGTGGACGGCGGCTCGCTCATCCGCGAAGCTTCAGCACCGCTCAACGAGCGCGGCCCCGCGCGTGAAGCACTGAATGCCACATTGCCGGAGCGGCTGACGCTGGTGGAGCACACGTCAGCACTGCAAGTGCGGGGGTGGACAACGCAGGGGTGGAAGGCGTTGTCGGCGGATGCATCGCGCCCCGCATCCGCCGTGGCGGCCTCCGGCATGCTGCCGCGGATCACCCCCAACGCTGTGACGGGCCTGGAAGTGACCGTGATGGTCAATGACGCGCCCTATACCAAGGTGGTTCTGGCGGACCTGTAGCGCGCTGCTTACGCTTCAACCATCGATGCCTGGCATAGCCGGTTCACGCACCCACAGCAGGGAGGTGCGGTAGCGCTCACCGATACCCTCGCGCAGGATCAGCGCATCCAGCGCGCGTGTAGCCCGCCCGTTGCGCAACCGGCTGTGCGCGATGAAGTAGCGGCTGCGCGTTTCCAGCAGGATGTCACCCTGCTCAGCCAGACCGGGTGCGATGGCCTTGAGGCGGTTGGTGAGATCCCCCATATCGCGAAACCATGCCCTGTCGCGACTCGACACCAGCGCTGCGGCCTGCCCCGGCGACAGGCCACGGATCGTCGCTGCCAGCACTTCTGGCCCCGCCGTGTTGACGTTGACCGACGTCGGCTCCGGCAGCACGACCACATACGGCGCGAGCTTGCGCACACCGTCGGCCGTGTAGCCGGAAATGCGGACAAGGTCCACCGGCTGCGCGAGCGCAAATGCGGACGAGCCCTTTGCATCAAGACTACGCAGAATGGTGGTGGCCGTCAGCATCGCCAACGACGGATCGAGATCGGCTTTCGTCAGCAACTGCTGATACACACGTACACCTTCTGGTCGAATGCCTGGCGGCTTGCCACCTTCGGCGGCAGTAATCAGTGTGTTGAGGTTGAAGCGCGCCTGTGCATCTTCGATGTAGCCGTCGACGCGCATGTCGCCTGCAGCGTCGAACGCCTGCACAGCCGTCTTACCCAATACGCTGGCCACCGGCAGATCGTTGACGGGCGACGCCCAGCGCTGGCCGAGATGATCGACGGGCGCGGAACGTGCATTCTCGCGTAACAGCATGCGCGCCCACTCTACGGAGGCCCGCTGCATCCACACCGTGTCGGCACGCAGGCGTTGCACCTCCACCGTCCGAATGGCAGCGCGCTGGCCGGCAAACATCGTCGCCACCAGCGTCACCGCCATTGCCACCACCAGCAAGGCGGTGACGACGGCCGCGCCGCGCTCACGGCGCATACACCGGCGCGTCATGCCTCGGCCCGGCGCAGATAGGTCCAGAACGCACCCACATCTTCAGCGTTTACGGCGGGCTGTGCTTCTTCCAGATACGTCTGCGACAAGCTCACCTCCTCCATGTGGAACAGATGCTGTTGCGAAGGCAGCAGCGTCGCGCGCGGATGCGTGTAGTGCGCGCGAAAGAAACGCGGTGGCGATCGGCGCGGCATGTGCAGGTCGTGCACATCACGCACAGACGAGTCGAACCAGAAATGCAGCCATCGCCCGCCGCGCTGCCGTCCCGCCAGAATGAAGCCGGCATACGACAGCAGGATGTACGGCACGCTCGCGGGCTTGAGTTCTCCGTACGCCCATAGATTGCGTGCGGACGCATAGTCGAGCAAGGCAATGAAACGCGCCATCGATAGCGTAGGCGCGTGGTGTGGCCGCTTCATGAACGCAAAGTGCCACTGCCATTGCGCGAGAAAGCGCTCGCGGTTGCGCTGCGCGAGCACGACGTCGGCCTGCTGTTCGACCGTGATGTCGGACGGCGCCTCGCCATTGCGCACGAGCGGACAGCACAACCGCTCGCCGCTGATATGGCTGAAGCGCGGCTTGAGCTTGTCGCTCTTCGAGCCGATCACATAAAGCGCCCCATGACAGATCGGACACCGTGCGCGCGGCACGTGTTCCGCCTTGGTCAGATGACCAAACTCCTCGATATACATCGCTACCGTCAACATGCGCTCTTCGGTCGGATGCAAAGCCAGGTTCATGAACGGACCTCATGGTTGAGTGGTTCTGCAGCGCCCCCCCTTTGTGATGCATTACGTGGCGCCCTGTGTCCTGCTCTACTTTGGAGCAAGATCAAAAGACAACACGCACCCCTGGCAAATACGCCATGGCTTGTATTCAATTGAATTTCAATCAGAATGCAGCCATACAATTCAATTGTTCGAATTGCATTCCGCATTCATGCATGGTGCAATGCCATGCGTCTGTCACGCGTTGAACTCCAACGCACGGCCCGCTTCTAATTGACGAACGGCGCCCTGAAAAACCGCACACCGCTTATATCCCAAGGCTTTCGTTCCGCAGAAACTCATGACGAGAACGCATGAGCTAGCGCCATCGCTTTTTCATCTGCTTATCCCACCTGATTCACACCCGGTATCAATACTTTGCATGCCGGTGTGAATTCATTCATGAGCGCACATCGGCAAAACAACACAACTTGTATTTGCTGATCCCTATTCCTCTGGAGCACTCCATGAAGCTGAAGCAAGTCATGATTCAAGCCGCCTGCGCCGCGCTGGCCCTGGGCACCGCCACGGTGGCCTTTGCCGGTACGCAACCGAACCCGAGCCCGGCATCGCCGGTGGTCGTAGGCGGTGGCGCTTCGCTGCCCGAGTTCCTGTACAGCTCGGAAATCGCTGTGTTTGGCCCGAACCACATCTACGCCGTGACGGGTAGCGGCGGTGGCAAGACCGCACTGACCACCAACAACCCGGCCGCCTTCAACGCCGCCTACGTCACGCCGCGCACGGACACGACCGTGCACTACGCCGGCAGCGACTCGATCCTGAGCTCGTCGGATATCAGCGCCTTCGCCCCCCGCAAGGGCACGGACGGCGCCCTGGTGCAGATCCCGTCGGTCGGTACCGCTGTTGGCATTCCGTTCCAGAACGCCAGCCTGAGCAGCCTGACGTTGAACGACGACCAGCTGTGCGGTGTGTTCTCCGGTCAAATCACCGATTGGGCAGCGCTCGGCGGCGCCTCTGGCCCGATCAAGGTCGTCTACCGCTCGGACAGCAGCGGCACGTCGGAGATCTTCACGCGTCACCTTGCCGCGGTCTGCAACGCCAACAACTCCAACGTGACGTTCGTGACGAGCACGAAGTTCACCGACAGCTTCCCGGGTGGCGTTCCGTCCAACTTCGTGGGTGGCAACCTGAGCGCCGGTGTGCGTGACGCTGTGGCCGCCAACAGCGGCATCGGCTACCTGAGCCCGGACTACATCAACACCACGCTTGCCCCGAACTCGACCGTTGCAACGAAGAACCTGTCGGCTGCCAGCCTGACGAACAGCAACGATGGTCAGACCTACGACCCGACGTCGGCAAACACCACCACGGCGCTCAGCAACCTCACCCTGCCTACGCTGTCGTCCAACCTGGCTGACCCGAACACCTGGGCGCTGACGGTTGCCAACCCCTCCACGGGCTACCCGATCGCAGGCGTGACCTACCTGGACCACGTCCAGTGCTACGCCAACGCCACGGTGCTGAGCAAGATCCAGACGTTCCTGGACCGCCACACGACGTACTCGGGCATCAACAGCAACCTGCCGCGCATCACCGGCAACGGCTTCGCCCCGCTGCCGGACGCGCTGGTCAGCCTGATCCGCGACAACCTGCTCAACAACGTCAACGGCAAGAACGTCAACATCGGCAACACCACGGCTTGCGCAGGCAAGGCTGGTCGTTAATCGATAGGGATACAGACGGCGGTTCACCGCTGTCGCGAGGTTTGAGCCCGGCATTGCCGGGCTTTTTTCATGCCAACGCAAACCTTGCAGCATGGAAGCGCGAAGATTGATTATGTTATTGCGTGACGGCTTCCACAGGCTGAGCCACGCCAGCACCCGAAGCCGTTGCAGCCTGGGCATCCGGCTCGTTGCGATAGTTGCGCAGGTACACGAAGAACTCGCCCATCATCTGCATCCACAGGCGGATCTGCGTGACGAGGTGCTCAACGGAGATGCCTCCGGCAGCAATCACATCCATCTCCAGCACAACAAAATCACCGTGCTGCGCCAAACGCGCAAAACGACGTGAGCGGTGCCAATCGGCAATGAGACCGTCGGGCAGCGCGCCACCTTGCACACGCAGCGGGCAGCTCAGCGTGAGATCTGCATAGCGGCCGGGCTCGATGGCGTTGCCCCACAGGATCTGGAAGCTGATGCCGTGGCTGGCGCTGGTCAGGTAGGTGATGCCGCCTTGCTCAATGGCAGTCACAGCACCGCCCGCTGCCTTGATGGCGTCGGCCACATCGGTGGGGGAAAGGGTTGTCAGCATGGACATGGTGGTCATGTGCGTGGGTGAATCGGAGAGGAGAAAACTCAGGGCGCCTTGGGCGCTTCTGCGTGCGGTGCGGAGGCTTCCGGTGTCGGCGCGGTAACAGCGCGCGGATCAAAGCGGCCCTCGTACAGCTTGTCGCCGTACTCCTGCGCAATCTGCTCGTACTTGACGCGTGACTTGGTGGCAAACGGCTGGCGAGCGGCGATGACGGTGGTCACGTCCATCGACTCGTAGGCGCTCAGAACTTCCTGGCCGACGGCGTAGAGCTTGGCGTTCTTGGCCTCGCATTGCTGCAGGGCGTTCTGCTGCGTGGCCGTTGCGGTGGCCAGCTTCTGGCGCTCCGCTTCACTGGCGCGGGCGCGGCGCAGCAACTCATCGTACGCGGCGCGCAGCTGCGTGATCTGCGTATTGGCCTTGTCAGCCACGGTCTGCGCTTCACGATGGGCGGCGGCGCTACCCTCGCTCAGTTGCCGCGTGCGCGCACGCTCCGCATCAAGCTGGGTGCGCAGGTCGGCAAGCTCCTTCTTGGAGGCATCCGATGCGGGCGCGTTGGTACCACCGCCCGCCTGCAGTTGGGCGAGCTGCGCCTGTGCTTGTTGAAGCTGCGTAGTGGTCGCGCGCAGCTGTGCACGCAAACGCTCCTCCATGCTGGGCTGCTGCGCCGACGCGGCACAGGGGGCCAGAGATGCCGCCACCAACAACGCCAGCATCAGCCGTGAAACCGTTCGGTTCTCGTCCACGTCGCCCCCTTAGAACTTGGCGTTGAAGTCGAGCTGCAGCGTGTCGATCGACAGGCGCGGGCCGGTCACTTCACGCGTGGAGATCCAGCGGCCGGTGAACCACGCGTTCTTGTCCACCGCATACGAGCCGCCGAAGTAGTAGCCGCGCGCATTGGTGCCGCCGCCGTGGAAGGTCGGGTCGTTGTAGCCGTCGGGCATGGAATCCGCCTCGATGCGCTTGTAGCCAGCGATGACATTCCAGTCGCCGCGCGCGCTCGGGGCCGGCTTGCCGAAGGTGGCCTGGAACATGTACGCGTTGCCGCCGCTGCGGAAGTCCGAGCGGTTCGTTCCGCCGGTGCCGCCGAAGTTGTTGACGATGCCGCCCGGCCCGGCGTGCTGCCACATCTTGTCGGCGTCGTACGCCAGGTTGCGGATGTAGTTGGCGTCGAAGCGCAGGCCGTAGTTGCCCATGACCTTGGTGTCCCAGCGCGCGTTCAGGTCCAGCAGGCGGAACTCGGATGCCAGGCCCACGTACTGCGGCTGCGGCGTGTTGGCCGGGTCCAGCGGGTTGAGCGCGATATTGCGCAGGAGCATCAGCGTGTTGCCCTTCTGCATGAAGGCCGGACGCGACCAGTCCGTGCTGCAGTTGTCCAGCCCCGAGTACAACGCGCACGGTTGCGACACCTGCCCCGTGACGTTGTTGAAGTTGTAGTAGCCCACCGCGCCGCGCACCGTGTTGCGTGAATCCACCTTCCACTCCGCGCCCACCTGAGCGGCAAACAGCCACTTGTTCTGGCTTGAGCTCTTGTCCTGGCTGCGGCTGGGGAAGCCATCTGCCGAGTACTCCAGCGGGATCACGCCGGCGGTACCGAACACGGTGATGGTGTCGCCGCGCAGTGTCTTGCTGAAGTTGGCGGCAATGCCGTCAAAGTTCAGGTCTTGCGAGAACAGCAGGTCGGTCGACCAGAACGGATTGGCAAAGCGGCCGCCCGTGATCGTCACCCAGTCGGCCGGCTTGTGCGAGATCCATGCCTGATCCAGCCACACGTTCTTCTTGCCCTGCGCGGTGCCCAGCAACTGCGTGGTCGACACGGGGTTGTTGTCGCTGCCCGAGGCCAGGCGGATGCCAGCCTGCGTGCTCTCGGAGATATCTGCGAAGACGCCCAGCCGCGCCCGCACACGCCATTGGTTGCGGCGGTTCTGCGAGGTGTTGAGCAGCGGCGGCAACTTGGTATTCGTGTTGGTGTTGACGTCGAAACCGGTGCCGGCATTGATGGCTGCCCAGTCGATTTCGATGTTGCTGTTCTGGTTCGACAGGAAGCGCGATTCGTTGCGCACGCGCACGTCGCCTTCCACGCGAATGCCCTGCGTCCAGGCGGGGATGGCATCGGGCGCCGCCCAGCGCTCGGTCTTGGCCTGGGCCAGCACCTCGCTCTTGACCTCGTCGCGAATCTGGTCGCGCACGGTCTGCGGCACATAGGGCACACGCACATCGCCGGGCTCGGCTTTCACGCCTGCCGTTTGCGTAGGTTGAGCAGCCTGCGCGGCCACCTGGCGCTGCAGTTGCTGCGTGGCCTGCGCTTCGGCACTGGCCTGCGCGAGCAGCGCTTCGCCGACGTCTTTCTTGAGCGCGCCGCTCTGGATCAGGCCGCGGATGAGCTTGACCATCGTGGTCTCGCCCGCGGCGGCCTGCGCGTGGACGCTGCCCGACGCGATCAACAAGCCGACAGCCGATGCCAGCGCGGCGGCACGGAATGGGTGGGTAACAGGGTTGAGTGCCATGTTGTTGGAAGAAGTGCGTTGCATGCTGGAGTACCGGCTCGACTGCCGAGCCGGCGCTATCGTTGTCATGTGTTTCAACCGGCGGGCCGCTTGCCTTGCAGCGTCACGCGCTGCGGAAACTGCAGGGAAGCCGGTGGCCGTTCATCCACGCGCTCAATCGCGCGCAAGGAGGCGAGCACGGCCTGATCGGTGTCGGCATTGCCGCTGCCGTGCACGAGCTCGACGCGGGTGACGCGGCCGTTCGGGTCCAGCCACACGTTCACCTGCATCAGGAACGCCAGGCGGCGTACGCGGTCATCGCGCGACAGGGCCTGCTGCAGCACGTAGCCGAAATAGCGGCCATACGTGGCATTGCCGCCGCCGGCACCCGCGCCGCTCATGCCGCCGCCCTTGCCTGCGCCGATACCGAAGGCGTCGGTGCCGGCCTGCCCGTCGGCATTCATGGTGACGGGGTCGGACAGGTCCTTCGCGGGGTTGGGTGTGTCTTCTGCCGGCTTGGGTGTTTCGGGCGTGGGGTCGGGCTTGGGCTCCACCACTTCGGGCTTCACCTTGTCAGGCTCCGGTTGCTTTTCGGGTTGTGGCGGAGGCGGTGGAGGTGGTGGCGGCTGCAGCACGAGCATCGGCGTGGACGGTGCCTCACGCTTGGTGCTCGCCGTGCCCGCGAGCAGATACCACACCACCGCCACGACGATCAGCGCCGCTACGGCGCCGATCACATAGCTGCCCCAGCGCCGCCAGAAAGCCGGCTGCGGATCCGCCGTGGGCGTGGACGGGTTCAGGTCAAGCTGCATGATTGCGCCGCCCTCACGCTGCCGGCTTGCCGGTCACCAGACCGATCTGGTTGAGCTCGATCTTGCGCAACAGGTCGAGCACCTCCACCACCTTGGCGTACTGCACGGATGCGTCGCCACGCACGATCACCGGAAAATCCGGCGTGACGGCCTTCTCGGTGCGCAGGCGGTCTTCCAGCTCGGGCAGCGTGACCGGATACGCATCCAGGAACACCTGCCCGTTGTTGTCGATGGTGATGGCCTTGGTCTTGGGCTTCTCCAACGCCACGCTGGCGCTCGCCTTCGGCAGGTTGACCTTGATACCGGGGATGCTCGCGTTACTGGTCAGGATGAAGATCACCAGCACCACCAGCAGCACATCCACAAACGGCGTGATGTTGATGCCGCTGGCGCGCTTCTTGGGCCCAAAGCGGGACACGTTTGCCATGGCGGCCCCTTACTCGCGGTGCGGCGCGGCCGGGCTGGCCACGAAGCCGCCGCCCGACGTGTCGGTGCGATGGTCTGCATGCGCCGCACGCGGTGCGGTATCGCCCAGTACAACGGTGGCGCGACCGTCGCCGTGCTCTTCCGCCAGGCGCGTAGCGAACTCGTCCACGAACACCGCCATGTCGGCGGCGATGGCATCTGACCGGGAGGCGAGCCAGTTGTAGCCGAACAGCGCGGGGATGGCCACGCCCAGGCCCGCTGCCGTACACAGCAGTGCTGCAGCCATGCCCGGCGCCACGGAGTTGATGTCCACCGCACCGGCCATGGCCGCCACCACGAACACCAGCATGATGCCGATCACCGTGCCGAACAGGCCGACGTACGGGGCGCCTTCAATGGTGGTCGACAGCCAGTTCATGCGGCGCGCCATGCGCTCGTTCTCGCGCACCATCACGCCTTCCATGGCGGCGCGAATGGCAGCGATGGTGGCAGCGGAAACGGCGTTGATGTCGAAGCCGCGCTCGTGCCGCAACTGCATCTCGCGAATGGCGATCTCATACAGGCGCCACAGGGAGGAGTCCTGCCGAATGTCAGCCCCTACCTTGCCGCCACGCGCGAGCGAATCAAGCGACGCGCCGGCGGTCTCGCGGAACACCACCATGAAGCGCGCGTTGGCACGCGACACGGTGCTGTAGTAGCGGCTCTTGGTGATCATGATGGCCCACGAGCCGGCCATCATCAGGCCCAGCACGCACACCACCACCCATGCATCGACCGGCATGGCCGCAAGGATGAAACCGAAGTGGCTCTTGCCGGCTTGCTGCTCATCGGGGCCCATCGACACGAGACGCGATTCGGCGCCCTGCGCAACGGCATCGGCCTGGATCAACCCTGCCGGGCGTGCCGTCTTGGACAGGCGCAACTCGTCAATGGCGCCGTTGAATGGCGTCAGGCCCGTACCGCCCAGGGCATCACCACCCACTGCCGCTGCGCTGTTGAGCGCGGGCAGATGCGCCGCCAGCGTGGCTGCAACGGCGCCGTTCACGTAGAGATGCACCCCCTGGTCATCCGCCGTTGCCGCCACGTGCGACCACTGGCCCGCGCGTACCGGTTGACCCGGCTCGCTGCGTTGGCCATTCACCTGCACAAAGGGAACGCCGTTGTCGACCCCGAGCACGAACTCGTTGGTACCTTCGCGGCGGGCGTAGACCACCTGCCCGGCCGCCAGCTTGTCAGGCCGCACCCACGCTGAGACCGTGAACGCACCGTTGGCCTGCACGGCCAGCGATGGCGACACCGGCAACATCAGCGGCGTACCGTTGAACTGCGCACCCTTGCCGATCACGCCGCCATCCAGCGTAGTGACGGGCGTGAATGCGTGGTTGCCGTAGGCTGTCGTGTCACGCGGCTGGGTGCCGGTTTCGCTGAAGTGATAGACCAGCGTGTAGTCCGGGTCGAAGGTCATCTGACCGTTGCTCGCCGACGGCGCCTTGCGGTTGCCGTAGTACATCCAGATGCGTTGCGGTGCATTGGTCGTGACCGTCGGCACATCCACCCACACCAGCGCGATGCCGAGCAGCGGATCGAACTGCTCGATCTGATGGTTCAGCACCGTCTTGTCATCCGCCGCGATGAAGCGCAGATCGGCACCGTTCTCTGTCGTGCCATCAAAGCTGAAGTTTCCCGTATGCAGGCGAACAAGTACGGGCGTACGGCCGGCATCGCTCTTGAGCGCACCGCCCTGCGGGCCGGCGTCAATGGTGATCGGCTTGCGATAGGCCCAATCGGGCTGCCACCACGCCAGCGCGGTGCCGGGCAGGAAGGCGCTCAGCAGCGTGAGCAGAAGCAGAATGCGTCGCATGGCAGAAACTCTCCGAAGACAAAGCAAGTAAACGGTTGGACGTGGCGCAATGGCGCGTTCAGTAACTGGCGTTCACGCTAAAGTTCACGCGCGGCGTATGCGCGCGCGTGCTGGGGCCGTCGCGCAGCGGATAGCCGAACTCCAGGCGGCCGCGCACGTAGTCGGTCAATTTGAAACTGGTGCCGAAGCCCAGCGAGAGGAGCGAGAAGCTGCTCGCTTGCTCCACCTGCGGCTGGCGCAGGCGCAGGTAAGCGGCATCGGTAAAGAGGTAGAAGCGCAGTTCATCCAGCGCGGGCGCGAACTTCGTGTACGGCGCGGTCCGCCACTCAAGCGAAGCCAGCGCGCCGTAGTCCCCCGTGGCCTCGGCCGACAGATAGCCGCGCACGCTGCTCATGCCGCCCGCGGCAAACTGTTCGCTGGACACCAGCGGCGAATCCGACAACTGCCCCGCCACGCGCACCACGGCTTGCGATCCGCCCTGGAAGGTGTGCGTCTCGGTGGCATCGGCCTTGAAGGCGAGGAAGCTCGATCGCGAGTTCACGCGCTTGTAGTCGTAGGCACGCTCGTCGCTGCCGTAGCCGAACAGGCTGCGTGTGCCGGCGGTGGCGCTCAGGTTCAGGCTGAGCGTGTCGCGCTCGGTCTGGCGGAAGCCCGTGTAGTACAGCGAGATGGGCGCGTACTTGAGCGGCACGTGGTCGCTCGTGTTGCCAAAGCGCAGGCTCTCAGCGTTGTCCTTGAAGTCAATGCCCACACCGAGCTGCTGCCACCAGGCGCCCGCCGTGGGCATCACGTAGTTGGCCTTCACGCCCACCGCGTGACCCTTACCCAGCACGCTGGTGCCGCCGGTGGTGGCAACGTTGCTGTCGGACTTGTAACCCGAGAATTCCAGGCTCCAGTTCGACTCCGGAATGGGTGCGGTGTACGACCCCGACCACACGCGCGCCTGGCTGAAATCCTGCGGCGCCCCGAAGAATGACAACGACGCACGATGCCCAAGCTGCCATAGGTTGTCGTGGCTGACCGAGGCCGTCATGCGCAGCGGGCGCGTCTCGGCGCTGTGGTCATTGTTCAGGCCGATGCTGGCATGCACTGGGGACTTGTCGTCCACCTTCAGGTCGACATCCATCGTGCCGGGCAGCGCGCCCTGGCGCACCACCGGAATGACCTGGCGATCGGCCCGGTTGAGCGTGGACAGCTCCGTCTGCGCCTGTGTGAAATCAGGCACCTTGCCCTCCTGCAGCGCCGGCACGCCATCACGCACCAGTCGCGGCGAGGTGTACTCAGCGCCCGTCACGCGTACGCGGCCCACGCGTGTTTCATTCACCTGCAGGATCACCACACCGCCCGTCACCTGCTGCTCGGGCAGATCCACATAGACAGACTGAAAGCCCTTGGCCTGATACACGGCCAGCAGCGCGGCACGCGCATCTTCAATGTCCTTGAGCGTGCGATCCGGCCCGAGAAACGGCGTGACGGTCTTCTCAATGGTGCGGATGTCGAGCATGGTGTTGCCGCGCACGACGTACTCATTGATGTTGACCTTGCGTTGCTGCGCAGGCTCGGAAGACGGCGCGGCAACCGGTGCGGCAACGGGTGCCGGTGGCTCTTGCGCCAGGACCACACCCGGCATCAGCAGCGACAGCATCGCCAGCCGGACACTCCCCGCAGACCTGCGTTGTTTGCGGCGTTGTTTGAATTGGGACATGCGTTGGCTCGGTGCCGATTCGGCATTCATTCGTGTGTTGTGCGACGTGCGGCTGTGTCGTTGGTCAGCCGTCGGTCTTCACAGGAATGACGTTTGCTGAAATGCAAATCCGCAAACATTTTGTGATGTCACGCAAGCTTCATAGAGCGAGGCGCGACGCACCATGACGTGATCGAATTCACACCGCAAAGCCGCATGGGAACTGGCTCTGCGGCACATCCACTGGTTTGGATGCGCCGCAGAGTGAGAGCGCATCGCGCGATGTATGACTACGCGATGACGATGTGGTGAAGAACGCTTGCCGCCCGCTTACGGCATCACAGGTTCTTGCGTTCGGCTGCGGTGAGCCGCATCTTCTGGCGCTCGCTCAGATCGCCATTGCCGATCATCTGGAAGGCGCTGCCGGGGTCGTAGCTGCTGCGGTCCTGACGCTCGGGCGGCGGTGCCTTCTGCGCGCCGTCGCCGTTCTCGCCACCACCCGCCCCGCCGTAGCCGAGCACCTGTACGGTGATGATGGAAGGCAGCCCATTGCGTGCCGCCGCCTGCTGCTGGCGCATCACGTCCTGCGCTGCCTGCGTAGCCGAGTTGGCTGCCGCACTGGCCGAGCTGAGCGCACTCACGTTGACCAGCGCCACCGTCGGAATACCGCGCGACTCGCCTTGCGCCTGGATGTTGGCTGCGTTCACCACACGCAGTGCCGCCACGTTGATGTCGCCCGACACGCGGATGCCTGCCTCGCCTGGGTCGACCGTGCCCAGCGGCGCGATCAAGTCCACGTCGCCGCGCGGCACTTCCGGAATCGGGTTGAGCGTGGCGATGCCCGCGCCGGAGCTCGGCACCTGCGGCGACAGCGTGATGTTGCCCATGCCGTCGTACACACGCAGCGGCGGCGTGTAGAGCAGCGATGTCTTCGAACCACGGCCCGCGTTGATATCGCCTTCGGCAGACCACACCAGAATGCCGCCGCCAAACGTCGTCATGATGCGCGACAGGCCCAGCAGCACGCTGTCCTTCGAATAGACCTGGATGTCGCCTGCCCCCTGTGTGAGCAGGCCCGACGTGGCCGGCGGCGCCAGCCCTTCCACACCGACGATCAACTTGCCGCCCGGCGTGAGCGTCTGGATGGCGCCGCCGAAATCCGTGCGGATGCCCGACGGGCCAAACATCGTGATGGTGCCGTCGCGCTGGATCGGCCGGCCCTGCGCATCCTTATCCGGGAACAACGATGCGATGGCCTGGCGCCCACGCAGGTAGCTGCCGAAGCGGCGGCTCGTAGGGTCGTTGTATTCACGGCCGCCGGCGCGCAACTCGCTGAAGTACACCGAGCGCGCAAACACGCGTTGCTGCTCCGGCGGCAAGCCTAGATAGAACGCGAGTGCACCGTCTTGCGTGCCCTTGTAGTCAAAACGGGTCTGCAGCCAGTCGAGTAGCTCCTTCTCGTAGGTCTTGACGACCTTGCCCGTTTGATCGGCTAGCGGCGCGTTCGGGTTGGCGAGGTTGGCGGCGTCGAGGTAGCGGCGTGCGAACGTCGTGAAGTCTCCGCCCGCGGCACCCGCACCGGCCATCACGCTGATGCCAGCGCCGCTGCTGCGATCACCCGCATTCGTGGAGATGGCCGTGCCGATGCGACCGATGCTCTCCAGCAAACCCTTGTCTGCCTGATAAAGATTGCGGCCGGCGGTGACCTCCAGCGTGCCGGGGCCGGCTACGCGGAAGTTGCCGAACAGGATGTCACGGCCCGCCGAGACGACGGAGATGTCGTTGGGGTTGTTGTTGAGGAGGAGGTTGCCGGTAGAAGTGGTGTTGCTGAAGCCGGTTGGGGTTGAGGTTCCGGGCGCCGTGCCAGCACCCACGATGTCCCGGCCGGCCACAATCCACGTCGGCTTGGCGGCAACGTACCAGTTCGTCAACGTCTTCCAGGAGGGATTCTGGCCACCAGAGGTGAAGTCCAGAACTTCACCGGTACGTAGTCCAACGATATCGCCGTTCACGGCGTAGAAGCGTGCGGGCTCGCTGTCATTCGCATGCAAGATGCCCGATACCGTATCTGCGCCGAACGCAAACAACGGTGTGCCGCTCCCTTTCGATACTGCGGAGCTATCCATGCTGGTGTTGTCGACCAACAGCACCGTACCGGCGCCCACCCCATAGCCGCGGAAGCCGGGGGCGAAAGGCGTTGCCAGTACACTTTGCGACGCACCGGATTGGCTGATCGCATAGCCGTTCGCATACAACGATCCGTTGGCCAGGATTTCAAGCTGCCCCAGCGGCGACGGCGCCAACACCAACGAGGTGTTCGCGCTCAGGCCGCCGCCGTAGTACACGTTGCCGCTTGCAGCAACGGCGCGCAATGTACCCGGATAGACGAAGCGACTGTCAGTGGCCCCTCCCACATCTGCCGTATTCGATTGCGGGATGCTCTGCGTGGTCGGCGTCAGGTTGCCACCCGCCGAGAACAGGTTGAGCGCCGTCTTGTTCGTCCACAGCGAGAACCAGCTATAGCCACCGCCAGACTGCGGCGCGAGCACACCATCCAGCGTCGGTATATACGGCGTCGCATTCATCTGCTTGAGCCGGCCTGCATCTCCCACGCTGGCCAGCACAAGATCGCCCCGCGTCGACAGGCTGACCGTGGCATCGCCCGGCACGATCACCAGTCCATCCGTGGGCGATGCGGCAGTCGGCGCAAAGACATTGATGCCGCGCGGATCGTTTGCGGTGGCCTGGCCATAGGCTAGATCGATTCGACCGATGGAGCCCGCATCCACGCGGAGATTGCCGCGCAGGTCCGTCAGAATGCCACTGTCGTCCTGGATGACACTCGGGTTGCGCAAGCGTGTTTCGATCGGGTTCACCCCACCACCCACATTGAGCGAGAGATCCCCCCCACCGGTGAGCACCAGCTTACCGTCGGGCCCAAGCCGCCCGGTGCTCGCGACGGCGATATTCAATGCCTCACTCACAGGCTGGGCGGGAGTACCGAGGTTTGATTGCATCCCCATGTCGGCGCCGGCGCGCACGCTTACGTTGCCCCCACCCAAGGTGCCGATTCCCGTGAAGCCGACCAGAATCGGAGAAGGCAGGGTCGCATTGCTGGCGTCGGGGGTTCCGTACGCATACGTTCCGAAGTTGACCCACCATGCGGTTGGCAGTCCCGATCCTGCTCCGCCCTGGCGCCACAACCATGCTCCTGGGTAGCTGAGGTATCTGAAATCGTTCGCGCCAAGGCGCCCCAGTGTGTGCCCGGTAATCGCGCCACGCGCTGAAAGGATGACGTTGCCACCCTGCTCCGGATACCACGCCTGATAGAGACTTGTTGCGGAGCCTCCATCGACAAACCGTTCGTATGGCGCGCCGTTCGGGCCCAGCACGGTTGAACCACTCGTCAACTCCGTGCCGCGCGGCTGGTTGTAGGGGTTGTCGCCGCTGCCATCCAGCAGCGGTGTGGACTGTGTTCCGGCGGTGTAGACGCCGTACGTCGAGCGCATGTCGATGTTGCCACCGCTCACCAGATCCAGATCGCCCGTTCCGGTACGCAAGACACTGAACATCGGGAAGCGTGCAACGACCGTTGTCTTGGTTGGCATCTGCGCGGAGAAATGCGCGTCGCCCAGCACGAGATTGCCGTCTTTCTGCGCATCGGGCCGTACGGCGCGACCATCGGCTGCAGCGGTATCGGCCCCACTCACCAAGCGCATCGCCCACGACTCGGTACCGGGCTGCAGCATCGGTGCAATCGCCCAGTTGGCGCCCTCTGAACCGTTGACCGTATCGCGCAATGCAACGAATTGGGCGTTGTTCGGCAGCTTCACGGTGGTCGAGCCCGGAACAATAGCGCCGACGGCTAGGTTCAGCGCGCCATTCAGGGCGATACCGGTCGTGCCCGGCCCCGCCAGTGCCACGCCCTTAGGCCAGACGATCGAAGCCACCATCGCAGGCACAGCGAGCACATTTCCCGCGTCAAGCGTCATCCCAGTAGTGAGGGTGGTGTCTTGCCGCAACATCGTGCCGGCGGGGTACACGACGTTGCCTGCAGCATTGCGCACGGCCGCACGCAGCACCGTGCCCGCGGGCAGGTTCACGTTGCCGCCAAGCTTGAGCGCGGCCGGAACAATTGTGTTGGCCGGCAGCGAGAAGGATCGCAACGGCACATCGTAGTTGAGCACCGTACCCGGCGCGAACAGCGTTCCATCTGCAAGCGTGACGCCGCTGCGCGACACCACCACGTCGTTGCCATAGGGCTGCTTGCCCGACATGAGTACCCAGCCCATCTCATCCTGCGTGGCTGGAGGCGGCGCAAACCCATCGTTGATGCTGCCCGACACCTGCAGCTTGCCGCCCGCGCGGAGCACCAACGCGCCTGGCTCGCCCGAGCCGCGCACGTTCGGGTCGGCATTAGGTCCATAGCGATAGCCAGAAAAGTCGAGATCGCCGCGCACCAGCAGGTTGCCGTTCGGCGTGGCACTGACAATCTCCACCCCTGGCCGCAGATGGTATGCAGCGCCGTAGGTGCTCAGGCCGGCCACACGCGCTTGCAAATTACCGTTGGCCCACGCGGCGTTGATGAAGTTCCGGCTGTCGGCATCGACGCCATTCATCCAGCCTTGCGTGATGACCTGATTGGGCTTGCCATCCACGCCCGGTGCCGTATCAAGCGGCGCATTGCTATAGCGGCGGAAACCTTGCACGGCGATGCTCTTCGCGCCCCGGATGTCGAGCGGGCCGGAGGCATCGATGTCCATGTCGCCCTGCGCGTCTGCGCCGATGCGTGGCGCGCTGAGCGTAACGGTGCCGCGCGCCACGTTGTCGGCGGCGCGTACATCGATGACTGCGCCCGGAGACAGCATCAGGCGCCCGTCCGTCGCTCGCAGCTCGACGATGCCGCGGTTGGGGGCGTCGATGGGCAAGCCATAGCTGTCCACGCGCAGGCGCGCGCCGTGGGCATCGAGCACGGCACCCGAACCGAGCGTCAGCCCATTGTGCGCGGCCAGACGAATGGTGCCTGGCTGTTCTCCGCTGGCGTCTACGCGGCCGTTGACAGTCAGACTGCCGCTATCAAGCGACACGTTGATCGTGTTGGCCTTGAGCTCATCACCGATCACCAGATCGCCCTGCTTGAGCTGGAAGCTGCGTGAACCGGTCACGCTGCCTGTATTCAGGCGCTGGTTCAGGCCTGCAAAGTCGTTAACAGTCTGCGCACGCACGTCCACGCTGCCGGCCTGCCAGGGCACGTCGGTGCCGCCGGCATCGTAGCGGCCGCTCGCCGCCCCACGGATCGTGCCAGCCAGATCGACGCGGCCAGCCGCCGCATCGAGCGCTGTTACCGACACGCTGCCGGCATGGTTATTTTGCGCAGACACATCAATGACCGCGCCTGCCGCCTGGCTCACGCTGCCGTGCGCGCTGTCGATCAGCACGTCGCCACCGGCGCTGTACTTGGTCACATCAGCCATCTGTATCGCGCGGCCCGCCACGGCGATGCGCGCGCCGTCGGCCAGCGTGACGCCGCTGTCACCGGAGAGGGTCAGCTTGCCGCTGGGCAGCACAATGGCGCTGGCGATGCTGACGGTATTGCCCTTGAGCCCGATCTCCGCCCCCAGCGCATCCGTGCTGGCGCTGCCGGCACCCGCTCCCGCGGAAACACTCAGTGCCCCGCCCGCGGTGATGCGGTTGATCGAGCCGGACTCACCCGTCAACAGCGGCGTGACGAGGTTCAGGTTGCCGCCGCTGTATTGGTAACCCGTGCCGGGTTGATACGCGCCCTGCGATTGATACACAGACAGCGTGTTGCGGTTGTTGGCGGTGATCTTCCCGCTGGCCTGCACGTTCACGTTGGCAAAGCCAAGCGTGAGCCGATCAAGTGTGAGTTGCGTATCGGGCTGGGTGAGCGGACCGTAGCCGAACACCATGTCGCGCGCAACGATATTGAGCGTACCGCTGCCGGTGCCGGCACCGCCTGCGATGACCGCCCCCGGCTTCAGACTCGATGGCGCCTGATTGATGGTCGTGCGTGTGACGCCGTCACTGATGCCATTCCATACCAGCTTGTCGGTGGTGATGGTGGCAACGTCGCCCGCATTGCCCAGGCCATAGATAGCCGGCGTATTGAGCACGAACGAGGCCAGCGATGATCTGCCCGTCACCGGGTCGATCGTATTGAGCGCCGTAGTGCCGTAGAAGTTGACCGACTGCGAAGCAGTCAGCACCAGGTTCTCCAGCCTCGGGACACCAATGCCCGAGTTGCCGGCAAGCAATCGACTGAGCAGGTCCTGATTCAGGCGTAGCCCGTTGGGCAGCACGTTTGCGGCAGCATCCAGGGCAGCCTGCTCGCCGATGTTGATGCTGGGCATCGACAGTGTCAGGTACTTCGCGCCATAGCGGGCGCCACCGTCCAGCGTAAGTTGGCCGTTGCCCCGTGTGGAGAACAGCAGCGAACCCTCGCCATAGAGCTCTGACTTGCCGATCGAAATGCCCTTCGATGTACCGGCCGACGGGACTTGAATCACGTTGAGCAGGCCGTTGGAGACCGCGACAAGGTTCGAGCCCGTCGAGTAGACATATCCGTCTGTCGACGGATACGGTGTGTCCGCACCTTCGCCAAGGGTGCTGATGCGTGCGCCATCCTCAATCGTGATGCCTCCCGCTTGCGCGAGCAGCAAAACCTCGCGCGCCGTCAGCTCCGCGCCCGCGCGTACGCTCACCGAATTGGCGTAGCCCGCCAGCGTGCGCCGAACGCCGTCGACCATGCGCATGCCGCCACCGATCATCATGCGCGGTGCATCAATTGCGTTCAGGGCACTCGAATCTATTGACACAAACCCTGGCGTAGCGGTCCCCCCAGGGGCGAGCACTTCAAGGTTCGTGCCGATCTTCGAGCTGCTGTCGACCGATAGCGTGCCGGCATATCCTCCCGGTGCGGCATCGAAGCGAACCGTACCGCCGAATTTCAGCGCGGGCGTGCTGGCATCTGGGTCCTGGTAGACGAGTTGAAGGGTCTTGCCATCGGCAGGCAGCCCCGGGCGCGGATTACCGAATCGCTTGGCATCTGCCAAGAGGAAATCAGCGTAGCTCGTTTCGTTGTACTGGGAATGCCTGCGCACGCTGTCGCCCGGCGTGACCACGATCTGCGACGGCAGTGCTGAGCGGACACCCGTATTGGCCGTACTGAGCACGCCACTGGCAAGCCACGTGCCATCGCTCAGCCCAGAGGCCACGGGTGCCAACGGATTGGTTCGCCCAACTTCGACGCGGTACGCGCCCGGCAGCAACGCGTGGGCTGCCGGCAACAGCGTGTAGACGCCCGGAGCCAGACCGGGAATTCCCACGCCGATGGTGATCTGCCTCCCTACTGCGGCAGCACCCGCATTGATATCAAAGGGGGCGTAGGCGCTGTGATAGCCGGGTACGATGGCATACACACTATTGCCCGCAGCGCTATAGGCCAGTGTGGGGTTTGCGTTGATGAGTGGTGTCGTCAGCACGTCCACCGAACCGCCCCGGCCGCTGACAAAGCCAGCCCCTGCGATCGTGCCACCACCTGACAGGTCGACCACTGCACCTGGTGCCACCTCGAACGATTTCCCTGCAAGGCGGACCACACCCGAGGCACCATCCAATGACACGGCGCCGGCCACCGAGGTACCGTTCACTGTGTAGCTCACGCCATCGGAGGTGCCCCCGTAGGGCAACGTCAAACCTGCGGCACTCACCGATGTCAGACTGCCGGGTAGCAAGCTCACGCGGTTGGTCGTGGTGGTCAGTCCGTCGAAGGTTGTCCCCCCCAGCACGAGATTGCCCAGGGGAGCACGCAAGACGCCACCCTGCTCGACCACGGGCGCAAACAGCCGCAAGGTGCCGAATACGCTGTTGGGCACGTCCGGAGTGTCCTCAGAGGTGCGACCAAGCGCAAGGCGTTCGGTGGCAACCAATCTGCCCTGGGCCCCACTGACCGGGTACACCTGGGCAGCATTCATCGTGACCTGGCGCGACACGCCGCCGCCCAGGTTGACGCGAATGTCCCCTGTGCTGTTGAGCGCCAGCGTATCGAAGCCGGGGCGGATGATCTGCAGGGGTGCCTGCTGATACTGATCCACAGTCCCGTTGGCACCAGCGGTATAGAGGAACCCCAAGTCGACCATGTTGGCATCGACCGTCAGCGCAGCCGTCGTGGGCAGCGGCGGCAATGGACCTATCTGCAACCGTTGCGCAGGGTCAATCGCACCACCCACGAGCGGATAGATCCCGCTGTTTTCCCCAACCAAGATGCTGCCGAATCTGACATAGGGTGCCGAAAGATGGACGGCGGACACGCCATCGCGAGCTGACAACGCGTTACTTTGTACCTGCAGGCTGCGACCCAGCGACAGGTTGACTGGCCCGTCGAACGTAATCATGTCGGCATAGACCGACAACGCATCGAAGCCACCTGCTCCGATCCGGTCTGTACTGATGCGCGCCTTGCCAAATGCGAGCGCCGGATTCGACTCTCCCGGGCGCGCATCCGCTGGCAATACGGCTCGATAGGTCGAACCGATCTCCAGTTCGCGCGGCACCGCAACCGCGCTGGGGAATGAAACGCCGTCAACCGGCAGATAGTGTGGCGTTTCCAGCGTAACGGACAACGTGCCACCAGCGGCACCGGCACCCCCTGCAAAAGCACGCAGCGTCCCGTCCACCTGCAAACCCGTGAACGACGCGAGCGAGATCGTGCCACCGTCCCCCGCCAGCTCGACCGGCCGTGCAGTCTGCCCTGCAGACAACGAAGCACCAGCCCCCTCCGTCACATCCACAGTGGTGTGCGCGCCGGATGCCTCCAACAGCGCACCGGGGCGAATCACGATGAACGCGTTAGCAGCCGGCGCTGTCCCGCCAGCCGTTGCGGGCCCCCTCGGGCCGATTGCGATCGTGCCACCGCTACCTGCCTGACCATAGCGACGGCCGTAGCTGTCCACCGCGCTGACGGCACGTGCACTCACATCCAGGACTGCGTGATCGCCGATCCAGATCGAGCGGGCGAGGTCGACGTAATCCGCACGCCCGTTGGCACCGTCGGTACCATTCATCTGCAGCACATTGATCGTGCCGCCCGGCGCCGTGATCGCGCCATCAATCGTGATCTGCCCCGGCGTCTGCAGTGCCACCGCCTGCCCCGGGTCCACCACAATGCGCGCCCCCTGCCCCACCTGCAGTTGTGAGCCTACGGTCTGATTCAGGCTGCTGTTCGACTCCAGCGTCAGGCTCGCCCCGCCGCGCTGGATCAGCTTGGCGTTGACGGCATCTTCTTGATACACCGGCGGCGTCCACAGCGTGAGCACATCGGCGGGGTGCGCGCCCGTGGCAACGTTGCGCGCAGCGTCCGGCACGAAGTAGACCGGCATTTCCACATTCAACGTGGTGCCCGGCGCAACGGTCAGGCCGCGATACCCATTCACGTCGTAGGCCGAGAAGCCCTGACGGAAGAAGTCCGGCGTAAGCAGCAACTGCCCGCTCTGCACGCCACTGCCATCAGACACGAGCACCTTGTCCGCCGCCACCGTAAGCGTGCCGCCGCCATTGACGCCGTAGCCCTTGATCGTGCTGCCCAATTGCAGCGTGCTGCCATCCGCCGTTGCAGGCGCGAACGGCGGCGTGTTGGCCGTGAGCGTGACGTTGCCGCCCGTGCCGCCGCGCACGCTGCCGTTGGCCAAAATGCTCGCCCCCGACGACACGTCGATCGTGCTGCCGGTTGCCAGCGCAATACCCTGCACGCCTTCCAGGCTGACATTGCCGCCGTTGAGCCAGGCCATGCCGGCCACGGTGGCTGGATCCAGCGCACCGTTCACCCACAGGCCACTCACGTCCACCGTGGCACCTTGCGCAAGTGTGATGCGTGACTTGCCGTCCTTGGTTAGCGCTGCCGCTTGCGTGGCCGGATTTGCGGCACGCAGCACATTGCTGAGCGTCACGTTGCCGCCGTGCGCCACCACATCGGCATTCACGTCGATGGACGATGCCGACACCGACACCGCGCCACCGTCGGCCAGCGCCAGACGCTTGTCGATGGTCACATTGCCCTGCGACGCGATGGACAGGCCGCCAAGCCCCATGTCGTTCAGGCGCTGCGCATCCAGCTGGATCGTGTTGATGCGGTCTGCCGGCAGCGCGTCGGTCAGCGAGATCGGCCCCGCGGCTGCAACATCATCAATGCGAACCTGCGTGTCGTATGCACCGGCCAGGCCGTAGCCGTCATAGCGACCGATCCGCAATGCGGCAGGAATCGCCACCGCGGTCTGCGCCTGCATGTAGCCATCGGTGGCGCTCGGCGAACGTGCCTGGGTCTGGCGCGGCCCGTTGTAGACCGCGCTCACGATGTCGCCATCGACCACCGCCGTGGGCGTGGAGAGGATCAGCTGCCCCGCATCACGCCCCGCCGTATAGCCGTTCTCCAGCTTCTGGCGCGGCGCGATGAGCGGGCTGTAGTAGTACTCGGTGGTCTTGCTGCCCCAGCGTGGATGCGCAGCTTCAAAGCCCTGATACACGCCCGCGTACAGCACGTCCATCGGCGCGGACGAGGCATCGTAGAGCTGCCCGTCACGCCCCTTGAGGAAGGTCTGGCGCAGGTAGCCGCTCTGCACATCAAGCGAGCCGCCCGACAGGTTGATCGACGAGCCGCGCTGCGTGACGACCTCCTTGCCACCCAGCGTGACGGTGCCGCCCTGCGCAGCCCACTCGCCGATGCTGTGGCCGGTGTTGTCGAGATAGCCGCCCACTTCCAGCAGGCCGCCTGCGGTGTAGTAGCGGTCCTTGTCGTACACGCCGGGCTTGGCGGGCACGTAGATGAGGCGGCGGCGGTCGATCCACACGTTGGCGTTGTTCAACACGCCGCTGTCGCGGTTGCCCGGCGCATCGCGCTGCTCGTTGCCCTGCACGTTCACCTGAACGTTGTTCGACTCCATCGACACCTGCACGCCCACCGCACCGCCTACATCGAGCCGGGCGCGATCGGTCACCAGCGCACGGCGCGCGGCGTTCACTTGAATCTGCCCGCCGGTTGCCAGCGACAGCGAGTTGTCGGCGAAGAGCACATCGCCGCCGGAAACGATCTCGATACGCGACAGGTCACGCCGGTCCGACAGGCGCGAGAGGTTGTCGAATGCACCCGGCGCGGTGTCGGCACGCAGCTTGTCTTGCGCAGCAGAGTCCTTGAGCAGCGCATTGCGCTGGCTGTCGAGTGCGGTGGCCGCGTCCTGTTCGATCAGGATGGCGGTGGTCGCACCGGGTCCAACCGTTACGCGGCCCTGTGTGTCGGCAGCGGAGTTCAACAGGTGGATCGTGCCGCGCGTGTTGACGGTGGTGGTGGAGATGGCCACGCCGTTCTGCGCCACGTCGCGCCCCGCCAGCGTGATGTCGCCCTGGTTGGCGACGATCAGGCCGCTGTTGACCACGCGCCCTGCGGTGCTGTCCGCCACAAACTGTGGGGCAATCTCGTTGCCGCGCGTGGTGGACATGGTGTTGCCGTCCGTGCCCACGCCCTTGCGGATGATGAAGTTGTCCCCTGCGGCCAGTTGCGTCTGGCCCTTGGGTGTGTTGATCGTGCCGGCGTTCTCCACCTCAGTGCCGACCAGCAAGACGTAGCCGCCGCCCTGCGTGACGGACTCCGGCGCACGTGTGTTGATCTGCGCGCCGGCCTCCACCTTGATCTTGCCACCCGCGTTGGTGAACGTCGGTGTGGCGTTGTCACCGTACAGACCCTTGCGGAACTGGTCGTCGGTGACGTTGGCGGCGGCGGCTACCAAGTTGCGCGTGTCGACCTGACTGCTGCCCGTGAAGATCACGCCGTTGCGGTTAACGATAAGCACCGTGCCATCGGCCTTGATCTGGCCGCGGATCTGGCTGGGCCGCCCGTTCGGATCATTCACGCGGTTGAGCACCGACCAGTTGGACTGCTGCTGGTACTCCACCGTCGTGTTGCGGCCGACGTTGTAGGTCTCCCAGTTCAGCACGGCCTTGTCGGCGGTCTGCTGGATGGCCACGTTCACCCGGCCATCCTTGTTGGATTGCACCGGCGCGTTGGCGTTGACCCAGCCGCGTGTGAGCGAGTTCGTATCGACCTTCAGGCCGCCATCAGTCAAGCCGTCGGGCACGTCTGACGAACCGCTGAGTGCAGCCTGCCGCGCCGCATTCTGCGCAGCCTGCTGTGCCGCAATGGCAGCCGCCACGCCGTTCAGGTTGGCCAGCGACTGCTGCAATTGCTGGCGGGCTTGTTGCGATTGCTGCTGCGGGTCGTTGATCAGCGCGACCGGCGTGCCGTTGGGTAAGCGGCCGGTGGCGGCTGCCGTGTTCTGCGCCGCGCCGCGCTCGGCAAACCAGGCGCCGCTGAAGGCGCGCGTTTGCGCATGTGCGCTGGCGGCCAGCAGCGTCAGTGCCGCCGCCTGCACCAGCGGCTTGATCCGCCACGTGCGGACTGACCGCCTGCCATGCGCGCGCCGACGATGCGACAGAAACGTGACGGAAGAAGACTGGGCGGGCTGGCTCGGCTGCATGTCAGGAGGCAAACGGACGATCGGACGGCGGCCGCGTCGTTCACATCCGTGCGGCCTCTCCTGCTATGACGAAGGTCACAACCCGAACCCGCAATGACAGAAATATGGCAATGCGCGATGCTCGCGCAGGTGCGTGCGCCTTACCCCAGCAGCACGATGCCGCCCGGCAGCTCCGTCACGCTGGCACCCAGCACTTCACGAATCTGCGCAAACACCGTGTCGAGCCGGTCGATACGGAAGCGCCCGTTCAGGCGGCTGCGTGCGAGCTTGTCATCCATCACCAGCACATGACCGGGGCGATAGCGGTTGATCTCGCTCACCACATCGGACAGCGGCGTCTGGCGGAACACCAGCACACCACTGCGCCACGCTGATGCGGTGGCCACGTCGGTTTGCGCGACAGCACCCAGCGCGTGCTTGTCGTAGGTCACTTGCTGGTTGGCCGTGAGCGTCAGGCTGCGACCGCCGACTTCCACACGCACGTCGCCCGACACGCAGGTCACGCACACGTGCGCATCAAGATTGCGCACCTCAAAGCTGGCCTGCGTGGCAATCGCACGGCCGGGGCCTGCTGCCACCACAAATGGCTGCGCCACGCCACGCGTGCTGTTGATAGCGATCTCGCCATCGAGCAGATCAACCCCGTGCAGCGCACCCGCATCACGACGCAGCGCCACGCTGGTATGCGTGTTCATGTCGATCGTCACGTCAGAGGCGAGTGCCACCTGGCGCTGCTCGCCCGTCTTGGTGCGCAGGTCTGCGGCCAATGAGGGGAACGCACCCCACAGGCCAGCCGGCGCAACCACAGCCACGGCAGCGCCCGCCGCCGTCGCAAAAGCACCACCCAGAAAAGCGCGACGGCCCAGCGTGGGCGCGCGCCGCGTCCTGGCGGCTTGCCGACGCCGTACAGCCTCACCCGCCGGGCCAAAGTCCTTCCACAACTGGCGCGCCTCGGCAAAGGCGGCGGCGTGCGCATCGCTCGTATCGCACCAGCGCTTGAGCGCCTGCGCGTCGGCCACGGTGGCCTCGCCCGAGGTCAGACGGCGCACCCACGCATGCGCATCGCGGCGCAGCGTGTGCGGAATCTTCAGCGTCGTCTTGAGGGGTTCGGGTGCTGCCTTCATGCGTTCAACCATCTGTCATACCGCCGTTCTCTTTGCGGCTACGGCTTGCCTCTGCCGCCACTCCGACGGTCTTATCGGTATGACGAATCCCGCCACACAAACCCGCAAGCTTTTCGGAAGATTTTTTTGGGCGTCCATTGCCTTGGCAGGGTCCGCCGCGCCAAGGCGCATGGCTATCGGCCAAGCTTGGCGGCGCAGTGCTCCTGGGCGCGTTGCAGCTCCAGCTCTACCAGCCGCAGCGAAATGCCAAAGCGCTCAGCCACCTCGCGCTGCGGTGTGCCCTCCAGGCGCACAGCCAGCAGGATGTCGCGGCGGCGCCGGGGCATCTGCTCCATCGCGCGGATCAGCGCGTCGAGCTCGGAGTTGGCTTCGGCCACCTCGGCTGGACCGGGTGTGGGGCTGACCAGTTCGAGCATGGTCTCGACCTCGCCCACGCTCAGGCGGCGATCTTCGGCACGCTGTTGGTCGATGGCCGCGTTGAAGGCCATGCGATAGAGGTACGCACCGGGGTTCTGTACCGGCTCGATGGCATCGGTGCTGCCATTGCCCTCCAGGCGCAGCCAGATGTCTTGCAGCGCGTCACCGGCCAGATCCGGATTGCCCAGCCGGCGAGAGAGCAGGTATTTCAGGTGGCTGTAGCGCTCCACCAGAAAATCGCGCAATACGGCGCGGCCGCCGTCAGCCATGACGCCCCCCAGCTGAAATGACGGAGACCGACACGGCCGGCGCAACACAGCCCCAGCTCTGCCCCGATGCACGCGGCATCACAACAAAGGTGAATGGCTGTGCTACAGACGCCGGCACGGCCTCGCCCACCGATACGCCCTGCAGCGCGTTCACCACCAGCCGATCGAGCACCGCATCGCCGGTGGAATCGAGCAAATGCACCGGGCCAATGCTGCCCTGCGCATCCACCCACAAGTGCAATGCGATGCGGTGCCGGCCTTGGGCAAGGATTGGGTTCGCGCAGAACGCATCGCGTATCCGATGCTGGATCAGGCCGTAGTACCGGCGTTGCGCGGGCTGGTTGGCGGTATCGGTATCGTTTGCCTCCGCGCTGGCCTGGGCGCGCACGGGCAACAGCACCAGCGTGTCGGCACCGGTGTAGCGCGGGGCCAGGCCACTGCCCTCCAGCAAGCGCAGCAACGCCATATGCGGCGTCATGGCGCCGCGCACGGCAGGCGCAGCACGGCCCGCCGTCAACGCGCTGTCATACAGCAAGGACATGCCGGTGACGGCGCTGTAGTGCTCCAGCGCACGCTGCAGCGGCTGCGGCTCGATATCGAACCAGCGCTCGACATCCAGAGGCGGCGCGCCGGCAATGACGGCCGGCTCCGGCTCGACAGGGCCGGCAGACACGGCAGGATGGAAAACGCAGACGCCGATCATCGCGATGCACCAAGGCAGTATCCGCCGCGCACCACCCGATGCGACGTTTCCAGCCATACCCGGTCAGTGAGAGACGCGTGCTACATCGCCCGGTGTGCGGACGTGTTTCACAACGCGCAAGTGTGAAGTAAGCGCGTAGGGTAGTAATGCAACGTGACTGTTCTGTTACAGCACCCGTTGGAGGGGGTGCAGAGCAAGTGCACGCTCAGGCGTTTGAATCGCCCCCATGCGGGCTGGGGGTGCGTGGGGAGACCACTGCCGCGGCGTGGTCGATCGGGCCATCCGGAAAGAAAAAAGGCGGCCAGACCAGGGCCGCCGAAGGAGACACCGCCGCGCTCAGTGCGCCACGGCGTTGAAATTGGGCGGCCGCCGATCGACGAACGCCCGGAACGCTTCATGCGCCTCGGGAGACTGCAGCCGCTTGGCAAAGCAGGCACTCTCCGCATCCATCTGCTGGGTGAGCAACTCGGCATCACGCATCAAACGCTTGGTTTCGGTCAGTGCACCCAGCGGCTGACGTGCCAGACGCTGCGCGATCGCCTGTGCTTCATCGCCAAGCTTGTCGAGCGGCACCACCCGGTTCGCCAAACCCCACGCGAGCGCGGATTGCGCGCTCACCGCATCACCCAGCGCAAACATCTCGAACGCGCGCACGTGGCCCAGGCGCGCAGGCATCAGCAGGCTCGATGCCGCTTCCGGCACCAGCGCCAAGTTGACGAACGGCGTGGAGAGCTGCGCGTTCTCCGCCAGCAGCACGAAGTCGCAATGCAGCAGCATGGTGGTGCCAATGCCAACCGCACGTCCCTGCACCGCTGCCACCAGCGGGCGCGTGGCGCGCGCCAGTGCATGGATGAAGCGGATGACGTTGCGCACGCCGCCGTTACCGCCGCCGGCCATCGCCACGGAAGCGAATTCGCCGATGTCGTTGCCGGCCGAGAACATGTCGCCCTCGGCGCGCAGCAGTACCACGCGCACGGTGTTGTCGTGCTCGGCAGCGTCCAGCGCATCGGCCAGCGCCCCGTACATGGCATCGGTGATGGCGTTCTTCTTGTCGGCGCGTGCCAGCGTGAGCGTCAGCACGCCATCGGCAATATGGCGCTGAATATGGCTCTGGATGTGTTCACTCATTGCTCGTCTCCTGTGGGGAACTTGGTTTGCAAGCTGGCCAGCCAGCGCGCGACGACGTCGATCTCGGCGTCGGTAAAACCTTCGGTCAGGCGTGCGTTCAGTTCGGTCAGGCCGCCGCGTGTTTCGGCCAATGCAGCCCGGCCGGCGGGGGTCAACCAGAGTTGCCAGGCGCGGCCATCCTTGGCGTCGGCGCGTCGCTCGATGAGGCCGGCATCTGCTGTGCGATCCACCAGGCCGCTCATGGCGGAAGGGCCGAGGTCGAGCGCAGCGCCGGCTTCGCGCATCAGCGCGCCGTCGTTCTTGTCCAAGAAGAACAGCAGGCCGGATTGCGCAGCGGTCACGCCCTCGCCGGTGCGCGTTTGAATCCATCGCTGCAGGCGGCGTTGCCCGACGTTGATCAGATAAACAAGGCGGCGATCGGGTGCCGTCATGCAGCCTCCGCGGCGTCAGGCACACGTACGGCCGCTGCCTGTGCGGCAAGCCAATCGGCCAGACCGGGCCAGAGCGTGTCGACAAACTTCGGGCGGAAGAAGCCCATGTGTCCGACGGCGCCGCCCGCCTCTGCCCGTGCGATCTGGCGACGCTCGACCCAGGTGTTGGTGAAGTGCTGCGTCAACGCGTTGATGGCAGGCGGCGTGGCCCAAGGATCGTCGTCAAAGCCGTAGACGAGCACCGGGTTCGTCACGCGGTTGAAGCGCTCGACGGCACCGAGTGTCGGATCATCGAAAAAGTAGCGCTGCATGCCGGCCCACGCGCCCCATTCAATGGCAACGCCGCCCGGCAGATCTTCGCCCAGTCCCATGCGTTTGCCGGGCACGTAGCCCATCAGCCGCGCCAGTGCCGGGCCGACACCGCGCAGGATCAGCTCGACACGCCAGCGCTCACCCCGCTGGCGGATGAAGCGCGAGTTGCCCGTGTGGCAGGCCACCAGCACCGCGCCTGCCAGACCCCAGCCCGCACCGCACATGCCAATACCATGGCCACCCACCGAGTGCCCGACCGCCAGTTGCGGCAGGTCTGGATACTCCGCCCGCGCCCAGCGCGTCACGCCTTCCGCATCGAGCAGCATCCAGTCGCGCATGCGCGCAGCGAAACCGCGCAAGGTCTTCGGCCGGGATGCGCCGATGCCGCGGTAGTCGTACGTAATGGCGTGGAAGCCACGTGCGGCCAGGAACTGCGCAAAGGCCTGATAGATGCGTTGCGGCACCCCAGTGGCCGGGTGCATGACGACCACGCCCTGCGGCGTGCCGGCAGCTGCCCAGAACGTGGCGCCCAGGGGGTAGCCGTCCGTGGCGGGAATGGTTTGCGGCGTGCTGTCCATCGTATTCATTTAGTTCGTATGCGAAGTTATTTACTTTGTATGCGAACTAAATGGGTGTGTCAACCACCAAAAGATAAAGTACTTGCTTAACTATTCAGAGTCGCTATAGTTAACAACATGCTTAACCATGACACTTCTCTCGATCTCGCCTTCCAGGCGCTGGCAGACGGCAACCGGCGCGCGATGCTGGTTCAGCTCGTGCGCGGCCCGGCTTCTGTCAGCGAGCTTGCACAGCCGCTCGATATCTCGTTGCCGGCTGTCATGCAGCACTTGTCGGTGCTGGAGAACTCCGGTCTCGTGCGATCGGAAAAGGTGGGCCGCGTGCGCACCTGCCGCATCGAACCCGGAGCCCTGAGCCTGGCAGAGCAGTGGATCAACCAACGGCGCCTGGAGTGGGAACAACACTTCGACCGTCTCGGCGCCTATCTGGAAACCCTCAAAACCCAAGGAGACCCGCATGACGACGACCATTGACAGCCCCACCGCCACGACCCTGCGCCCGCTCGTGATCTCGCGCACCTTTCCTGTATCGCGCGACTGGGTCTTCACGGCGTGGAGCACCGCTGAACACATCAAACGCTGGTTCTGCCCGACGCACTACACCGTGCCGGACGCGACAGTCGAGTTTCGCGTGGGCGGCAAGTTTGACGTGTGCATGCGCTCGCCCGAAGGGCAAGACCACTGGTCGCGCGGCCACTTTGTCGAGATCGTGCCCAACGCGCGCCTCGTGATCGACATGAACGTAGTGGACGGCGACAACCGCCCGCTGATGAACGCCCACACCGTCGTCACCTTCGCCGAAGAATGCGGTGGCACGCGCATGGAAGTCACGCAAACCCACACGCCGCTCGCCCCGATTGCCGAGATGATGATCAAGGGCGCGCCAGAAGGCTGGAAGCAAACGCTGGACAAGCTGGAGCGCGAAGCCGCACGTGTGCCGCTGGCCGATGGCATCAAGCGCTCGGTCGTGCATGCCACCTTCACCGTCGAGCGCACGTACGATGCACCGCGCTCACGCGTGTTCAAAGCGCTGACGGACCCGGCCGCCAAGGCCAAGTGGTTTGCCGGCGGCAACGGCTACACCCTGCTGGTGCGCGAAATGGATGCTACCCCCGGCGGCCGTGAAGTCGTCAAAGGGCGATGGGACAGCGGTGTGGTGTCGAGCTTCGAGGCGACGTATCACGACGTGATCCCCGACGAGCGCGTCGTCTACTCGTACGTGATGCACCTCGATGATCGCAAGATCTCCGCCTCGCTTGCCACGCTGGAACTGCGCCCGGCCAAGGATGGCTCGGGCGGCACGCACCTCGTCATGACCGAACAAGGCGCCTTCCTTGACGGCTATGACGATGCCGGTTCGCGCGAGCGCGGCTCGCAGTTCCTGCTGGACATGCTGGGCGACTCGCTCAAGGACTGAGCATACGCAGCACGTCGCGCGCGACGGTCGCCAGGGTGATCGCCGCGCCGACGATGAGCGTCATGCCCCACAGCACGCCCCCCACATAGGCGAACAGGACTTGACGCGTGGTCATGACGCGCCTCAGCTCTTGTTCGCCACGTACTGCGCAATGCCGTGGCCGAACGACCAGTTCTCGGGCAGCACTTCCACCAGGTTGATGAACACGTCTTCGGGCCGCAGGCCGGGGCTCTCTTGTAGCACCTCGACGATGCGCCGGTAGAGCGCCTGCTTTTGCTCGCGCGTACGCGTGTTGCTGACGGTGAGCTGGAGAAGGATCGCATCGTCGCTGCGCGCGATACCGAAGTACGTAGGGCTGACACTGAAGGTGCTGGCGTCGTGCTCGGTGATCGCCATGAAGCGATCGTCTTCCGGCACGTTGAAGGTCTCGCGCATGGCGCGATAGACGCGGTCGAAAATGGCCTGGTGGTAGGCGGCTGGCTTGCCGCGCCGCAATGACACTTGAACGAGAGGCATGGTGGACTCCGTGTTTGGTGATGAACCGTGCTCACAGCATGCCTCGGGTTGTTCATTTCAAAAAGACATCCTAAGATATTTCAATCATTCGATTTCAAAATGATTGAATCATGAAGATGCTCGATCTGGAGGCCGTCCAAGCCTTCGTGTTGACCGCCGACCTGAAGAGCTTCACGCGTGCCGCTGAGGCAATGGATTCCACGCAATCCGCCGTGAGCCTGAAGATCAAGCGGCTGGAAGATGCACTGGGCCGCCGCCTGCTGGAGCGCACGCCACGGCTGGTGCGGCTGTCACAGGACGGCAGCGCCTTTCTCGGGCCGGCACGTGATCTGGTGGCCGCGCATGAAGGTGCGATCGGCTCGTTCGGGGTGGAGCGGCGCCGGCTGTCAGTCGGCATGAGCCACCACATCGTCGGCGCAGAATTGCCGCGCCTGCTGCGCCAGATGCGTCGGGCCGAACCTACCCTGACGCTGGAAATCCGCATCGACAGCTCGCGGGAAATCCTCGACGCATTTGAAGACGGCGCACTGGATGCGGCCGTGATCCTGCGCCACGACAGCCGCCGCACCGATGGCGAAGTCCTCATGGAAGAGCCCTTCGGCTGGATGGCCGCCCCCGACTTCGAACACCGCAGCGGAGAACCGCTCTACCTTGCCACCCAGGCCGAACCGTGCCGCGTGCGCGAGATGGCGGTCACCGTACTGGATGCAGCGGGCATTGCGTGGCAGGAAGTGTTTGTCGGCGGCGGCGTGGGCACGATCGGCGCAGCCGTCGCTGCCGGGTTGGCCGTGGCCGCGCTCAGCCGGCGTGTGGCACCGCCCGGCACCATCGACGTGGGGGAATCGCTCGGCCTGCCGCCGCTGCCACCGCGCAGCGTGGTGCTACATTCCCGGGTGGCCGATCCGGTGGCAAGAAAGGCGCTGCGCACCTTTTCCACCACCCTGCGCGCAACGGCCGGACGATAACGCTGCAGGCGCACATTTGCGCAATCGCTGCACCACGCGGTGCCCTTCGGGCGGCTATGCTTTCCGGCATGAAACCCCGCACCATTCGCGACTACCACCGCCGCATCGCCCGCGTAATCGAGGCGATCCTGGCGGATCCCGCCGCCCCGCACACCGTGCAGAGCCTGGCGGAGGTCGCACACCTGTCGCCATTTCATTTCCACCGCATCTACCGCGCGCTCACCGGTGAGGGTGTGTTCGAGACGGTACAGCGCGTGCGGCTGGCGCAGGCGGCCCAGCGCCTGACCGGAGCGGAGGATTCCGTCACCGACGTCGCGCTCAATGTCGGCTATGGCAGCCCACAGGCATTTGCCCGTGCCTTTCGTGAATTCACGGGCATCAGCCCGCGCGCCTTTCAAACCCGGCAGCAGGAATTGGCCGTACCGACCACGGAGGCCACGGGTCTGCCGCCGCTCGAACTGGTCGAGCAGCCGCCCCTGAGCGCGCTGTGTCTGCGGCACGAAGGCCCGATCGCGACCATCCGCCAGACCTTCATCGCGCTGTGGGAGGTGCTTGGCATCGAGAGCACGTCGCAAGACGCACCCGATCGCATCGGCATCTGCTATGGCGACCCGGAAACACCCGGCTCGTTTGAGTACTTTGCCGGCGTCATCCTGGATGCACCACGCGCGATCACAAACGGCCTGCAGCCGGTACGCGTTGAAGGCGGCCTCTATGCCTCACACCGGCTCATCGGCCCCTATGCGCTGATCGCCCCCACCATGCAGGTACTCTACGGCCGCTGCCTGCCCAGCTACGGCTTCGAGCCGGACGACCGCCCCACGCTGGAGCTGTATCGCAGCAGTGCGCGCCAGCACCTGCCGCGCGCCTGCGTGACTGACCTGATGATCCCCATCCGCAAGGAGTAAAGATGCTGCGTCGTTGCCTGACCGCCGCCATGGCGGTCTTTGTCGTGAGCGCTGCCTGTGCAGCCGAGCCCGCTGCGCCCTATCACGTGGGCGAAACCTCCCGCGTATTCCATCCACAAGTCGAACGGCATTGGCGTGGCGCACGCACCGAAGCGCTCGTCACCAACATCTGGTATCCAGTGGAGGCTTCTGTTCCTGAAACGCCGCGCGACATCGGCGAGCCGGGCCACCCGTTGTTTCGCGCACACCCTGCTGCCCATGACGCACCGCTTGCGGGTACGCAAAACACCTACCCGCTACTCGTGCTCTCGCATGGCACGGGGGGCACCGCAGACAGCCTTGACTGGCTGGCCGCCGCTTTGGCCGCGCAAGGCTACATCGTCGCGGGCACGAACCACCCCGGTAACAACGCATTGGAGCCACTCACGCACGACGGTTTCATGCTCTGGTGGGAACGCGCAACGGATGTGAGCGAAGTCATCGATGGCGTGCTGGCCGACGCGGCACTTGGCGCACATGTCGACCGCGACCGGATCGGCGCGGTAGGGTTTTCGTTGGGAGGCTATACGGTGCTGGAGCTGGCAGGCGCACGGACCAACTTCGCGGCGCTCATGGCGTTCTGCGGCTCGCCGCAGGCCGATGCGATCTGCCACCCACCGGAGATGCGCCGCGTAGAGACTGGCCCGCAGCCCACCGCATCGAAGACGCCGCAAACAGAGGCCTCGATTGCACGCTCAGGAGCGTCCTACCGGGACGAACGCATCAAGGCGGTCTTCACCATCGCGCCGGCGCTGGGCATGGCGATGGACCCGAACTCGCTTGGCAACATCACTGTCCCCATCTCACTGATGGCTGGTGATGCCGACGTGACAGTCCCCGTGGAAACCAATGTGCGCCGCATTGCCGGGCTGCTGCCCAAGGCAGATCTGCTGCTGGTGCCGGGCGCTTCGCACTACACCTTCATCGACACCTGCGTGCCGGGCGCGGCAGCGCATCTGCCGGCGTGGCTCTGCCAGGACAACCCAGGCGTGGACCGTGGTGATGTGCATGCGCAGGCCGTGCACCGTGTGCTGGAGTTCTTCCGGGCGACGCTGCCGGCCAAGACCTGAGCGCCACCCGCAGGCTGCTTATTGCTTCTGAAGGGCCACGCTGCCGATCGAATAGCCCGCACCAAACGAGCAGATCAGACCCAGATCCCCCGACTTCATGTCGGTGCGATGGCGGTGGAACGCAATGATCGAACCTGCCGACGCCGTATTGGCAAACTCATCCAGAATGACCGGCGCTTCGTCCGCCGAGGCGTCGTGTCCCAGCAGACGCTTGCCGATCAACTGATTCATCGCCAGGTTGGCCTGATGCAGCCAGAAACGGCGCACATCCGCCGGCGTGTGCCCCAGTTGCTGCAGATGGCCGGCGATATGCTCGGCCGCCATCGGGCAGACTTCCTTGAACACCTTGCGGCCTTCCTGGCGGAAGAGCTGGTCACGGTCGTCCGGATTGCGGTCTTCGCTGCGCGAGAGATAGCCGGCGTTGTTGCGGATGTTGTTCGAGAAGCTGGTCGCACACTTGGTGCCCAGCACACGCCAGGCGTCGGTCGAGCGGGTCTCATCTGCGCGCTCCACCAGCACGGCCGTGCACACATCACCGAAAATGAAGTGGCAGTCGCGGTCTTTCCAGTCCAGGTGGCCAGAGGTGATCTCGGGGCTCACCACCAGCGCGGCACGCGCGGTGCCGCTGCGCACGGCATTGATGGCCTGCTCCAGCCCAAAGGTGGCCGACGAGCACGCAACGTTCATGTCGAACGCATAACCGCCCGCGCCGATGCCGTTCTGGATTTCGACGCCCAGCGCCGGATACGGGCGCTGGAAGTTGGAGGTTGCGCAGAGCAGCATGTCGACGTCAGCGGCGTCGCGGCCGGCAGCGGCCAGGGCCTCGCGCGCGGCCGCCACACCGATCTCCGCCTGCAAGGACAGCGCATCATCCGGGCGTTGCGTCAGGCGCGGGCGCATGCGCGCCGGGTCCAGCACGCCGGTCTTTTCGATCACATAGCGCTGGCGGATGCCCGAAGCCTTCTCGATGAATTCCGCCGACGATTCCGACAACGGCGCCAGTTCGCCCGCAGCAATGGCCGCCGCGTGTTCAGCGTTGTAGCGCTGTGCGTAGGCGTTATAGGAGGCGACCAGCTCCTCGTTGGTGATAACCTCCGGCGCGACCCACAGGCCCGTGCCGCTGATAACAACGTCGTGCATACCCGGTGTTTGTGAAATTTGTGTGGCGGGGACGATAGCACATTGGGTGGGGGGTGGGCCGGGCAGGGGTGTTGTCGTTTACATCTAGTCCGGCGCGATGCCACTCCGTGACCGCGGCACG
Organism: Ralstonia flaminis; assembly: GCF_958415495.1. Classification (NCBI taxonomy): domain Bacteria; kingdom Pseudomonadati; phylum Pseudomonadota; class Betaproteobacteria; order Burkholderiales; family Burkholderiaceae; genus Ralstonia; species Ralstonia flaminis. The sequence continues at coordinate 52,942 of NZ_CATZLL010000017.1, read as the reverse complement.
ACAAGGTGCATCACAGTGATTGATTGTGATTTGCGGCACCGCAACAGTCGCTGCATGCTGCGGGATACTTGGCAAAGCTCGTGCTACGCCGCAAATGGCGCCTCGCTCGCGAGGCTAAAAGCCACCGACGATTCCGACGAGCAAGAGCCCTGCCAGCAATCCAAACGTGCTGATCTTGAAGGTGCTGTGCACCAACCCGGCAACGAGGGTCCAGATGATGCCGCCAACAGCCAGCACAGCTCCGACAAGCACCGCCCAAACCCCAACACCCCAGTCCTGACTACCGCGCCCAATTGCCAGGATCGTCCAGCATGCCAGCCCTGCAACTGGAAAAACAATGGCACCTCGAATGAAATCCTGCTTTCGCATTTCAGCGGCAGCGCCGAAATTGTCTTTCGCTTGAATTTCTCGTGTCGACATGCATGCTTGCTTCGAGTGAAAGCGCAGGGCCAGGGTTCAGGCCGTACCCATCTGTTCCAGATGCCTAACCGCCATCGAAAGACTCCGAATCAGGCACAGCGATGGCCCGCAGCTATGCCCTTACTGCTGCGGCTTTGCCCACAGCGGGCTCTTGTTGTCCGAGGCCAGCACCTGCGCGAGCACGTCGGCATCGGAATCGCGAGTCGGCGCTGCGTTGTTCTTGTGGGAGCGGACGATCTTGGAGCGCTTCTTTCCATGCTTCTTCGCCTGAGCTTTGGTCTTTGTGCCGACTTGAACCGGGTTGGCAGAGGCTTGCGACGTCGTGGTCAGTTGAGCGCCGATGCTGGCGTTCATCCAGACGGCGGTGAGAAGAGCTGCGGCAATTTTGTATTGCATCTTTCTGAGAGAGGTTGGTTGATTTAGAAGAAGGGGCCGACCAAGAGGCATGAGGAGCGCGGCGATTGCGAAGATGATCATGATGATCAGGCGTAAAGCAGGACAGGGGCGCTACGGTCGAACATATCTACGGCATATCCATCTGCGCTATCGGCGAACACTCGGTGCCAGCAATAGGCCCACGGAGCAAAACCGCAGCCTGAAACTATTCGCTTTCACCGCGCCCATCCAATGAAGATTTTCTCAGGGCTGTGCGACGGTGGGCGAATCCGGCCACCTTGGCACGCCGTAGCAGCCTATTCACCACCTTTGTCATAAACCGTACGGTTGCGCATGTGGCCACGATGGTTGATGGTGAATTCATCCACACCATCCTGTGCAAAGCCGGCCATCGAGTCGTGGACGTACCTATCGAACAGGGTCACGAGCGCCGGCGGTGTCTCTCCCACCCGATGCATGGCCTCCCACATATCCAGATCTTCCTTGATGAAGCCCTTGTTCAGGTTGTCCCGCATGCTCGGCGCGGTATTGGTAAAGGTCCCCTGACGCCCGTTCTTCACCCATTGGTAATACGCAAAATCCCGGTCATGATCTGCCACACGCTTGGCATTGGCATATTTACGCTGGAAATCCTTGCACTGCGACTGGAAGTGGCCGTTAGTCAACTCCAGGAACTTCGCATCATCGGCAGGCGCGCCCTGGGTCTTGGCTGTTGATACGAATGAGTCCAACCTGCGAAACCGATAGAAGCGATAGCGATCCATACACTGGTTCAGCACCTCCTCGGTCGAGCCGCTCACCTTGCAAGCTCCGACGTACGCATTGAAGTCGTCGAGCAGCTGATCGGACGGGGTAAAGTTTCTTTTCTCCCGCGCGGTCATAGCATCAAAGGGTTTTAGTGGAACACCGGCAGCAAATGCCTCCTTATACATGTGGATGCAAGGCACCAGCGCCAGAAAGTTGTACGAATCGACGCCGGGAGAGGAGCTGCGCCCTTGCGTATTGGGCCTGTAGCCGCCCCCCACGTCTGAATGCGCGCCGGGATAGGCCACCTCTACGCAATTGCTGGGCAACACCCCCTTGTAACGCACCGAATCGAGCGAGAAGCAAGCCCGCACCTCATGGGAAGCCACGTAGTGCACACAGCGCTGAATGGATGGATGAATGCGCAAGGCCTTGTTGGCCCAGGCCTGATGACCTTCCATAGTCAGCAGGTCGGCCCCGATCACGCCGACCGAGGCCACGGTGTCAAAGATGCCAAGAAAGATGATGCGCACCGGCACACCCGCCAGCGTGTGCCCAGCACCGGCCGGTTCGCACAACAGTTCGTAAAATGCATTGCAGAACGCGCGTGCCTGAGCGGCACCGCGCGAAAAACCAAACACTGACACGGTGAACTGCTGCAACTTGGGCTTGGGGTCGCCTTTGAGAATCGCGGCAAGCTCCTTAGTTTTTGCCTTGATCCCGGCTCTGCCCGTTTCGACCGACCACGGGTTGCTGCTCCACCCTGCTGCCAGCTTACCGGCGTCTTTGTCAGGTACGAGCGGCCCGTTCTTCACGGCCCGATGCAAGGCGTTCAGCGTTTGCAGCAGCCCCCAGAAGATGCGTGCTTGCCCGCCGTAAGCGGCCGCCTTGCCCGCAGTGGCCTTCGCTCCTTCGTGTTGGGTTTCGCCCACCAGCGGAAACGGTGTACCGACGCCGGGAACGTACTCCGAGCGGAAAAAAGCTGATGGGCTGGCGCTTTTCTTGTCCTCGCTGTCGCGGTGCGCCATCCAGAGTCTGACTACATTGCTCTGCTTGTTCTGGGGCAAGTCGTCGTCACGGTTGTTGCCCGTACCGTCGAAGAACATTCCCAGAAAGACCGTAGTCGAGCAACTAGGCTTGTTCTTTTCCGACAACGTACACGAGAGCGCCTGCGCACGCCGAACTAGGTCTTTCTTGGAATTGGCCAGCAACTCGCTTTTGGCCAGAGCAGGCGCCATCGAAACAGCCGGGTTGCCCATCAGTCCTTCTCCTTCGTCCATTCATCATGCAGCGGATTGTTGGGACTGCGCAGATCCCAGTTGGTGACAACCACCTTCACCGTGTCGCCGCCATAGAAATGCACCTGCAACTCGCCGGGCTCGTTGTAACGCGGGACATCCACGCGCTTCTCATGCCAATTCGAGTCGGGGTCTGTCTCGAGTTGCCACTTGACCGTGACCTGCAGCCTGTCATGCCAGCGCTCAGGAATCATCACGCAACACAGGCTGCGCCCACCCCCCGTCTTTGCATCGCTGATACCCCCCCATGTGCCATCGACGTAGAAGTTGTCTACCGTGGTATGAGTGTGGTTGTAGGGCACGATGGAAGCCGTCGCACGACGAGTACCAGCATGCCACCAGTCGTAGGCCCACCACGCTAGTGCCAGCACAGCACCTGCGCCGAGTGCGACACCGGCGTTGCGAAGCCAGGGCTTGGGTATTTGCACTTTGAATGACTTCCTCGAAAAACAAAATCAAAAAGCGGAGACTCTATATGAATCGCAATTACAGCTTAATAAACAAACAAAGCGACAAGGAAAATAAAACAAGTACAGCCCAACCCATCGCTTTAGAGTTATTTCGAAAGAACGGAAGTGAAACTAGGCACACCACGTATACGGCGATTGAAATAAATATCGCGTACCAAATCCATGCATATCCCTGCCCATCCTTCCGATAGAAACCCCGTGCAATAAGCCAGGCAATGGTGCCACCCACCAACACGCTGGCCGGCAAACCAAGCAGCAAATAGGCAATCATCAGCCCCAAGGAGGGTTTCTTCATTCTGAAATGTTTTTCCCACTTTCATCAATGTGACGCCTGACAGAATCCATGGACTAAGGATCCGTTCAAGAGCGCCTTTCAAATAACCCCTCGATCCAGCAACACCTGCCCTAGGTTACCTGCAGTCCAAGTTTGGGTTTCCAACACTTCTTGTATGGTCGCAAATGCCGGGGATTGGGTGTCTGGCCCCTCCGTAGCCATCGCTAACACGGCGATATCGGCCAGATTCTCGACGCGATGGGCTGCGGCCCACGCGCAGGTACGCACCATATGCGCATGCGCTTCGCTGGGCAGCAATGCAGGCGAAACAGCGCCCGGCAATTCCCGTTGCATAAAGTCGAGAGCCGCGTCGGGTTGGGTCCGACTCATGAGGGCATCCAGTTGCGCCTGGTCTAGCTCCAGCCTCTGTGCGGCGTTACCTGGTGCCAGCTTCGGCAACAGAGACGGCATACCCGCACGGTTAATGACCACCCACGCAGTGATGGGGGCACAATAGCTCCGCCACTGGTCGGCTAGCAAGATCTGCGGGAGCTCTATCAGCACTCGGGTATCCGCAAAACGCACCAGCATCTTTTGCGATTCTGGCAGATGCGCCCAGTACGCCAAACGCCAGGCGCTCACCAAATCCTGAGCGTTACCCGTGGTCGCTACCAGACTCATCATGGGGCGGCCACTGCAATGGGCAAGGAGACGAGTCAGCGCCGCTTGGCCGGGTGCTTGCGCACTCAGCGGTACAAGCAGGGGGGCGACCATGGGTAGGCCAACGATGAATTCGCCCTCATAGCAGTTGACGGCACCAGACAGATCGTCGTGAGGCACCGCGCCATGATCGAAAGCGCTGTCGATCAAGGCATACCAGTGGGCGTTGCGATGAAGATCACACTGACCGCGCCAGAAGGCCACTACGGCATCAATGTTGGTTTGGTCTTGGCCAAACCACTGAAATGTGCCCAGGGTTGTCATACGGATGCAAATGGGCTGCCTGCCGCCAATGCCTTGAGCATGCACTCAACGCAGATGCTTTGCGGGAACGACGGCAGCGGATAGCTACTGTTAACCGGCCCCTGAAACTGCCGCTGCGCCGCCTTATACGTAATCGGCCCAGCACACTCCACGGTAATGTTCCCCCCCTCGATCGTGATCGACGCCCCGCCCGCCGTGGCGATGCGAATCCGCTTGGCCGCCGCAAAGTCCACGTTCATGTTGGCCGACACCAGCTTCAGGTCCTGCTTGGCCATCAGCTTGAGCACATCGTGCTGGGCCTGCACGTCGATGTTGTCCTGCCCCGCGGTGATCTGCAGCCCGATGTTGCCGTCACCTGCCTTGGACAAGCCCGCCGCTACGCCAATCGCCTGACCGGCATGCATGCGTGCCTGCTTGCCGATGGCGAGATTGGTGTCCTGGCCACTGCCCAGGGCGATGCTCTCGCCGTTGGAGAACTGCAAGTCTTGCCCCGCCACCATCACCAGGCCTGCCCGGCCGGCAAGGTGCGCCATGGCTTCGCCCTGCTGTGGCACCTTGCCTTGCGTGGCGGTGTTGCCCGCGCTGGCGTCTTGTTTGGCGGCATCCAGTGCCTTGCCGTCGACCATGCCTGCCGCAGCCTTTACTTGCTTGCCCAGCGGTGCGTCGTCGTCCTTGGCGGTGGTGAGTGCCGCGGTCTGGTGCGTGACAGCACCTTGCCCAAGCGATGCGGTCAGCGCCTTGGCTTGCTTGATGAGCGCAATGCCTGCGGCGTTGTCGCCGGTGGGCACGGCTTTGCCGTTGCTCGCGTCGCGGTAGGTGGTGAGCAGCAAACCCGCCTGACCACGCACAGCGGCGTGCCCATCGGTACGCAACTCGAAGCCCTGGCCGCGGAAACTGCCGCGCCGGTTGTCCTGCTGATGAACGAGGTGACCCAGGTTGAGCTGGCTGTACTGCTGCGTGGTGGCGAGCTGCGTGCGCAACTGGCCGTCGCTGTCGTCAAAGACGAGTTGGTTGTAGCCGCTGCCGCCATGCTCGGCGCTCTTGAAACCGGTGTGGGCGGCAGCGTTGCGGTGGCCTTCAGGTTCAGTGCCCATGCCGTGCCAAGCGGGGCTGTGGCCCCCCGCGACATTGCCTTGCGCGCTGGCGGCGCTGTCACTGCCTTGCTTGTAGAGTGCGGCACCATCGCTCTGGCCAGATGCGCCTTGCCCACCTGGCGTGGGCGCGATACCGGCCTCGCCCTGCCCGTTGTAGAGCGCGCCAATCACGACGGGCTGGTCGATATCGTCTTCGCTGAACTTGACCAGCACTTCCTGGCCGATGCGAGGCAGCCACTGCCAGCCCATGCCGGCGCCGGCTTGCCGCTGCGCCACGCGCACCCAGCGGGTGCTGCGGTCGTCAGCGCGCTCACCTTGTTGCCATGGGAAGCGGACGCGGATTTCGCCGGCGGGGGTCGTGTGGTGTTCGCCATCGCCACCCGCCTGAGTCTGGCCGTCGGGGCCCACCACGATGGCGCTATGCACACCCTGCGCGGTAGGTGCGGAGTACAGCCGCCCCGTCTCGGGTTCTGTCACCGCAGGGCGCCAGGGGCGGCGGGCATCGCTCGCGCGGAACCAGCCGACATAGCCATGCTTGCGTGCGGCGGCAAGCAGATCGCCGGTGGGCGCAAAGCGCTCGACAGGTTCATCCGCCTCCTGAAAACCGAATACGCCGGGGCCGGATTCTGGTGCATCAGGCGGCGTATCGAACAGCAGCGAGGCATCGAGCCCGCCCAACCGCTGGCCCAGCGCGAGATGCGTGTCGGCCGTCAGGTTGTTGATGCCGCAGTGTTCGACCAGATCCATCAGCAGCGGATACGGTGCACTGGCATCCGCATTGGGGTCTTGCGGCAGATGCGGGCAGTCGCGCAACTGCAGTCGCGTGCCGCTGCGCAGCGTGCGCACCGTGCCACGGCCGGAGAACAGCAGCGCACGCGCCTCCAGGCTTTCCATAACCTGCTCGGCAACGCGCTGTGCGTTGGCGGCATCGGGCGCCAGCGATGGGCTGATCGACAGATACGCGTCCGGGCTGCCGGATGCGGCACCTGCGCGTGCCGGTGCATGGCCGCGCACGCTGCTCTTGCCTTCCGGGTCCCACGCGGCCACGGCCACTCCGCCCACCGTCGTGCGGCTGTGGCAGGCGAGTTGTTGGATGGCGTCGCTTTCTTCCTGGCTGTGCGCGCGGTGGTAGCGAATGCCGCCACCGGCAGCCGATTCCGTGTCTTCAGCCAACTGCGTGCTGTCGGCAAAGAACACCAGCGTATGACCACCATGCGCCTGCTCGTCTTCGACCGTGGTGAAGCCAAGCCCGGCTTCTGCCAGCAGGCGTGTGACGAAGTGGTAGTCGGTCTCGCGAAACTGCGCGATGTGGCTGCGCGTGCCGAAGTCGTTCATGCGCGCCTCGGCGCCAGCGGCATAGCGCCACGACGCGTACGGTGCGTATGGGTTCAATACCTGCTCAAAGATGTCCGCCAGCGGCCGGTTCTGGAACACCTGGCTGTGGCGCTGCTGCGTCGCCAGCCAGAACCAGGGCACGACGGTCAGGCGATAGCGCGTCAGGCTGCCGTCTGCGCCCAGCTTTTCAGCCAGGCGGATGAGCCCGGTACGCTTGGCTTGCGTGCCGTTGGCCAAGGTTGTGACCAGCGTCACGCGTTGGCCGAGCAGAGACTTGAGTGCGATGCGTGCGTTGGCACTGACCGCCACCACGCGCCACTCGAACAGCTCAGAGAGCGCCTCGCGGCCGAGCCACGCTTCCACCGCCAGGTCGGCCAGCGGGCCTTCGCCTTCCAGGGCATACAGTCGATGCGCCGGAGCAAAGAGATTCTGGAGAAGGGTCGTTACGTCCATTCGCTGTCCGATACTGCAACGACGGGCGCATCACGTGAGACAGGGTGACGTGAAGCCGGCGCGCATGCATTGTGTGGGCGGCGCATTGTCCCGCATTGCGCCAGCCGCCTGATTAACGCCTGGCAACACAAACATCGCCGGGCGATTGCCCTTGCGGACATCCACCGAGCGGCTATTTCCCCTTGTAATTGGGTTGAGTGGCCGGTTGATTGGCGTTCTGTGGCGCAAGCAATGCCGCCAGCAAATCGGCATCCGGATCATCCGGTGTCAATCCGCCTTTACGGTTCTTGGCTTTTGTCGTTGCCTGCGGCTTCGCCTTTGTAATTTGTGCTGCCTTGACTGGCGTATTGGTTGATTTTGCAACCAGCTTGGCGGTTTCCGCCTTGGCTTGCGGCGTATCACCCGATTTGGCCGTCACGGCTTGCTGCACCGTGGTCGAGGTATGGGCATCCCTCGCTGGGGCATCGGCAGTTGCTTTGGCGGTTTGCACATCCTTGCCCGGCTTGTCCAGCGTGTGCTCGTCGTTGGGGGCCACGTTGACGATGGTGGCCGCGGGGGCCGTGGCACTCTCGCTGGCAGCCGCTGCGGGCGTGGCTGCCGTCACCTGCGCGGGCTCGGCTGCGGCCTGCTGTGCGGCTGCAGGCGTGGCAGGCGTCGTGTGTTCGGCCACTTGCGGCGCACCCTGATCGCCCGACGGGTTCAGCGCCACCCACGCCCCGACGCCCGCCACCAGCACCGCGATGACCGCCGCGATGCCATAGCGACGCCCCGCACTTTTGGGCGGCTTGCCACCCGCCCCGACTCTGCCTTCCAGGCTCGCGAGGATGCGTGTATGGCCAGCCTCATCAGTTTCAGACTGGGAGTTGAAGAGCGTCGGAGGCCCTTCTTTTTTCAAATCGCCGTTATTACTCATCACGGGTCCAGAATTGAAATAGAATGCGCGGCGAGCGTATGCGTATCAAAAACAACGTCCGAGCATCAGGTACGACAAAATATGCCGATTCCGGTTGTGGCTGCTGATTCTAAGTCTGGCCTAGCTGAAAGACAAATGCTTAGGAAAGACACGCGCCTTCTTTATCGTTTGTTAATGAAGCGAAACCTAAAATCGGCTGAATTTTTATCGTTTCATAATATTTTCAATCTCTGAATACAGATATAAATCAGACTGAATTGATATAGACGCCTACGCTCCGCAGGTCAGTATGGTTTTCGTTGTTCTCGCCCTCTACTTCGTCGCCATGGTGGTGGTGGCTGCAGTGTTGCTGTTGCCGTCGGTTCGGCAACGCTGCGCTGCGGTCGTGCGCGCGCAGTGGCAGCGCCTGAGCGCCGGTGCGGCCGTGGTCGGCGCGCGCTCGGCAGGGTCGCTGCGCGGGTCGGTGGACAGTGCCGCGTCGAATGCGTCTGCGTTCAAGCGGTTCGTGGCGCGCCGGAAACTGCTGCTGGCGGGCGCGCTGGGTGTGCTGTCTGTGCCACCCATCGTGGCGCTGGCGCTGCGTGAACAGCAGTCGTTCGAGTTTGACGATGATCAGGTGCGTGAACCGGACCCGCACATCTCTGCGCTGCTCAACGGGGAACGGCTGATCCCGCCGCCGCCGTTGCCGCCCGAGGTGTTCACCACGCGCGAGGTCGAGCTGATCCGCCCGGCCATCCGCGATGCAAGCCGCGACTGGAACCTGCTCGACGCCGATTTCCGCCAGCGTCTGCTGCTCGTCTACAAGATCATGCGCGACGAACACGGTTACGAGATGGCGCTGCTCGAAGGCTTTCGCAGCCCCGATCGGCAAGCCAAGCTGGCGGCGATGGGTAGCAACGTCACGCAGGCCGGGGCGTATCAGAGCTACCACCAGTACGGCCTGGCGGCAGACAGCGCGTTCTTCCGCGACGGCAAGCTGGTGATTAGCGAGAAAGATCCTTGGGCGATGCGCGGCTACGAGTTGTATGGGCAAACGGCGGAATCGGTCGGCCTCGTGTGGGGCGGCCGCTGGAAGATGATGGACTTGGGCCACGTGGAGCTGCGCCGCAAGGGCGTACTCGGCAAGCGCCCCGAGGCGCCAGGCCAATGACGAATCGATGAATCGAACACATACGGGGAGCAAGCAATGACACGTCCCTTCATCCTGCTGGGTGACAAGACGGACCACGGCGGTGTGGTGATCAGCGCGTCGGGCAATACGTCCACGGGCGGCAAGGGCATCGCCTGTGTGGGCGACAAGGTCACCTGCCCCAAGCAGGGGCATGGCGGCACCACGGTCATCGTCACCGGAGACCCGAACGTCATCATCGATGGCAAGCAGGCTGCGCGCCACGGTGATAAGACCGCCTGCGGCGCCACGCTCCTGTCCAGCCAGGGCAACACGGGCAGCATCTGAGAACGACATGGCTGCACGACTCTTCCGGTCCGGGTTGACGCTGCTGGCAGCGTTCGTGGTGGTGTGGATTGCCGTCATCGTGTGGTGGCAGACCACCAACCGCATGCCGAGCACCGCCGACATCGTCACCTACCTGTTCTTGCTGCCGCTGGGCATGGTGATTGGCTATTGGGTCATCAAGCGGGCGCTGGACGGCATCCGCACCAACGTTGCCGCGGGCCGCGAACTCTCGGCCGCAGCGCCCGCTGCTGCCGCCAAGAGCGATGGCACACCGGCCGACCCGCAGGATGCCACGCGCCACTGGCGTGCCGTTCTGCTCGCCAGTGCGCTGCGCGCGCCGGGCGGCAGCGATGCGGCATCACTGGTGGACGCCGTGCAGGCCAGCACCCAGCCGGGCCTGACGGACGTACAAGGCTTTGGCCAACCAATCTTTGCTGCGCCGGTGGATGGCCTCGACATCGAAGACCTGCGCACCGAGCTGACAGAGCGCCATCCAGACGTGGACTGGCTGGACGAACACCTGCGCGCGTTGACGCTCGCCGGGCAGGTTGCCGAAGAACTTGCAGCCCATGCCGTCGCGCAACACCCAGAACCCGCCGGCCCGGATGCCACGCGGCTCGTCATCACCGCCCTGCTGCCGCGCGAGTGGACACCGCAACAACAGGCCGCCGCAGATGCCTGGCTGCGCCAGCGCATTGGCGTGATCTGGCGAGCCGATCACCTCACCCTTGAACCGATCACCGCCAAGGGCGATGCCGATGCGCTACTGCTCCTCGACCGCGCCACGCAGGCTGTGAACCGCACAAGCGACGAGCGCGTGCTGCGCATGCTGGTGGTGGCCGACTCGCTGGTCGGCCCAAGCGCCGTGGAGCAACTGACGCAAAACGAGCAGTTGTTCGAGGCCAATCGCCAGCATGGCCGTGTGCCGGGCGAAGCCGCCGCTGGCGTATTGCTCTGCGCGCCGGCCCTTGCTGTTGCCTCGGTAACCCCGTCTGTTGATGACACGGGTGATGACGCGCCGCCGGCCGCCATCACAATCACCCGTGCCAGCGTGGCTCGCCTGGAAGCGCCCACGCCCGATCGTGGCCAGCCGCAACTGGAAGCCCTTGGCGGGGCGGTACGTCACGTGCTGGAGACCCTCGCTGCCGCACCGGCCGGCGCAAACGGAAAAGCGCCTGCCGCTGCCGAGGAGGAACCGCTCGTCGCCAGCGTTGTCACCGACACCGGCATGCACCCCGTGCGCACGGTGGAAGTCGCGCGCATCTTCTCTGAACGCTTTCCCACGCTGGACGTGGCCGCCGATCTGCTGCCCCTGGGCACGCCGTGCGGTTACGTCGGCGCGGCGGGTTCCCTGCTGCCCGTGGTGGTGGCGCACCAGTTGAGCCAGCAAAGCGGCAAGCCCGTGCTGGCCATCACCGCCAACGACATCCAGCAGCGCGGCGCCATTGCGGTAGTGCCGAGCCTGACCTGACCCCGAATTCCGATCTCGAACCCGACCTTGTCCGCCCACGAGCCGAAGGCAACATGCAACGCTTCCTGAACTTCCTGACCAACTCACGCACACTGTCCGTTCTCGGCGTGATCGTGCTGACCATCTTTCTGCTGCTGATTGCGCAGACCTTCGAGATTGGCCTGGTCTGGGCCGGCATCGCGCTGGGCGTGCTGCTGGCGCTGTGGCTGGTGGCCTATCTCTGGAAACGCTGGCGCGCGCGTCAGGCAAGCAAGAAGCTGGAGGGCGTGCTGGAGCAGGCCGCCGCCGACAAGGCCGCCACACCCGACAAACGCGAAGAAGTCGAAGCGCTGCGCGTGCGTCTGGCTGAAGCCGTCAAGACCATCAAGCGCTCCAAGCTCGGGCAGATGTCGGGAGACGCCGCGCTGTATGAACTGCCGTGGTATATCGTGATCGGCAACCCGGCGGCGGGCAAGAGCACGGCGGTGCTGAATTCGGGCCTGCAGTTTCCGTTTGCCGACAAGGGTGGCGCGGTCATTCAGGGCATTGGCGGTACGCGTAACTGCGACTGGTTCTTCACCACGGAAGGCATCCTGCTCGACACTGCCGGCCGCTACTCGGTGCATGAAGAAGACCGCCGCGAATGGCTCGGCTTTCTTGACCTGCTCAAGCGCTATCGCCCGAAAGCCCCGATTAACGGCATCGTGGTGACGGTAAGCGTGTCGGAACTCACGCAGAACCGCCCCGAGTTCGCCATCAACCTGGCCAAGAACCTGCGCCAGCGCGTGCAGGAACTGACGGAGCGCCTAGAGGTGTTCGCCCCGGTGTACGTGATGTTCACCAAGGCGGATCTGATCACCGGCTTTACCGAATTCTTTGGCGACAGCGAGAAACAGGAGCGCGACCGCGTGTGGGGCTCCTCCCTGCCCTTCGAGCCGGATGCCAAACCCGATGTGGCGGCCATGTTCGACCAGCGCTTTGACGAGCTGTGCGACGGCCTGAAAGAGATCAGCGTGGCGCAGATCGCGCTGCATCAGAAGAACAAGCTCTCGCCGGGGCTGCTGAGCTTCCCGCTGGAGTTTGCGTCGATCAAGCCGACGCTGCGCTCGTTCCTGGTCACGCTGTTTGATGAGAACCCCTTCCAGTACAAGCCCGTGTTCCGCGGCTTCTACTTCACCAGCGCGCTGCAGGAAGGCGCCACCAACAGCGCATCGGCCGAGCGCATCGCACGCCGGTTCGGGCTGTCGACCGACGGCGCAGCGCGCAGCCGCGAAGTGTTTTCCAAGAACGGCTTCTTCCTGCGGGACCTGTTCTCCAAGGTGATTTTTGCGGACCGCCAGACGGTGCGTCAGTTTGCGAGCCCCGCCAAGACGCGCCTGCGCATCGCCACCTTCTTCGGACTGGTGCTGGCGCTGGGCCTGATGCTGGGCGGCTGGACGTGGTCGTACATGGGCAACCGCACGCTGACGGCCAACGTGCAGGCCGATCTCGACAAGATCGTGAAGATGCAGCAGAACCGCGTCGACCTGCAGGCCCGCCTGGAAGCGCTCGACATGCTGCAAGACCGCATCGAGCAACTCGACCGCTATCGCAACGACCACCCGCTCGCGCTGTCGCTGGGCCTGTACCAGGGCGACACGCTGCAGCACAAGCTGCTGGACGAGTACTACAACGGACTGCGTCAGGTCATGCTCAAGCCGGTGGGCGGTGCGATCGAAACCTTCCTGGCTGAAGTCAACGCGCACCCGGATCAGCTCGCGCCGATGGTGCGTCCGCCCGAAACCGGCGCGGTGATGACCACGTCTGTGACCACGGCCACCGCCACGGTGGGTGCAGCCTCGGGTGCCGCCGCCAACGCGCCGGCAAACAACAACCAGGCCACCGCCTCGACCGGTGCCAAGCGCTACACCGATGCCTCACCCACCAACGTGGAAGACGGCTACAACGCGCTCAAGACCTACCTGATGCTGTCAGACAAGCGTCACGTGGAGGTCGCGCACCTGACCGATCAGATCACACGCTTCTGGCGCGGTTGGCTGGAAGACAACCGGGGCAACATGCCGCGCGAGCAGATGATCCGCTCGGCCGAACGCAACCTGTCGTTCTTCCTGGCGCACGTCAACGACGACAACTGGCCGATGCTGGAAGGCAACCTCTCGCTGGTCGACCAGACGCGCGAGAACCTGCGCCGCGTGGTGCGCGGCATGCCGGCCCGCGAGCGCGCCTATGCCGAGATCAAGGCCCGCGCCTCCACGCGCTATGCCCCGATGACGGTCGCCCGCATCGTCGGTGAGACCGGCGCTGGCGTGGTCGCCGGCAGCTACGCCGTGCCCGGCACCTTCACCAAGGAAGCGTGGCTGGGTTATGTGCAGCCCGCCATCCGCGAAGCCGCCAACAAGGAGCTGCAGACCAAGGACTGGGTGCTCAACGTCGCTGCACGCGACGACCTGACGCTGGAAGGTAGCCCCGAGCAGATCCAGAAGGCGCTGGTCACGATGTACAAGACCGAGTACGCCCGCGAGTGGCAACGCTTCATGCAAGGCGTGGCCATTCAGGACTTCATCGGCTTCGACCAGGCTGTTACCGGCATGAACCTGCTGGGTGACCCGACCAATTCGCCGATCCGCAAGGTGCTCGACACCGCCTACGACCAGACTTCGTGGGACAACCCGTCGATGCTCAATGCGGGCCTCAAGCAAGCCAAGACCGGCGTGCTGGGCTGGTTCAAGCAACTGTTTGCACGTCAGACGCCGTCGCAGGTGAACGTCAATGTCGACATGGGCAACGCCGCGGATGCCGGCACGATCCCGATGGGCCCGGTGGGCAAGGAATTCTCTGGCCTGGCGCGTGTGGTGATGGTGCGTGATGACAAGTCCCTGCTGCGCGGCTATATGGATTCGCTGTCGAAGGTGCGCACCCGCTTCAACCTCATCAAGAACCAGGGCGACCCCGGCCCGGGCGCACGCCAGCTCATGCAGCAGACGCTGGATGGCAGCGGCTCGGAACTGGCCGACACGCTCAAGTACGTGGATGAGCAGATGCTGACCGGTATGACCGACAGCGAGCGCGCAACGCTGCGCCCGCTGCTGGTGCGCCCCCTGCTGCAGTCGTATGCGGTGGTGATCCGCCCGGCCACAGCCGAAATCAACAAGGTGTGGAACGCACAGGTCTACCAGCCGTTTGCAACGACGCTGGCAGACAAGTACCCGTTCTCGGCCAACGCCAAGATCGAAGCGAGCGCGGCGGAGATCGGCCAGGTGTTCGGCCCGGATGGCTCGATCGCCAAGTTCGCCAGCACGACCATCGGCCCGTTGTCGGTACGCCGTGGCGACATGCTTGCCGCACGCACGTGGGGGGATCTGGGTCTGTCGTTCGTACCCGAGTTCACGACAGGCTTCACGCGCTGGATCGCGCCGCTCACGGGCGGCGCGGCGGGTGGTGGTGCCGGCGGTGCAGCCGCTGCCGCCCCCCAGACGGTGTTCCAGATCCTGCCGGTGCCGTCGCAAGGCGCGACCGAATACACGATCGAGATTGACGGCCAGCAACTGCGCTATCGCAACACGCCGCCGCAGTGGGCCAACTTTGTGTGGCCAAACCCGCAAGGCACGCCGGGTGCAAAGGTCACGGCCACCACGTTTGACGGCCGCACGGTGGAACTGCTCAACGAGCCGGGCCGCTTTGGCTTGGAACGCCTGATTGCCACCGCGCAGCGCAAGCGTCGCCCGGACGGCGCCTTCGATCTGTCGTGGACGAAGGACGGCCTGACGGTTGCCATCAGTCTGCGCATCATCAGCAGCCCGCAGACCGGCGGCACCACGGCTTCTGACTCGCCGCAAGGCCAGGGCCTGCGCGGCCTGCGCCTGCCGACGTCGATTGCCGACATGAACGCGCCGCTGAACACCTCCACCCCGCCCGCCCCAGCCGGCTCGCCGCCGGCGGGCCGCACACCGGCCCCTGCTCAGACGCAGGCCGCAACCCGGTCCGCCGTTACGGAAGAGCAAGGGGGGACGGCACAATGAGCCTGACGCAGTTGCAGCTTTCATACTTCGGCAAGCTTCCATCGCGTGGCGACTTTGTCAAAAGCGCCAACAACGTCCAGTTGCTCGACACGCTTGACCGCTGGCTGGCGCAAGGCATGGAACTGCTGGCCGAAGCGCCGGACTGGAAGACCACCTACGACACCTGGAAGCCGGTGCAATTCGCCTTCCTGGGCTCGCAGAGCCGGCTGGCGATTGCCGGTACGCTGATGGCCAGCAGCGACCTGTCTTCGCGCCGCTTTCCGTTTCTGACGGCGGCTGCGATGGAGGTGGATCGCCCCATCAGCTTCATCGCGCGCAGCCCGATCGCACTGGCTCGCCTGTGGACACGCGCCGGCCAGCAGATGATCTCGCTCAGTCAGGCCTCGGATGCCACCGAGGGCCTGCGCCTGCTGGCCGAGGGGCAGCACAGCGTGGAAACCGACAACGGCACGCAGGCCTACGACGCCAGCTTTTCGGATTTCATCGACTTCCAGACCGTCTCGGGGCTCGAGCAGATGCTGCGCACCGAAGGCCACAACATCCGCCTGCGCCGCACGCTGCTCGCACTCGGCACGCTGCTGCAGCCGGTCATGGCCAACGGCTCATCGCGCCTGGAGAAAGGGCTCACCCTGCCCCTGCCGGCCGACCCGCTGTACCGCAGTCTGGTGGCGAGTTTCTGGCTGGAACTGGTGTCGCGCTTCCTGCAGCGCGCAGACTTTGAACTCTCGCTGTTCCTGGGCGAGATCAACGGCGCAGAGCGCCTGGTCATCGGCTTCAACGGCGCATCGTCGCGCACGCTGCATAGCGTGATGTCGCCGCTGGCGTATGCCGAGCAGAACATCAACATCGACGATCCGGAATGGGTCGACCAGCACGTGAGCGGAGAGTACGGCTTGGCCAAGTTCGTGAGTTACCTGGATCAACCGCAGCTTTCGCTGCGCGTGGCGGTCGACACCTTCCGCGAAGTCTTCATCGGAGAATGAACATGGGTCTGGATGCAATCAAGCGTGGCTTCCGGCCAGCAGCGATCCTGATGGTGTGCCTCGCCGCGCTGTCCCGCCTCGCCTTCGCTGCCCCTGGCGACCAGCCGCCGGCTGCCGCAACGGTGACCGCAGCCACACCGAACCCGGGCCAGGTCGTCGCCGGTGGTACGGTGCCCGACGAGGCCACCAAGGCCAGTGTGCTGGCCAAGCTGCGCGAGCTGTACGGCAGCGCCAACGTGCTGGACCAGATCGAGGTGGGCAACGTGGTGTCGCCGCCCAACTGGTCGGCCAATGTGCAGAAGATCCTGTCGCCGGCCATCAAGCAGGTCAACCGCGGCCAACTCAACGTCGACGGCACACAGGTCTCGCTGCACGGCGATGTGGGCAACGAGGCGCAGCGCCAGCAGATCACCAGCGACATGGCCACCACGCTGGGTCAGAGCTACACGATCAAGAACGGTCTGCGCGTGGCGGCGGTGTCCGAACAGGGCCTGCTGGACAAGACGCTGGCCAACCGCATCATCGAGTTTGAAACCGGCAGCGCCACGCTCACGCCCAAGGGCCGTGCGATTCTGGATGAGATGTACACCGTGCTGCCGCGCCTGAACGGCCGCAAGATCGAGATCGTCGGCCACACCGACAACTCGGGCAGCCGCGCGATGAACCTCAACCTGAGCCAGGCGCGTGCGGAAACGGTGAAGAACTACCTGATTGCCAAGGGTGCCGAGCAAGGCACGTTGACAGCGATTGGCGTGGGACCGGATCAGCCTGTGGCGGCCAACAACACGGATGAAGGGCGTTCACGCAATCGGCGGATTGAGTTTCGGGCGAGTCAGTGACGCAATTGTTGCCTGACGCCAGTTTGTACAAGGGGTACGGTGCGATGCCGCACAACGCAGCATCCGCTAATCAGATTAGCCATCTATGACACCGGCCCCTTCCTCCGCCTTTCCGGAATCCGATCCCACATCCGCGCTCAAGGCCACCCTGACCGACGCAGATCGCGACGCCTGCCTGCTTCGGCTGAGCCAGTATTCGCTCGATGCGCCTGACGCTCCGATGCCGTTCAGCCGCCGCCTGGCAGAAGCCGAGGGATGGTCGTCTCTGTACACGCTGACTGTCATCGAGGAGTACAAGCGCTTTGCCTATCTGGCGGTGTACGCCGGGCACCCGGTTACGCCGTCAGAGGCGATCGATGCCGCCTGGCATCTGCACCTGCAATACTCGAAAGACTATTGGACGGTGTTCTGCGCGGAAGTACTACGCGCCCCGCTCCACCATGCCCCGGGCATCGGCGCGCCGGATGAAGAGGACACCTACGCGCGCCACTACCAGCAAACGCTTGACAGTTACCGGCGCACGTTCGGCGTCGAACCGCCCCCCGATGTCTGGCCGACGCCGGAGAACGTGGCAGCGCAAGAGGCAGATGGCCGCGCATGGCGTCCGCACAATACAGCGTCGCCGCCACGTGCCTCGACCGTTCGTCGAATCATGCCGCTGGCGTGGCTCGTGATCGGCGTCGCCCTCATCGCCATCACCACGCGTGCTGCGCCGGATGTCGGTGTGCTGAACTATCCAGGACCGCGCTTTCTCGCGTTCTATCTGGGCGTGTGTGTGATGGCTTGTCTGTCGATCCGGGGCCTGCACCAGTTCACCTATAAGCGTCGCCCGCGGGGGGTGGCGCTCGGCAGCGCACCGCACGCGCTTACGCCTGACGCGGCTGCACTCATTACAGGCGATGCTTCGCGAATGGCGCAGGTCGTAACACTCGCGCTGCTCGACGCAGGTGCGATCCGCATTGCCCATCCAGCGAAGAAAGGCCGCGACCGCAAAACCTACGTAGTCGCCAACACGGAGCGCGCGCCCGAGCGCCACGTGGACGCATGGGCTTGGCTCAACCAGCAAAAGCAGCACCGCTCGCCATGGCCAAGCTTTCGGGATCGACTCGTCAACGATGCATCCGAAATGACGGCACGGCTGCAAGGTCAGGGATGGATGTGGGCGTCCGGCTCCATGCGAGCAACAACGCTGGCTGCATGGGCGATTGCGCTGCTGGTACTCGGGCTCGGCGTGACGAAGGTATTTGTTGGCTTGGCCCGAGAGCGCCCGGTGATGTGGCTGCTGATCGAAATGGCTTCGTTCGCAGTCGCGTACTGGTGGTTGACCGCACGACTGGTCGGCGTCGGTAGCGCCGGACCGACTGCGACAGCCGACGCCGCGCTCGATGCTTACCGTCGGCGCGGCCAACAGACGTCCGATGCCAGTTGGTCGAAGACCGACCTGCTCTGGATGACGGCGTTGGGCGGTACCAGCGTGTTGACCGGCACAGCCTGGGCCGGATACCGATCGATGATGGGCGGGCCGGGAATGCCAGCCAGCTCCGGAGGCTCTGGGAGCGACACGTCGAGTAATTGCAGCTCAAGCAGTGGTAGCTCGAGTAGCTGCAGTTCCAGTAGTTGCGGATCGAGTGGGTGTGGCGGTTGTTCGAGCAGTTGACGAGGTTTGCATCTGCATAGACCCCACGCCAGACATCGTGCCTGGTTGGGGCCCATACCGAAGATCAGCCCGCGCTATCCGGCGACGGATCGCCCAAACCCAGCAACTCTTCAATCTGCGACAACGTCGCGTCGTCCTTGACCACCGTGCGCAGCCAGGCATGCAGTGGCATGTCGCCCCACTTGGCGGCGCGCGCAGCGAGATACGCCACCGGGCTGTGCGGCTCGGTCTGGCGGAAGAACTCCGCCACTTCACGCAACTGATCCAGCGCTTGTGCGCGCGAGCGGATCGGGCCCACGACAGTCGCGACAACCGCTTCCGTTGCAGCCTGCCCGGCAGCTTGCTGGGTTGCCTTGGCCTCCACCGGAGCCGGCTTGGGCTCGGGGGGCTTGCCACCAAAACGCTCGACCAGCGCACGCACCGTCTGCAACGTCTCGCGAGCCGCGCGGAAGCTCGGGGCATGGTCCCCGGCGCGCCCATCGAGCACAGATTGCAACCGCAGCAACGCAGCCCCGCAACCCACCACATCGTCATGCAGCGTCTTGTAGAACGCCGGTGACGTCGCCCTCTTGGCTGCCTCGAATTGTTCCTGCGTGACCTTGCCGCGCGCGAGCTCATCGGCCTGATCCGGATCACGGCGGATCGCCTCGACCAAGCTGCTCGCAACTTCCCAGTCAACGAGGCTGTAGCCGCCCTTGGATGCATCCACCAGCGGCACTTCGCGGATCAGTTGGCTCGAGCGCGCAGCCAGCCACGCCATGCTGCCCATGCGGGCCTCAGGGTCGTCGGCCTCGGGCAGCGGGTAGATGTGCTCCCAGTACTGCTCGCACAGGCCGGAGATCAGCTCATAGCCCTCGCGCAGGCCCGCAAAACCGCGCTCCTTCGACAGGGCTTCGGTCAGCCACGCGAGCAGGCGCAGATCCTTCGTGCGGTTCTGCAGCAGCGACGTACTCTCGGTGATGACGGCACGCCAGTTGGCCTCCTTGATCTCGGTCACCCACTCGCCCTGGTCGAGCGACGGGTCATCAAAGCGGCGCGACTCTTGAATGCTGTCGAATTCGGCGGAGAAGAGCATGTCTTCGCCGCAAGGTTGGGCGCCTGGCAGCGGGGCCAGCAGTTGTTCGAACGGAAGAGAAGCCATGGTCAGAAGCGAGGATGCAATGCGGGTGAACGTTCAGGGCTTGGCGACGCGGCAATCGGTCAGGGCAAGCGTCAGGCCAACGAACTGCCGGTTCAGGCAATCCAGCGTGATGTCCTTGCTGGGCTTGTACGCCGAGAGTTTGTTGTCAGGGAACATGGCCTTCAACGCGTCGCGCTGGTCATCCTGAAACGGGGCGCCAACCTTGAGGTCTTCGGTAACGGCCAGCGTGTTCAAACTGTCGTCGGACAGCGGGTACACCTGCCCCTTGAACTCGAGGCGATGACCATCGTACTTCTTGGCAGCGCTGGGTGCGTCCTTGAAGTACTCGGTCAGCACCTGACGGTACGACACCTGGAGTGGCGCGTCGTCGCCGGCCAGTGCCGGGCTGGCGATCAGCGCGGCGAAGATCGTGGCAGCGGCAAGACGGAACAATTGGGCCATGTTGGTGCGTTTGAAAATGGGGCGATCCCCGCTCGGCAGCGACTGGATTCGACGGTGGTGATGCTACTCAGGGTGCATGGATTTGGGGGGATTGTTTCCAAATCTTCATTTGGCTTCGCACCCAACTCAGCCCGCGCTGACGCCTCTGCGAAAAACAATGTCTTCCATGGGCTAGGGCAACTTGGCAGGCCAGCTCAGCGGTTGCTCCGGTCCGATGCCGTTTTCGCGCCTGGCTTGGCCGACGTCGCTCTTCCACTCCGCAGGAAAGACGGGCCAATAGCACAGGCACTCCGCCAGCCAGTTGAACACTTGCTCTGGGTTGCGGCCTTTGTGCATCCAATCATTCGGCATATCGGGGGCTTGCACAGCATCCATTCCCTTCTGCATGAACGTCTGTATGTAGCGCCAAAGACGCTCGCCACTGTTCCGCGGCCCAACCCAGATCAGATCCTCTCCACGTCGTTGCGGATCCGCTGCGTCCAGCGGTGGCCAGTACAACAGCAGGCAGCCGCTCTCACTTGCGTTGCGCCGCTTTTGGCGTGCTTCGTCGGACAGTTCATAGGCGGGCACGCTAAAACTGAAGATCAGATCCAACAGTCCGGAGAGAACAAGACCGCCATCCATCTCCATGCCGGTGCGTCGCGACAAATCCACCTCTCTTCGGAGTTGCTGAGTCGTATCGTTGATCGAGGCCGCATCGCCTTGCCTCTGCGCCGATTCAGGAGGCGGTGCCCAATGCACATGCGCTTGGGCACGCGACCAGTCCAGCACTGCGTTGCCTCCCCATCGCGCGGGCCGCAGCATATAGACCTTGCCTGTGGTCCGGTTGAAGCGATAACGCGCACAGCGCGCTGTGAGTACCTGGCCTTGGCATTCGCGCCACAGCATGAGGGTCATGGGCACACCGAGCACGGAGAGCACCAACATCCCCAAAAGCAACCCAAGCTCCTTGAAGGAGTTCGGTGGAAACGGCATCTTCGGATTGCCAACAAACACGATATCCCACAAGAACCACAGTGCACCCACACTCATCAGCAGACATAGCGGGATGACCACCACCAGGAGCATCAAGGCTATCCAGCGCGGCGGTCCGTCGTTGCGCAGATTGCTCAGTTCCAGGAAGTGCTCGTTGAAATCAAAGACCGTGGGCTTGGGGGGCCACAAGATGGCCGGTTCGGACGAGGTGGCATCAAGCGCGTGCTTCATGGGAGCGTCTTGCAAATCGGCATAGTCCTCCAGTGCCCTGGCGATGCCATGCTTGCGCCGATAACGATGAAACGCTGCTTCAAAAGTGAACATCGTTGGATCCTGGCGTTCCGTGCATCTTTTTATTCACGACTCTGGGCGAACGTGACAATGCGGACGCGTTATCCCACGCTACTGGTAAGCACAAAGGCATACAGGGATAGAACTCCAGAAGACGACGCCAGAAGCATCACGTGTACGGGAACAGCTTGATTGGCCAAGCGTGCGACCCTACGCTCCATTCGTTGCCTGCGCGCGCAGCGCAGCAATTTGCGAAATGACTTCTGCAGGCCATTTCGGCTTTGGGGCAAGACGTTGTCCGATGTACTCGAACACGCCCGCGGGCAGGAACAGCCAGAACAGCGGCACGCAGAATACCGTCAGAAGGACTTGCTCAACGATGTGCATGCTTGCGCGAATGCGTTTGCCCTCCGCCGTCCGATCAAACAGCGGATAGAACTCCAGCACGCAGCGCCTGAAGTTAACGTCGCGCGGAAACGGCTTGATCGCCCGCAGACGCTCCGGCCTTTCATTCATGTAGCAGCGAATGTATGCCCACATCTTGTGAAGTACCAGTGGACCACCCACGTCCTGCTTCAAGATGATCCGGTCCTCAACCTTGGTCGTACCTTGCTCGCATTGCGCGAGAATCAATCCGTACCGCACTGAATACGTCTTCCCGTTGTACCCAGCGATCTTCCCAACCTCGGCCTCAACACAAGACCAGTCAAACTCCTTGATCACCGTTTTCCACCTCACAAACGGATTGGGCTTCGCGAGATATTCAAGCGCGAAAATCTTTTGACTGTTCCTGTCAAACAAGACCGGCAAGTCCAGCGGCGTTCTGATTGCCCTTTTGATCATGTGGATCAGAAGCACCACGAGCACCAATAGCACCACCATCAGGAACGATGCCATGAATGGGGACTCTTGTGGCTTGCCATCCGCATATATCTCAGCGAGGAACGGCAGCATGGCAACGAATCCGATCGATATGCCGATACCGAACATCAAACCGAAGCCGCGCTGGATCGATGTGACCCGTGACAGCTCGCACACAGCAGCATCGATGTAGCGGACATCAAGACCAGGATCTGGTTGATCGCCCTTCTTCCCCGCATCGAGCGCAGCCGTAGGGGAGGGCAGATCCTCATACCAGTAGGGGCTTTGGGGTTGCAGTTTGGAGCGAGTTTCTGCCATCGCAGGTGGAGACAAGTGGCCCGTAGCTATCTGTAGTACTGATCGCAAGTTTCAAGCATGACTGGCTCGAGCCGTTCGGCTTGCAAAGCTACGAGTATCCTTACGCATCGGGCCACTTACGAACGCTCTGGTAAGCGATAGAGTTCGATCTGCTCACGCTCAGAATTCTCCGGATCACGTCGCATGACAAGCAGGCCTTGCCGCCGGGTATCCCATCCAATGACGTTGATGGTGTAGTCGCTTTCGCCAGGCGAACGTGGCAGGAGAAACGGCGTCCAGGAATGGCCCTTGTCCCGGCTATAGAAATAGGCTCCGGCCGATGCACCTCCGCAGTTGCGCGTATTACCGAAATACGGCGGCATATAGCAGGCGACGATGTTCCATGCCGTATCTCCACGGGCTCGCACAACCCAGACGTCCTTGCCCGACCACATCTTGTCGGTGTCTATCCAGGGGGACGCTCCACGAATATCCGGGATGGTGCTTGTCCCCCAAGCCCCAGTTGTCGGGTCGAGGTAACGCAAGCGGCCTTCTGGCTGTGCGAACAGAGTATCTCCGGAATCCGATTGCAAGATTCTGTAGCTGGGCTCATTCGCCGGGCCGGCATCGGGCGTGGCCGCAACATTGCGTACGGCAGCTTGCGATCCAGAGAGGCTCAAATCAAACCGGCGGGCCTCGACAGGCTTACGGCTTTTCTCCTGCCCTTCATCATCCACGGTAATTACCGACATCGTCGACCAGCCGACTGCGTTTCCCGCCGGGTTGAACAACAATGCCCAGTGCGTGTCGCGTACTTGATGTTCACGTGCAGGATTGTCCGGCCAGACGGCCTTGTCCAAGTCGACGTTCTTCCAAGAGTGCCCTCCATCAAACGTCGTCCACGCTTCACGCTCTCCGCCGTAACGCGTAGCAAGGGCGTAGGCGCGAGTTTCCGATACGTAGCCGTGAAAGTCGGTGCTGGACGGCACCGTAATCTTCGGATCGAATTTCCAGGTACGTCCGCTATCGTTGCTGACAAACGCCGTGTAGAAGCTCGGGCTGTCATCGGGCCGGTCCTTGGGGAACTCACCAGAGCCGAGCGCGATCCATTTGCCACCTGGTGCCGTCACCAGGCTGAGGGACTGATCGTCTTCGATACTAGCCAGGATATCGATCCTGCCTTCGTCCGTCATGCGCGCAATGAACTGCCGCTTGTGCCCGCGGCCCAAACGATCCATTAGGGTCTGCACGGCCAAGTCCTGATGGCCCGCCGCGGCCATCCGAACGGCGGAGTCCGCCGCCATCTGGTTGTTCCGCTCCCGCAGGCGCTCAGCCCTGGAGGGGAGCAGCGTATCGAGGATTGCACCTGGGAGCGGTGTTGTATCGCCTTCCTGCCTCAAGTCCTGCAGCGTGCCGGTCAGAAGCTGAACACCGTTGGCGTCGACCCACTTCACATCTGCGATGTCAAAGGGGAGCTTTGCATCCGTCTTGAAAATTTTCTCAGGCGCTGCAAGAGGTTGGCCCAGCTGCCGCAGTTGACGTTGATCGATCACTGTGACGACCACGATCAGGCAGGCAAACGCCGTGGCCGCTGACCAAAGTGCGTACTTTCTTGGTTTCATTTTTTCAGGTTTGGAGTGACCCCGATGTCATCAGAATCGAAGACGAGTCACTTCTCGAACCAAATCAATAGCGGAAGTAGAAGGTGCCGTACTCACCAGGGTCGTCGGACTTGCGCTGGGCCTTGGAGGATTTGACCAGATCGACATTACCTGCATCAGGGATGCCCAACGTGCGGCATACCCTCTCCGTCAAGCGTACGAAAGGCATCCACTTGCGGGCTAGGCTGATGGTCATGATGCCGAAGAAGGCATAGGAACCTATCAAGGCGTAGCTGAACGCTTTGTTACTTACAAGAATCCAGTAGTCATTTGGCCCCGTGATTACCAGCATTACGAGCGCAAATGCTAGTACCCACATACTTACCCCAATGAACCACCACTTCGCCGCATTCTTGATATGCCTCGTTGCACCCCGAGCGCAATGCGGATACAACGCGATCATCCGGTCGCTTGGCCTTGTGATCGCTCCAGCCTCGTAGTGGCCATCCCGCCATTCGCCCGCCACCTCAACCTGATCGCCCTCCTTGAATGGACTGCGCCAGACCCAACCCTTGACCGGCTTGCCGTCCAAGTCGAACTCCACGTAGTCCGCCTCTTCCTCCGTACTCGCCGCATAGCTGGCAGTAGCGATCGCCTGTCCACTTAGCCCGGCAACGCCGGCCGCGATGGCGACGACTCCCAATTGGGTGCGGTCACTGTCTGTAAAAACGAAGCTGGCTTTCGCTCGAGTGCACTTGTAGTTGGTAATGGCACCACTAAGTTTGACCATCCCTTGCAGTTGATCGGCTGCGTTCATCCTTGAAACCCCATCTCAACTAGCGCGTCCAACAAAGCCTTGTCCTGCTGATCACCACTCTTGTAGCCATCGCTCTTGCGCAGTTTGCCAAAAGCGCTGTGGTCGACCCACTTCTCCAACGCATCTGGTGTTACCCACCAGATGATGACCTGGATCGCGAATGAACCCACGGTGATCCACCCCCCCAAAGCCATGCCCAGAACACGTAAACCGATAATGGCCGCGGCCCTGGCACCAGCACTGCGTACTGCCGTACCAATAACCGCACTGCCAGTCATCCGAGCAATGAGCGGCGCAGAGTAGGTGAACGTGACAGCGAGAGTCAAACTACCAGCCACTGAGCCCGAGAGCCCTTTGAGGCCATACAGCACCGTGAGTCCGATGTACCCCTGTCCCCAATTCTTGCCAGCATCCCTGAAGTCAATCACTGTCCCAACAAAACTAGCCCCGCCGCTGAGCATCCCGCCCCACATCTTCAGCCCCTGATACGTCCAACTGCTGTTGCCCATGCTCGGCAAGTTCTTGGCCACCGTGGCACTGATATCCAGCATCGCACTCGTGATGCTCATGCCCGAGGCTAACAGGCTCAAATAGCTCTTGGTGTCGTTCTTCTTTTTGCATTCGGCCAACAGCTTGGCGAAGTTCACCCCTTCAATCAATCCCACCACCAGCGCCAGCCGCGCGTCCTTAACCGCCTGCCCAGCTCCCGCGCTCCCACCAGTCTTGAACTTGGCCCATTCGGCCTTAAGCTCATCGGCCTGCGCACTTTTGATCTCCGGCGTGCCCGCCGCCATAAAGGCTCGCGCCGTGCTCAAGCGTTTCAGAATCTGCTGACGCAGCACCCCTTCGCTCTTGGCCTGAGCGATGATCAGGTTGGCTGAATCGGCCGGACTCACAAATGCGCGCGTACTCAGAATATGCTGGATGATCTTCTCGCTGACGTAGTCGGCCAGCGTGTCGATGCGAAAGAATCGGAATATCGCATCGCCCACGCTGATGGCGACTTTGTCAGCCCCGCGCATATTCACCGGTTTCAGGCGCGCACCGAAAGCTAGCGAACCGGCCTGCGAGGCAGCCTTAGTATTCGTGTCGAATACGCTCTGTGCCTTCTTATAGGTATCGGCGAAAGCCTTCAGCCCCTTGGTGGTGTAGCCAATCCAGTCTAGCGTCTTGGCTTCGGTGCGCTGGTTCTTGTGTTGCTTGGCCTCGGCCAGCATGCGATCCAACTCGGTTCGAGCATCATTCTGGTTGAGCGCGATCACGCGCCACAGCAGATTGCCCTCCACACTGGCCTTGCATTCGGCCACCCATTCGGAGATTTTCTGGGCGCCGGCGCGGCAACTGCCCAGACCGAAGATCGCTTCGCCGATATCCTGCTCGAACAGCAAACCGTCTTCCACGTTCTGGCCGTGGTAGTCGTTCAAGGTGTCGAGCAGAAGCGTCGCTTCCAACCAGTGAACAAGCGGCACGGTGCGTCGGTCGACGATGCCCGCCGCCTTCTCTTGGAATTTTCCGAAATTCGTCTTGAATTTTCCGGCAGAGTCAGCGATGCGGTCTTGATACTTTGGCCACGCCTGTGCTGCCTGGCTCTTGCCAAACGCCTCGCCAACCTTGGGGGCGGCTGACGCCATCGCAGACTGCAAACTACGGAACTGTGCGAGTTGCTTTTGCAAATACTCGTCGTCCGGCGAAGACTTCAGCTTTTCCTCAAGTTCACGTATTCCCTCCTGCAATGGACCATCTTCAGCCCCGCGCCGAATATATTCCTCACCCAGTATCTGGGCGCGGTTTTCTAGCGCTTTCTGGAGCCCATCGTAGGTGTTGAGCGCCTTGATCTGCAGTTCCCGCTCATCGCCGTACTTTTTGATCCATCCGGCCGCGTCGTTTCTGAAGCCGTTGAGTTCGTGCGCGATACCCATGGCATCCCAAAGCGCCAGCACGTGGGGCTTACTCGGCTTGTCCGTGCCTTTGCCGCGACTCTCCATGTGTTTGGCGGTACTCTCCGCCATGCCGGTCCGCAGATACCACGGATAGCGAGTGCTCATCTGCTCGAGCTGGTTACCGGGTTTGCAGGTACCGTCCTCCTCGCTGAGGGTGCCCACGGGGGGATTGAATGGCAGTGGCTCCTTGGAACTCTTTTGCGCGTACTCAAGCACGGCCTCAAGCGTAGCCTTGTCGGCAATCTGGCCATGACTGTGCTTTGCTCCGGCGGCCATCACTGCCGGCTGAATGGTCTGCATGCGCTTGTTGCGCAGCTTGCTGTTCTTCTCGTACTCCGCGACCGTCTCGTCGCTCCATTTGTGCTCGCTAAAAGCAACCCAGGTCGCACCGCATTTCTCGGGATGCTCAATCACGAGATAGTGCACCTGCGTGTTGTTGGTGCCGTGGCGCGAACATTGCAATACCGGCGTGCTTTGCGGTTGCGCAGATTTCGGGTCAAGTTGGCGGGTCAGGCTGCCATCTTCTCCAACCGCATAGCACTCCCACTGCTTGGAGCCGCGTGCGTTCTTGTCATAGAAGAGATACAGGTAGCCGGTGCGCAACGTACGCAATGCATATTGAAAGTCATCGCCCAGCGCCACACTTTTCACCCGATCACCACTGACCCAATCTGGCAACGCCGGATTAATGTTCTTGGGTACGACGGCATATCGCACCGGCAGGATAGGCAGGCCGGTGGCTTTGCACTGCTCGCAGAACTGGCTGGGGGATGCACTAGGCGGCATGAAATTCTCTTGGTTATCTTGACGAAACTGACCCTGCCTTGATGGCGCTTCAGTCTACGGCCGTGACGCTGCTCTCGTTCGCAATGCGTTGCCAGTCCTGCTCTTCCAGGTCGTCGATCAAGCTCGTGAAATAGTCGTCCTCGCCGCGCTGTGCAAGCCGAGCCCGCACCAGCGCGTGCAAGTCAAATTCCGGATGGATTTCCAAGGCGCAACGCGCGTAAGCAGCGAGGTCGCGCTGGTCAGTGAAACCGGCGGCACATGCCCGCCGCACGGCAGCGAGCGCGCTCGCGCAGAGGGAATCGAACCGGGCGCCCACAACCTGAGCCTGCCCCCATTCACGGATCGCAAGGTTTAGCGGTGCAATGCAGGCGACGTCTTTCCACTGCTCGGAACTCAAAGCCAGCACAGCCTGCGCATCTTTGGCTTCGACGGATTCCGCCCGCAACTCGATCAATCTGCCAGCAGGATTCAGCAGCCAGAAGATTTCAATGGGGCCGAGCAAAGCCTTGCGCTGTACAGGAGAAAGGAGCGACCAGAGCCACCACAGCACAGCGGGGTCTTGTAGTCGCAACCAAGCAACCCCACCGCGCAGGGTTGAGTACTGGAGCATGCTCGACGCCAAGTGGCGAGCAACCTTGCTGATGGGTTCGGAACTCGTCAACCAACCTGCGATCCGACGGCCCGTGCCGGTTCGCAAGATTTCTGAAGGCAGCTCTTCAAGCGCGCTCAGAACGCTTTGCTCAAGAAAAAGACTGTCTTTGAACTTTGTGATGCTCAGTGGCAGCAGCGCCGGGTAATGCGCGGGATCAATCTTCGGATGCGCAAGTTTGACGCGGACATTGTCACTCTGCGAGTAGCCTTCCCACAGTGCATCGTCCTCCGATATCGGTCGCGGCACTGTGTCGATCAGCAGCATGCAATCCGCTTGCGGCCGTGCGTTCACCTCCGAATGCAAGGCATGGCTGATCTCAGCGGCCTGCGTTTGTAGCGGATCAGTCATGACGTCTTCAACCCAGCGGCACCAGCGCGCCCTGCTCGCGCGCAGCACCTTCAACAGCAGGAGTACATCCCTTCAGGTTGCCCTGAGTCAGGTTGTTGTTTGCCCCCACCCCACCCGGCCCCACAAACTGATGCCCCGCCCCCTTGAACGTCACCATCCCAGGCGCATGCAGCTCAATCGTGCCGTTCGTCACCTTGATCTGCGCACCTGCGGCATTGACGAGCACATACTGCTTGGCCTCCGCCGTCACGTTGGCCTGCGTGGACGCCACGGTCACGGCCTTCTCCGCCACCAGATGGCTCTCACCCTTGAGGCTGCTCAACCCGACCTTGCCGCTGGCAGCATGCATGGCGATACC
Organism: Ralstonia flaminis; assembly: GCF_958415495.1. NCBI lineage: Bacteria > Pseudomonadati > Pseudomonadota > Betaproteobacteria > Burkholderiales > Burkholderiaceae > Ralstonia > Ralstonia flaminis. The sequence goes on along the minus strand of NZ_CATZLL010000017.1, from coordinate 23,649 downwards.
AGGAGTTGCATCCCCCGCCTGCCCGAGCGACTTGCCATGTGCATAGAGGCTCAGCCCTTCGGCCACGGCCACGGACAGGTTGCCCCCCACCGCCAGGTTCGCATCCTGCTTGGCGGCGAGCGTGACCTGCGTGCCGGCAACGATCACAGCGTCGACGGGCGTGGTGGTGACGATGCCCCTGGGCGCGGAGATCTGCAGATGCGGCTCGCTGTACGCAACGGCCTGGGCACCTTCGCCGGCGCTCTCTGTGTGACGAAGGACTTCTGTGGTGTGACGCAACTGCTTGAGCGCGGGCAGCTCCCTAGCGGCCGGCTCATCTGCCAGGCCAGCCTTCTGCTTCTGCGCGGCTTCAGCCAGGGATTCGGCCAGATCGCTAGTCGCTTCAATCTGGCTGGCAGCGGCTTCGCTGTCTTGCAGTGCTGCGCTTGTGCCCGCACTGTGCGCGGTGAGCAGAAGACCGGCCCCAGCGCGCACGCTGCCGCTGTCGTCGGTGGCGAGTGCGGCGCCGTGGCCGAGATCTGCCTGGCGGGCGCTGTCGATCTGCTCTTTATGGTGGCCAAGCACGAGGCCGGTAGCGGCCTGCGTGGTGCTGAGCTGCGTGCGGCCCTGGCCTGCCGTGTCATCAAAAACGAGCTGGTTGTAGCCGGATGAGCCCGTTTGGCTACCCGCCAGTGCCTGCGTCTTGATGCCGGAGAGCACAGCGTTGTGGGCGTAAGCACCCTGGCTCTTGCTGTCGCCGGCAAACCAGGCGGGCGCGTTGCCGGTGGCGCCGGCTGCGCCGGCTTGGTTCTGGTTGTATTGCGCGTCGGTCTGGCCGGTGCCGTTGTAAGCGGCACCCACCACCACGGGCCGGTCAATGTCACCTTGCAGGAACTCCACCAGTACTTCCTGGCCCACACGTGGCAAGGCCACGCCGCCCCAGTTGGGGCCCGCTACCGGCGCGGCCACGCGCACCCAGGCGCCCAGGCCCGCGCTGGCGCGCGCGTTGTCATCGCCCGCTGGGTGTGACTGGCGGCTGGCCGAGCGCGCACCGCGCTGCCAGTGGAATTGCACCTTGATGCGGTGATCGCGGTCCGTATGCACCGCGCCATCGGCGCCAATCACGAGTGCGGTCTGGCTGCCGTTGACGGTCGGGCGCGGGTGCAGTGCGCGACCTTGTTCGTCGCTCTGCTGGGGGCGCACAGGCACGCTGTCGCGCACCACGGTGAAGTGGTTGCGGTAGAACGTGGCGTCTTCGCCAGCGCCCTTGTTACTGCCGGCGCCAAGCACATCGCCATCCTTCAACGCGCCCAGCGTTTCGGTCAGCACCTGCCCGAAGCGGTCGTTGAAGTTGTTGCGCGCCTGGTGTGTCACGGCCAGCACGGCAAAGCGCTGGTCGCCCTCATCGTGATCAAAGTGGTCGGTCAGCTTGAAGCGCGTGCCGGTGGACAGCGTACGCACGCTGCCTTCCCCGTCAAACTGCTTGTCCCGCAACTCAAGCGCTTCCATCATCAGCCGTGCAACACGCTGTGCCTGGTTGTTGTCTTCAAACCAGTATTGGCCGGGGTAGTCGGTATCCTGCAGCGTCAGTTGCGGGCCATCGCTGCCCTGCTGTTGCCCCCCGAGCTGCGCCGTGCGCTTGGCATTGGCGCGGTAGTCCCAGCTTGCGATCGACACCGCGTTGGTCTGCCAGCGGCGCGTGCCTTGCCAGCGGTCGATCACGTCTTCGGTGGCAGTGGTGTCCGCACGGCCAAAGCGGATGCTGGCTTGCGCATTGTCGGTGAACACGTCATTGGCATCGGCGATGACCATACGATGCACACCCAGCGCATCGCCATCCTTGGCCTCGTGTTCAAAGAAGTAGAACAGCCCCTCTTCGGCCAACAGGCGCGTGACGAAATCGAAGTCGCTCTCTTCATATTGCGTGATGACGCTGCGGCGCGTGTAGACCGCGCTGTCGCGCAACGCCCAGCGCCATGCGGGCACCAGCCGCCCTTGCCCTTGGTAGTCGCCAAAAATGCTGTCGATCACCTCGATGATCGACATGTCCTGGAACAGGAAGCTGTCGCGGCGGTAGCGCAGGAAGGCGAGCCACGGCTCGATCACCAGCCGGTAGCGCACCAGGCCACCATTGGCACCAAGCCGCTCGAAGCGCGTGACGTGGCCGTGGAATGGGCGCAGCGTGCTGCGGCTTTGCTGCGTCAGCAGGTCGAGCCGCACGGGCTGGCCGAGCAGCTTGGTGGAATCGATGTCGGCGTTGTCGGACAGCGCCGTCAGTTCCAGCCGGAAGCCGCCGGCATCCATATGTTCGGCGGCGTCCAGCTGTTCGGGCAACAGCACGTTCGGCCCCAGCGGCGTTTCCAGCCGCAGCAGGCGGTTGGCCTGGGTGAAGGCCGCGCGCAACAGGTTTGCCAGCTCGGTCGGAGAGACCATGGTGTGCTCGCTTATTGAATGCGGTACTTGAACTCGCCGCTCTTACCGACGCCCACCTTGATCTTCTCGACGCCGCCGCCTTCGGCCATGCGCGTGAGCACCGATTCGGCAATCTCAGGCAGCAGCGTGCCGTTGAGGATGTGGTCGACCGCGCGGGCGCCAGCATCCACCTCGGTGCAGCGCGCGAGCACCGATTCCACCAGCGCGTTGTCCCACTGGAAGGTGGCCTTGTGGTTGATGGCCACACGGTCGCGAATGCGGCCCAGCTTGAGCGTGATGATCTCGGCCAGTACGTCGTCGGAAATCGGGTAATACGGCACCACCTTCATGCGTCCGAGGAATGCCGGCTTGAACGCCTTGTAGAGCGTCGGGCGCAGTTGTTCGGCCAGGACATCGGCGTCAGGCAGTTCTTCTGCGGCCTTGTTCAGGCAGGTCTGCATGATGTTCGATGACCCGACGTTGGACGTCAGGATGATGATGGTGTTGCGGAAATCGATGGGGCGGCCTTCGGCATCGTCCATCTCGCCCTTGTCGAACACCTGGAAGAACATCTCCAGCACGTCAGGATGGGCCTTCTCAACCTCGTCCAGCAGCACCACGCTGTACGGGTTACGGCGCACGGCTTCAGTCAGTACACCGCCTTCGCCATAGCCGACGTAGCCCGGCGGCGAGCCCTTGAGGCCCGACACGCTGTGTGCCTCCTGGTACTCGCTCATGTTGATGGTGATGAGCTTGCGCTCGCCGCCGTAGAGGATGTCGGCCAGCGCCAGAGCGGTCTCCGTCTTGCCCACGCCTGACGGGCCAGCGAAGAGGAACACGCCGCGCGGCTTGTTGGGGTCTTCCAGGTTGGCGGTGGCGGTGCGCACGCGCTGGGCAACAGCGTCCAGCGCATGGTTCTGGCCGATTACGCGGGCAGCCAGCAGCGGTTTGAGGTTCAGCACCGTGCGCAGCTCGTCCTTGACCATGCGGCCGAGCGGAATGCCCGTCCAGGCGGAGACGATTTCCGACACCACGTGGCCATCCACCTGCAGCGGCACCATCGGGGTTTCACCCTGCAGCGTGCGCAGTTCGGCCAGCAGCTTGGCCAGTTCGTCCGGCTCATCGGCTGTGCGGGCGCGCTTGGGCATCGACACGACATTGCTGTTGGCGGCCACGGGCAGCGCGTCTTCTTCTCCGGCTTGTGTGGTGCCGCTTTCGCGGGCTTCGCGCAGGGCCAGGATGCGGGCGACGAGTTCACGTTCCTTGGCGAGGCGTTCGGTGTTCTGGGCGACGCGCTGCTCCAATTCGACGCGCTGCGCGTTCAGGGCCTCCAGGCGTGCATCGTGTTCTGCTCCAGCGCTCTGCTCGCGCTCCAACGCGTTGATCTCGCCTTGCAGGCGCTCAAGCGTCTTCTGGTCGTCTTCAATGGCGCCGGGCGTGGCACTCTGGCCCAGCGCCACCTTGGCGCAGGCGGTATCCAGCACGCTGACGGCCTTGTCCGGCAGTTGGCGCCCGCTGATGTAGCGATGCGACAACCGGACCGCCTCGGTAATCGCCTCGTCCAGCACGCGCACACCAAAGTGACGCTCCATCAGCGGGGCCACGCCGCGCAGCATGGATGCGGCCAGCGGTTCGCTCGGCTCTTCCACCTTGACGACCTGGAAGCGGCGGGCCAGCGCGGCATCCTTTTCGAAGTACTTCTTGTACTCACTCCATGTGGTGGCGGCGATGGTGCGCAGCTCACCGCGCGCCAAGGCAGGCTTGAGCAGGTTGGCCGCATCGTTCTGGCCGGCCTGCCCACCGGCACCAATGATGGTGTGCGCCTCGTCGATGAACAGGATGATCGGCTTCGGGCTTTTCTTCACCTCGTCGATCACGTTCTTCAGGCGGTTCTCGAACTCGCCCTTCACGCTGGCGCCGGCCTGCAGCAAACCCATGTCGAGCGTGCGCAGTGTCACGCCTTGCAGCGGCGGCGGCACGTCATTGGCAGCCACGCGCAGGGCCAAACCCTCCACCACGGCGGTCTTGCCCACGCCTGCCTCGCCGGTCAGGATCGGGTTGTTCTGGCGGCGACGCATCAGGATGTCGATCACCTGGCGGATCTCGGCGTCACGACCGATCACCGGGTCGATGCGGCCCTCTCGCGCGGATTGCGTCAGGTCCACGGTGAACTGATCGAGTGCCGGCGTTGACGACAGCGCTGCGGCGGGCTTGCTCCCATCTTCAGCCTGGGCGGTTGCGTCGTCGGCGATATCGACGGCTTGTTCCTGCTCGTCCGAACCGGCAGTCATGCGCTCAAAGTCATGCTTGAGGCGATCGACCTCGAATTTGGCAAACAAGCGCGAGCCACGCTCAGCCAGGGCTGACAGGCTCGGCTCCGTCAGCAGGGCCAGCAGCAGGTGGCCTGAGCGGATGCGGGTGATTTGGGAATCCAGCGAGGCGATCAGCCAACCGTGCTCGAACAGCTTAGGCAGGTACGGCGAGAACGCCGGCGTGCGCGTGCTGCCTTTCTGGAAGCGGCCAATCTCTGCCTCCAGATCACGCTGCAGCGCTGCCAGATCAATGCCGCTGGCACGTGCGGCAACCGCGAAATCGCTGCGGCGGTTTTCCAGCAATGCCAGGAACAGGTGTTCAAGGTCGACCTCGTAGTTGCCTTGCGCCATGCACAGCGAGGCGGCGCGCTCGGCAGCCTGCCGGCTGGTCGCGTTCAGCTTGGCGATCAGGGTCTTGAGTGGGATGGCCATGGCGGCAGGGCTCCGAAGGGTCGAAAAGGTGTCGGTTGTTGGATTCAGTGCAGCGGCGCGAGTGTGTAGCGGGCATCGCTGCGGTCTTGCTGCGCGGGGCGCGAGCACAGGAAGGTGTCCCACCCAATCCTGCCGCTGTCTTGCGCACCGAGCGTGCAGCCAGTCACGTCCTGCTGGCGCAGGATCAGCTTGATTTCGAATTCGAGCGTGGTGCCGCACAGGATGGTCAGCATCTTGCGCAGCGCCAGAGCGCCCGGCGCGCCGGGCAGGAAGTTACGGTACTGCGCGCGCTTGAGCGGGCCGACCCACAGGCGCACCCGCAGGTCGCGCTGCCAGACGCGTGCACCGGCCAGCGCCGTCGCGCCAAGCACGTTGCTTGTGCTGCCCAGGCGCGTGTACTGCGATGCAGGCACGTGATACCAGCCGCCTACAAACTGCTCCACACGCACGGGCGCCTGGAAGTAGTCCGCCAGCACGCGCTGCAAATACGCGGCAGACACAGGCCGGTGACGCATCGCCGTGGCATAGCCGGCCAGCGCTTCGTCGTGGATCGCGCCGGGCGTGCCGGTCAGATCACTGCGCAGTGTCTTATCGGCCGCGCCCGCCAATGACAACAGCAGCGGCAGGTAGTGCTTGCTGTTGTCGACTTCGTACTGGAACGGCAGTCGGTACTTCTTCCACGCCAGGTAGAACAGCGCCGTTGCCCGGTTCGAGAAGATGTCGAAGAACGCGCGGGCTGCACGGTCACGCCAGACCGATTCGCGCTCGGCAACGATCTCGGTATAGCGCAGCGGCAAGGCACCCTGCCCGCCCAGCATGCCAAAGAAGGAGGGCGTGATGGCTAGGTTGTCGAGCGCGCCCGCTTCCAGCGCAGCGATGAACGCCTCGTCGGTTTCCAGCATGGCCGGGGTGAGGCGCTCCACCTCGATGCCGGCAAGCTCGCTGGGTGGAAACGACAGCGACAGCGTGTTGCGAAAACTCACCCGCGTGGCAAGCGCCTGCTCCGGCGCCTGACTGCCGCGGCTTGCGAAGAGCTGCTCCAGCAGCCGCACGGCCTGGAAAAATTGGTACCGGTGCGGCTGCCTGAGCAGCCGGCGGATCACACCAGGATCGATTCGCCGCTGCGGGGTGCGCATTTGACCAGTTCCTTGCCGCTGCGGCGCGATACCGCAATCAGCTGTACAAAGCTGTTCATGTGGACGTACAGGCCAAAGAAGTGGTCCAGCACGCGAATGAAGCGATGCAGGCCCGTGCCGACAAAGGCGTCTTCATCCAGCGTGAGACGGATTTCCAGGCCCCGTACAAAGGTGGCGAAGGGCTTGCCGGCGAGCCACTGCGTCGCCGGTTGATAGTCCAGTCCGACAATGCCTTCGATCTGACGAGCGGAAATCGCACTGCGCGGCAGGTCATGCAGACGCAGCATCTCCTTCAATGTCGGCAGCCCGTTCTGCACGAGCGAAAGGTGGTTCAGCGCCAGCAGCGAGATCAACCGCCACTGCGCCGCACGCCCACCGCCAAACCGCATGGAAGGCGTCGGCTTGCGCAGGAAGGTGATGTTGCGGGCAATCGAACTGCCCTCCATCGACAGGTCACCATCGGGTTGACCGAATGCCAGCGTGGCCGGCAGATCGCGATTGGTACAGGTGACCGACAGGCTCAGCGTATCGGTCTGCGGACTGGCCGGGTCGAACTGCGTATCGACGATCGAGATCTCGGTCTCAAAGCCGGGGCTGCGCTGCGCCACCATCTCGTTGCGACGGGCGAGCCAGTAGTGCCCTGCGCGGCCAGGCTCTTCGCCGTGGTGCAGCGAGTAGAACGGGCGGAACTCCGTCACCTGCTCGTGCGCGGTCGTCTCGCGCACGAGTTGCACCTTGTCGATCGAGTAGATGTCGAAGCCGTGCGCGCGGCGGCTGTCGGCTACCACCGGATACGCACTGGCCGTATGCTCGATGCGGATCGGGTCCGCCTTCTGCTGGAACAGGTTGACCACTGGCGTGCAGTGCAGACGCAAATGTTCCGCTTGCAGATTCTCGAGCAGGCGTGCGGCGTGGGAATCGCTGCGTACATCTTTCAGCACGAGATGCAACACCAGCTTGCGCACTGGCACACCCGGTGTCAGTCCACGCCGCAGTGCTGCCAGATCAATGTCGAAGAAGTTGAACTTCTCCGAGAAGCTGAAGTGCTCGGTCAGCAGCCGATAGGCCGGGTGCGAGCGGGCCGGGCAATCGATCAGGGATTCATCTTCGGTAAAGCCGACTTCCAGCAGCGGCACGCCCATCAGACGCTTCCACACACCGGGGCGATCGCCTTCTACGTAGGCAGCAGCGGTATGCAGGAACAACGCATCGCCCAGAGCCGCCACGAACGACGGTTCCCCATCCATGTAGACGCGCAGCTTGTCCAGCGCCAGCGACTCGAAGCCGCCGCGCTCGCCAACGTGCTCCAGCGTGATGGCAATGGAACCGGTCGCGCCCTTGGGCAATTGCACGGCAGCCGGTGCGGACACCGCACGCTCGAAGGTGGCCGCGGCCACGCGCACCGGTGCGAAGGTGATGTCATACGCCGTGCGAAAGCGGCATTCCACCTTGCGTACGATGCGCGTGGTCAGGAAAGTGCCGCGCGGGATGGTGACCGGCGCGCTCAACTGCGCGGCCACGCCACGCACATCAAAATGCGCCACCGAACATGAGGGGAACGGCCGCAGATAGTGGGGGTACAAGACCTCCAGCAGGGCCTCGGTAAATTCGGGGTAATCGTCGTCGAGTTTCTTGCTGACACGCGCGGTCAGGAAGGCGAACGATTCGATCATCCGCTCGACGTGCGGATCGTCACAGCCGTCGCCGGACATGGCGAGCCGGCCGGCGATCTTCGGATACCGCTCGGCGAAGTCGCGCGAGTACCGGCGCAGGAAGGCCAGTTCTCGTTCATAGTAGGGCAGCAGCTCTTCCATCTTCCTTGCGGTCCGGTACAGGTCCTGAGGCTGTCAATCGGTACGCTCAGGCCCGAAGGCAATCTCAGCCGCGTCCGCGCGAAACGGAATACCGCAGCGTGGACGGTTGCAGCGTGGCGTCAAAACTCACCGGCTCGCGTGCAGGCCCCACCAGCAGCACCGCACTGATGCCGAAGCACAGCGCATTGGTCGCCCGCTCGTTGATCTCCAGCGACACATTCACATGCTGCAGGCGCGGCTCGTGGCGCTCGATCGCCTTGGTGAGCGACTGGCAGATGTAGTTGCGGTCGTAGAAGCTGGCGAGGCTCAGGCCGGCAAAATCGTTGAGCCCATAGGTGAGCAGCGACCGCTTGCACTCAGGCAAGCCATGCAGGTCATCCTCCTCAAACACAATGCGTGTATTGAGCAGGGATTCGATGTCGCGTGCGACCGTGCTCTTGAGTTCTTCAAGCGAGAGCTGGCGCAATGCCGTGGGCATGGGCGCGTGGGGCTCGTCGTCGAAGAGCTTGTCGAGCAGGCTGGGTTCGAAGCCTTTCATACAGCCGTTAAAAGTGCCAATGCAAGACGCCGCAGCGTACGGCTGCGGCGCTTGCAGTCAGAACGCCAAACGTTAAACCGAGTACGTCTTGTCGTTCTTCGTGAGGCTCCAGGCGCCTTGCGAATTGCCGCCTTGGCCGCCAGCGCCCTTCTGCTGCGTGTATTTCCACTGCACAGCGGCGTAACGCAGGCTGAACGTGTCGCTCGGGATGCCCTGGGCCACCACTTGCGAATCGACTTCGCTCAGGATGGCGTTCTTCAGCTTCACTTCGAGGTACTTCACGCGATTGCCTTCGCCATCTGCGCGGAAGAATTCGATCGTGACTTCACCGAAGGTCGTGCCGCCCGACGCGTGCTGGTACAGCAGCGGGCTGACCACGTCCAGATCCTTCGAGAACACCATGTCGCGGTGCTCGCAACGCTCGGCGGTGTGGCCGCCGGCGGTCGAAGCCGTGGCCGAACGCGGCTGCACGACTGCTTGCGACCAGCTGTTGATCTCGATCCAATCCTTGTGATCCTTGTCTTGCGACTCCCCTTTGATCGCCGGGCTGTCGAACTTGACGTAGATATCCTTCATACAGAGACCCTCTTCAATAGATAGGTTGTTGGTACTGCAAACCGAGCAGTTAAGAGCCGCTAACAAAAACTTCCTGGCTAAGCACGCCGATGCGAACAGTACTCAAGTACCGATTGGGCAACTTCGGGCGGCGCAACAACGCCAGGAGGGTTTTGTTAGCGGCTCTAAGCCCGAACATTCCCCCCCGGGGACAGTCCGGTCAGGAATTGCGGGTTATGCGTTGGTGGGCTTGGGCAAATCAGCCACCAATCGCAGCGAGATCGAGAGTTCGTCCAGCTGGAAGTGGGGGCGCAGGAACGCCACCGAGCGGTACGTACCAGGCTTGCCTGGCACCTCCGACACCTGGATCGACGCCTCGCGCAGCGGGAATTGCGCCTTCTGCTCTTGCGTGGCGTTGTCATCCAGCAGCACGTACTGCGAGATCCAGCGGTTCAGGAACGTCTCAACGTTCTTGGCCGAGGCAAAGCTGCCGATCTTGTCGCGCATCATCGCCTTCAGGTAGTGCGCCACGCGCGACACCGAGAAGATGTACTGAAGCTGTGCCGACAGCACCGCATTGGCGTTGGCGCTATCGGTGTCGTACTTCTTAGGGCGCTGCACCGATTGCGCAGCGAAGAACGCGGCGTAGTCGGAGTTCTTGCAGTGGACCAGCGGGATGAAACCGAGGTCGCTCAGTTCCTTCTCGCGGCGGTCGGTAATGGCGATTTCGGTCGGGCACTTGAGCGCGACTTCGCCGTCGTCGGTCTTGAAGGTGTGCGTCGGCAGGTCTTCGACCAGACCACCACCTTCCACACCGCGAATGGCCGCGCACCAGCCAAAGTCTTCAAACGCAGCCGTCAGGCGTGCGCCGAAGGCCCAGGCGGCGTTACACCACAGGTACTTGCTGTGGTCGGTGCCGTCCACGTCTTCGACAAAGTTGAAGCCTTCAACCGTGGTGCCGTCCTTCGGGTTGTAAGGCAGACGACCGAGGAAGCGGGGCATCGTCAGACCCACGTAACGCGAATCTTCCGACTCACGGAACGACTTCCACTTGGCGTACTCCACCGTGTCGAACACCTTGGCCAGGTCACGCGGCTTGCCCAGATCAGCAAACGATTCCAGACCCAGCAGCTCCGGCGACGACGATGCAATGAACGGTGCATGCGCGGCAGCGGCCACGTGCGCCATCTGCTCGATGAAGTACACGTCTTCTGGTTGGCGCGTGATTTCGTAATCACCGATCAGCGCGCCGAACGGTGCACCGCCGAACGTACCGAATTCTTCTTCGTACACCTTCTTGAACAGCGCGCTCTGGTCGAATTCGATAGCGGTCTTGAAGTCGCGCACGAGATCGCGCTTGGTCGCGTTCAGCGCCTTGATCTTGATCGTCGTACCGGTCTGCGTTTCCTTGACCAGGTAGTTCAAGCCGCGCCAGGTGGATTCCAGCTTCTGGAATTCCGGCGCATGCATGACCGCGCTCAGCTGCGACGAGATCAGGCGGTCCAGTTCAGCGACACGCGCATCGATCGTGGCCGACAGGTTGTCGGACACCACGACGGTGCCGTCCAGAACCTGGTTGACCAGCTCGCCAATGATGTCTTTGGCGCGTGCGTGTTCAGAATCAGACTTGGCAACGCGGCTCTGCTCGACGATCGAGTCGAGCAGGTTGACCGCCTCGGCCGTCGAGGCGCCTTGCGCGAGCGCAGTGGATTGGTTCTCAAGCATCCCCGCCTCCGTTCTTCTTGGCGCTGAGCTTCTCGAGTGCCTCGGTGTTCTTGAGCACGTCGGACAGCAGATCTTCCAGCTTGTCGTTACCGGCCATCTTGTTACGCAGGTCGGCCAGCTTGGAACGCGCCTCCAGCAGCTGGCGCAGCGGCTCAACCTGCTGCACCACAGCCTCGGGGCTGAAGTCCTCAATCGAGCGGAACGTCAGATCGACGCCAAAGCGGCCGCCCTCTTCCGTCAACGTGTTGGGCACCTGAAAAGCCGCACGCGGCGCGACACCAGACATCACATCGTCAAAGTTGTCGCGATCAATGTTGACGAACTTACGGTCGCGCAGCTTGGGCTGCGGCACTTCCGACTGGCCCGACAAGTCAGCCACCACGCCCACGACGAACGGCAGTTCTTTCTGCTCGATCGCGTCGCCGATCTCGACGTCATACGTCAGTTGCACGCGCGGCGGGCGCACCTTCTGCAGACGCTTCTGCACACTTTCTTTCTTGGCCATCACGTTCCTCCACAGATGCTGGACTGGCGCATCGCTTAGCGCAGCGCGCCAAACGGATCAGCGCTACCGCTGGCGCCACCCGTGGCGGCAGGTGCGGCTGTGCCACCATGGTTGGCGGCCTCGGTTGCAGCCGGAGCGGCACGCTTCACGACCGGGCGGCGCTTCACCACCGGCTTAGTAGCTTGTTGCTCGCCCGGGAAGAGGACCTGCTCGCCCAGCGTGTCGCGCAGCATCTTGGCCAACACCTGTGCGTCGGTCTTGACGTCACCTGCCAGCGCGCTATCGGCACGCAGCTCTTGCAGCGAGCGGCGCGCCACGCGCAGGCCACTCACAGCCAGAATGCTCTTGGCCTGGCGATCGCTACCGTCACGCTGCAGCGCTTCCTCTGCGGCCAGGATGGCTTGCGGATATTTTTCTGCGCCGAACTGGATCTGTGCGATGCGCACCCAAGGCTCGTCGCGGGTCGGGTTGACCTTGGCGATCTGCTGATAGAGGTCGATGGCCTTGTCCTGCTGGCCACCCTTCGCGGCAGCTTCTGCCTCCGACATGCTCTGCTTGAATGCCTCGTCCGTTTGCGGGCCAGGGTTGCTTGTGGCGCAGCCGGTGATCAGGGCAGCGGCACCAGCCAGCACGATAAGGGAACGGAGAACGCGGGAAATAGACATGGATTTGGCCACGGCGAGACTCTTCAAAAGTTCAAAGCGGTGTGTCGATATCCAATCATAATCGCCGAAATTGGCGAGTTAAATGTTGGTCTCGACTGGCGCGAAATAGTACACTCCGCTCGTTGAAGTTGACAACCAAAAATGGATCATTAAGAAATCGAAACATTTCCTTTGAATTCAAGGCTTTGCAGCACCTCCAAACGACAAATCACGATTATTAAGAAACCGAAACATTTCGCCGTTTTCAATTATTAAGAAACCGAAATATTTTAAGATTTCTTTTATTCTAACGGATGCGAAGCCAGTCAAATCAATAGAATTAAACGGTACAAAAATCAGGCATGAAGACAATGAAATTCGATGCAGCAAGGAGGCTGTCGGGCTGCGGCAGCACCCCCAAACGCCGCGTCACGACGGTGCTCAAACTGATACTGGCTGGGGCAAGCGTGGCGGCCCTGGCGGCCTGCTCCACCGGTGCCAGCGTGCTGGCCGGTGCCGCCAATGGCGCACTGGAAGCCATGGGCCTGAAGTCGTCGAACCTGCCGGACGCCCAAAAGCCGCCGCGCGAAGTGCCGCTCAAGCTCACCGCCGGCAACAACCTGAATGCCGCCAACGACAAACGCCCTGTCGCCTTGGTCGTGCGCCTGTATTCGCTCAAAGACCCGACCAGCTTCCTGCAGGCACCGTATGACACCTTCATCGATCCGGCACGCGAGAAACAAACCCTTGGCGCCGATCTCGTGCAGGTTCGTGAAATGACGCTGATCCCAGGCCAGCGCTACGACTTCACGGAAAAAGTCTCGCGCGAGGCGACGACATTGGGTGTTGTGGCTTTGTTCCGCAGCCCTGCGGCCCAGCGCTGGAAGTTCGCCTTCAACACCGAGAAGAATGAGAAGAACGGCATCGTGATCGGCCTGCACGCCTGCGCCATGACCTTGACTGCCGGCACGCCGACCACACCGGCCGGCAGCACACCGCAATCCGACTTGAACCTGCTTTCGCCTGCAATCTGCGGCAGTTGAGCTCCGGGGTTGAACCGAAAAGCCAATGCACAAGCACTAGAAGGGCCAACGTGAGCTATTCCGCAAAGATTCTCTGGGGCGAAGGACTGTTCCTGCGCCCGCAGCATTTCCAGCGCCAGGACGCGTACCACGAGTCGCGCCTGCATGCGATGGCGCAGGTGATCCAGCCCTACAGTTGGGGCGTGCGCCATGCGCGCTTTGATACCGATGCACTCGCCAGCGGCGTGCTGCGTGTGACGGAGCTTTCGCTGTTCTTTCCGGATGGCGAGCTTTACTTCGCGCCCCAGGCCGACGCTCTGCCGCCGCCGCTGGTGCTTGATGCCGTTCCGGCCGGCGTGTCGGAACTGACGTTCCATATCGCGCTGTACCCGCTGCAGGAAAACGGCGGCAACTATCGCGAGCCGGTCGAGGGTGCATCCGGCTCGCGCTTTGTGGGCGAGGAAGAAGAGACAGCCGACCTCTACACCGAGGCCGAGCCCGCCGCCATCACCTTCCTGAAGAAGTCGGTCAAGCTGGTGGCGGAAACCGAGCCGCGCGACCAGTTCATCTCGTTGCCCGTGGTGCGCGTGCGTCGCACCGGCACCGGCGGGTTCGAACTGGATGAAAGCTTCGTGGCGCCGAGCCTGTCGATCAACGCATCGGCGGTGCTGTATCAGCGACTGCGCCGGCTGCTTGACGCGCTGCAGGCCAAGGTCAATGCGCTATACGGCTTCCACCGCGAGCCGACCAAGAACATCATCGAATTCCGCTCGGGCGACATCGCTTCGTTCTGGCTGCTGCACACGGCCAACGCGGCTTTTGCGGCGCTCTCGCACCTGTATCACCACCCGGATCTGCACCCGGAGCGGCTGTTCCAGGAGATGCTGCGCCTGGCCGGTGCGCTGATGACGTTCACCAAGAGCTACACGCTGACCGACCTTCCCGCCTACGACCATGACCAACCCGGTCCCGTGTTCGCCAAGCTGGACACGATCGTGCGCGAGCTGCTCGATACGGTCATCTCCACGCGCTACTTTGCAATTGCGCTGGAAGAGACGCGCCCGTCGTTCCACCTTGGCCGCATCGACTCCGGCAAGATCGACGACAAGACCAGCTTCTATCTGTCGGTATCGGCCGATATGCCGGTGGCAGAACTGGTCGAGGCCATTCCTGCCCGCTTCAAGCTGGGCGCGCCTGACGATGTGGAAAAGCTCGTGCTCTCGTCCATGCCCGGCGTGCCGATCACTTACACCCCGCAGGTGCCGCCGGCCATTCCGGTGCGCCCGGGCGCGTGCTACTTCGCGATCGAAGCGCGCGGCATGCTGTACGACCGCATGCTCCAGGCCCAGACCATCACCATCTACGCCCCGGCCGGCATCCGGGAACTCAAACTTGAACTGATTGCGGTGACTTCATGAGCGCTACCACCACCCCTTCGCTGTTTGGCGGTTCGGCACCCGCGCCCGGTAATGCGGGGGCCGATGCCCGTGAGTCCAACTCGCACGCGCGCACGCTGCTGGACTTGCTCTATGACGGCTTCTTCATGCTGTTCCAGTTGCGCAATGGCCAGCAGCCCGCCAGCGCGGAAGATTTTCTCGCTCGCGTGCGCGCCTTCCTGGATGAATTCGACCGCGGTGCCAAGCGTCTGAACGTGTCGGCGGAAGATGTGTTCGATGCCAAGTACGCCTTCTGCGCGGCCGTGGACGAGACCATCCTGTCGTCCAACTTCTCGATCCGCACGGCATGGGAGCGCCGCCCACTGCAGCTCGTGCTGTTCGGCGAGCAACTGGCCGGTGAGACCTTCTTCGTCAAGCTCGAAGAGCTGCGCGCCCACGGTGCACCGCGTCTGCAGGCGCTCGAAGTGTTCCATATGTGTCTGCTGCTGGGCTTTCGCGGCAAGTACATCCTTGAAGGGCCAGAAAAGCTCGCTTACCTGACGGCACGTCTGGGCGATGAAATCTCCGCCATCAAGGGCAAGCGCGCGGCCTTTGCTCCACACTGGCCCCTGCCGGACAAGGTGGCGCACACACTCAAGCGCGAGACGCCGCTGTGGATCTTCGGCGCCGTGTTCGCGCTGATCGGGCTGCTGGCATTTCTCGGGCTGTCGCACACGCTGCGTACCAAGACCAACGAAACGCTGGAGGGCTATTCGCAGGTCATCAAGCTCGGGCCGCGTTTCTCGCATCTGACGATTTCGTTGCCCTGAGCGCTGCCTTGATTGCCGCCCTGGCGCGGCCGACACCCGCGCCAGCCCGCTGACCCCGTATCCTCATCCATCGCGACGCTGCTCCGATGAAGCCTTTGTCCACTCTGCCGGCCGCTGTGCCACAAGCTGTCCTGGGCGCACTGCTCGGGCAGCAAACCCGCCAGATCACCATCGAGACGGCGCTCGCTTCCGACAACCTCGTCGTGGAGCGCTTTACCGCGACCGAGGCGGTTTCGGCCTCGTTCGTGCTGCAGGTCGATTGCCTGAGCCCGTCTGCCCATCTGGATACGGTCAAGCTGGCCTCGCAAGAAGCCACGCTGCGCCTGATGCAGGCTGACGGCCGCTGGCGCGCATGGCACGGCTACGTAGCGGACTGTGCATCGCTGGGCGGTGACGGGGGGCTGGCGCGCTATCGATTGCGCATCGTGCCGTGGCTCGATCGCCTACGCACCCGTAGCGATTGCTTCGTCTACCAGAACAAGACGGCGCTTGAGATCATCGAAGAGGTCTTTGCCGAGTACCCGGTTGCGCACTACAAGATTGCCGCGAGCCAGCCGTGCGCCAAGCGCTCGATCTGCTGCCAGTACCGCGAAACCGACTACGCCTTCGTGATGCGCCTGCTGGCGGAAGAGGGTCTCTCGTTCCGCATCGAGCATCAACAGAGCGACGACAAGCAGCAGGACAATGCGCAGTCGCGGCATACCGTTGTAATTTTCGACAACGACGCTGAGCGGCCCGCCTGTGCGCAATCCGACATCCGCTTCCACCGCGTGGACGCCACAGAAAGCGAAGACGCCATCGAACGTTTCTCGCAAACACATAGTGTCGGCACCAATGCCGTAACGTTGGCATCGTGGGACTACAAAGCACTGGCCGCCACCTCCGGCCAAGCCACGGCCAACGACACCGGCGGTGAACTGCCCACGCTGGAGAGCTTTGAAGCCTCCGGCCCGTATCAATTTACCGACGCGCAAGGTGCCGGCCTTGCGGCCAAGCTGCGTATGCAAGCCCACGAAGGCGCTTTCCTGCGTTACCAGGGCCAGGGCAGCGTACGCCAGTTGGGTGCCGGCCAACGCTTCAAGCTCACGCAGCACTTCGACAGCAAGCACAGCGAGTTCGTCACGTTGCAGGTCGAACATGAGGCTGCCAACAACCTCGGCACCGACATCGCGCGCCTGCTGGGTACCACAGCCATTGAATCCGGCAGCTACCGCAATCGTTTCGTCGCCGTGCCGGCTGAGGCGCCCATCGTGCCCGCGTATCGCCGTCGCCCGACCGCCCCGGAAGGCCAGGCTGCAGTGGTCATCGCCGATGATGGCGCCCCGCTCACCACGGACCGCGACCACCGCGTACGCGTGCGCTTCCCATGGCTGCGCGCGCCGGAAGTCAACGCCTTCTCCGACCCCGGCAGCAGCGACCGCACGCAAGTCACCGCCTGGGTGCGCGTGGCGACCGCCAGCGCCGGCCCCAACTGGGGCGGCAACCACCTGCCGCGCGCGGGCACACAAGTGCTGCTCACCTTCATTGACGGCGACATCGACCGGCCGATGATCGCCATGCAGCTGCACAACACGCAGGACGCTCTGCCCTGGCCCGCCGCCGATGCGCCGCTTGGGCAGGCCCTGTCCGGCTGGCACTCGCAGGGCCTGGGCGGCGACGGCTACAACCAGTGGGTGGTCGACGATCATCCGGGCCAACTGCGCACGCGCCTGGCCAGTTCCACCGCCAACAGCCAGCTCAATCTCGGCTATGTGACTTCGCACGGGGCCACGGGCGGTGACCGCGGCAGTTGGCGCGGCACTGGTGCAGAACTCCGTACCGATGCATGGGCAGTGGTGCGTGCAGGCGCCGGCCTGCTGCTCTCGACCACCGCACGTGCTCAGGCGGCGGGCACGCTGCTCGATGCGCATGAGGCGCGCGGGCAGCTCACCGCCGCGCAGAAGACCGCGCAGCGTCTGTCCGATGCTGCGTCCAGCCAGCAAGCACTGCCGCTGGCGGCCAATGAAGCGTTTGAGCCGATCGACAAGGCGCTCGACCCATCGCAGGACGGGCACTACGCCAGCAACGTCAACGGGCAGGACACGCAGCAGCCGGTCGACAAGTTCGGGCAGCCGCTGCTGGTGGCAGAGTCGCCATCGAGCATTGCGCTGGCCTCGCAGGCCACCACTACGGTTTATGCAGGCCGCCACCTACACGGCACCGCGCAGGCGGATTGGCACCTGGCTGTGGGCAACGTCGTGGCGGCCGCTGCCGCCAAGGGCGTGAGCCTGTTTGCGCAGCGCAACGGCATCCGCGCGATTGCGGAAGGTGGGCCGGTGTCGATCCAGGCGCATACCGATGCACTGGCCGTGCTGGCGGACAAGGCTGTCACCGTGACGTCCTCTGCGGATTCGGTTGAGATTCTCGCGCAGCAGAACGTCGTGCTGCATGGCGGGGATTCGATGATTCGGCTGGAGGGGAATGCGGTGACGTTTGAGACGTCGGGGTTGTTGTCGGTGAAGGGGGCGGGGCATCCGTTGGTTGGGCCGGGGGGGCAGACGGCGGCGTTGCCGGCGTTGCCAATCGGAACCACCACGATTTCCAATGCCATCGAGTTGAACTACCAGTACGACGATCTCGAGCCCGTTCAAGGTGCGCCCTACAGGATCGTGTTCAGTGACAACACCGTCCGCGAAGGCAAGCTCGACAAACAAGGTTTTGCCCGTGAAGAGAGCACGCCCAACCTGCCGTACTACGTCGAATTTGGCGAAGACGAACGCCCCTGGAAAGCCCCGCCTCTAGAGACTTCTGACGAATACAAAAAGGCCCAGCCCGAAGCCAAGCGACAGATTGAGATGGAGCGACAAGCGCGCATTGCCGCTGGGGATACGCGCGCGGCAGAGGATGTCCAACTATGAGCCTGATCGATGACATCACCAAGTTCTGCGAGGATCTGATACTCGGTGATTTTGAGGAAGATCCCAGCAACGCCGCGATGATCGTCGGCGGTGTGATTTCCCTGATCCCGGTCGCCCAACAGGTACTGAATGTGCGCGACATCTCCGGGATGATCTACCGCATCTCGCGTAAGGGAGCGCCACACTGCACCAAAGATGATTGGGTTGACTTGGCCTTAGCGGCCTTCGGATGCATTCCTGAACTGGGCAGCCTCTTCAAGACGATCGTCAAACCTCTATGGAAAGGGCGCAAGCTGCTGAAGGGTGCCCTGCGTGGCGAAGCGTTCGTTAGCGGAATGCTCGGGAAGGCCAAGGGCAAAGCCATCACCTTTATCCGGACCCTGGACTGGGCGAGCAATACGCAAATTGCGATCCAGCAGATGGACAATGCTTTGACTGGCTGCGACCAGTTGCTGGCGGAGTTGGAGCAGTCCCACTGGTGGCTACCTGACTCTGTACAGGGGCTCGCACATGACTTGCGCCCGGGCCTGCAATCGATCCGCGGGCCGCTGCATACGGGTATTCAGCAAGGCATTCAAGCGCTGCAGGAATTCGTCACCGACCTTATCGGCGAAGACGGCTATCGCGTTGCTCAAATGGCGGTCGCCGCTGCATCGACCACGTCCGGTAGCAGAAGTGCAGGCGCGCACGGCGGTCACGAACCGAGTCGTCCAAGTAAATCGACTGGATCGTCCCATCCGTCTGCCAAGGAGCCGACGCCAGCCAGTCGAAAGACGCCTCCGGCCGAAAAGCAGCAGGCAAAGCACAAGGATGAGCAGGACACCAAGCGTCAGCAAGTTGAGCCGGGCGGTGGGCCGCAGACTACCGCTAGTCGGGTGACACGTGCGTCTTGGAAGGCGATCGGTAGCCGGTACAAGGGGCTCATTGGCGAACACATGGCCCACTACCATCACATGGGCCTGCACGCTCCCGACGCATGGCCACATGGAAAAGTCGAAGGGAAACACGCGGGGGCCGTGTGGAAAGGCAGTAAGAGGCTGGTGACGGAGCAAAACAAGCATGCCACACCAACCGAGTTGGTCCCCGAGCATCTTGTACGCATCAATCAGAATGGTGTGGATGGTGTCTGGTCGCTCGGCGAGAACGTCTTCCACTTCGTTGAGGCGAAGGCTTCCGAATCCGCCGGCGCCCTATTCGGCATGGCGGCAGATAGTTGGCGGGAACGTGCTGACGGCAAGCAGTCATCCAAACTCCAACCCCCGGCAAATCTGACGGAACGTCAGTATGCGTTGTGGTGTATGTTGTCGCAGCCGAAGAAGGGACTGCAGATGTCGATGCAGTGGCTGCGCGAAAGCGCATTGCCCTCAATGATCGATGGGAACTCAAAGAACCGCTTTGTGTACGTTGTCTTTGCAATACCCAGCACGAGCCCGCCAAAAGGCTACACACCTAGACCAGGTGGCGTGTTGAAAAAGGGCATGGCGGATGGAGCAGCAGAGCACGTGGCCGTAAGCATCGATGTTGGGACCATCGCACTCACAGGTGGCGATTATTACGATTTGAGCTTGCATGACAAACATCGCCCCACGCACGGCCTTTCTGATCAGTTCGCTTACACAGAACTTGATGAGCTCACCGCTATGTATGAACAGGCAAGGAGAACACGCGTCGTGACTGGCCAGCCCAAACCCGCTGAAAGAAAGCCTCGTACCCAACGCGCCAAGTAATTGTTGGCATATATCCATGGCAAAGCACAACACGCCCTCCTTCTTCCCTGAGCCGGAGGATCTTCACATTAAGCGTCGTCAAAAGTTTCTGTATGACGCGCTGTATCGAAACGTTCACGCCCGCCTGCAGGAAGGCATTGATGTATGCGTCAAAGGCGTGCGTCGAGGAGATCTCGATCCGTATTACCTAGTCGATGCACAAGGTGCCGTCTTCAAAGAGATGTTCTACCTGTGGATGCTGGAGTACACGGCAGGTATGGACCTCGATACACTTGCTCGCCAATTTGCACCCATCGTTGACGAATTCGTTCGTTGGAATGAGCTTAATGTTCCTTACCGCCTATTTCTCAAAGAGAAGTTCAAGGAGCAAGGCGATACCGATTTGACCGTTTGCGCTGTCGATTTCGACAACATGGTCGAGTATGAAAGGGCACTGCAGTTGATCAGCGTTGCCATCCTGATTCGTGATGGTCGATCAATCAAACGCCTCATCGCAGCCATGGCTAGCAATCGCCATCTGGACGCCCTATATGAGCAACTTGTCTTTGACTATGTCGGCGACCCAGATGAGGACATAGAGGCTGTTCTATTTGGGGAACCCTATGCAACCTTGATCGAAGCCTATTTCCAGGAGAGCCGAGACGCTGCAACTCCACACGTTCAGTCCTACCTGAAGCAATGGTACCGATATCAGGACGGCGCCCGCTGGTACGACGGCCACAAAAAGATCCAAGAGGACGAGTCGTTCTACTACGGCTACTGGGCTTTCGAAGCTGGCGCTACCTGTTACTTGCTCGACATTGACGACAGCGCCATCGACCACATGGTCTATCCAAAGGACCTCGTTGCGTATGGCCGCAAGCTTCGTGAAGAGAATCGCGTCACCAGTGATTTCGACACACCACTCGGCCTAGATGGCTATCCCCTCAGCCGCCTGCGTTGCGAAGCCGGTCAACCCTGCCCTCAGACCGGTTGGTGGCTAACACCAGCCAAGGCCAACAGCCGCCGGCACTTCAAGTCAGGCGAAATCATGCCTGCGTTCGACGGCAGCAGCTATGGCTCCACGATCTGGCAGTGGGACATCGATCAGTCTGCTCCAAACAACTGATCTTCCTGCCGCCAGAGTCTGCAGCTCGATGGATAGTAATCAGCAGGCAACCTGAAGCTGAGTCCCTTGTAGACAGCGCATTCACTACAGAAATATCGAGATTCCTGTCAACGAGCACGACTACGAGGGCCTCAATCAACCTGTGGAAATGTGATCTACAGGAACTGATTCATGAAGATCAACGACCTGCGCAGGCAAAATTTTCTCGGCGAAAAGGACTACCTAGCGAACCTCGACTGGTTTGACGATGGCATCAAACGCGCCCGTAACATCTTGCAGACGGAAGAGTTGATTCCGAGCGCAAGAAATAGCTTCTTGTGGCGCATCTACCCCAAGGATTTGGTGGATTGGTATCGCCCTCACGCCAGCGTAGTGCCTGACGAAAGACCTCCGCGTACCCCCGCCGGGCGGCCATGCCCCAAGGAAGGCTGGTGGTTCACGCCCGCCGCTACTGACTCACGCCGCTTCTTCAAGCAGGACGAGGCCATGCCGGAAGTGAAAATCCGACTATGGCTCAACGTTCTGGCAGTGGGATAGCAATCAATCCGATCCAAAGGTGTAACGACCCGCCCTTCCGCAATACCATGAGGCGGTACACAGGTGCCGCTCACGGTCCTCCACAGCGCAGTCAACAGGCCAATACCCAAACCACTCGCGCCAAGTGATTGGCTCCAGCAAACCCCAAGCGTCGCATTCACTATCAGCAAGTTGAGCAGGACTACGGATGTTTTGGCTTCTCTATCTCGCCTTGCCCGTGTACGCCGGAGCCTCGGCCGCATCGCACATCGGTCCCAAGCACGGTTTCCTCGCAGGCCTCGCCACCCTAGTTGCAGTCATGATTGCCGTACTGGTCCCGCAGACGGCGCTGCTTTTCTGGTTGAGTGGAATCCGAGAGCGCAAAAACAGGACTGTTCCAACTCAGTCCGATGCACCCGCCGCAGCAAACCCTCCCAGGATCAAGTTGCCGGATCAGATCGGCGCGCAGGCACGCTTCAGGCAGTTGATCGTGTACGACGACGAGAACGGGCGCCAAGATGCAACGCGCCTCATCTACAGCCTGCTGGAGAAGCAGATTGCCGAACACGTGGATGTGGAAGCAGGCGGTGAGGGTTCTGCTGCGTCGATGGTATCGGCCAGTGAGATGGCCGGACTCGAGGTACCACCGCCTAGACCGGATGAGGTACTCGTGGTGCTCCGCTCGCACGACAACGCGTGGTCCGGCTTCCGGTGCGGCGGTGACAGCTTTCGCTTTCAGTGTCGCGCCATCACCGAGATTGCGGCCACCTTGATCCATCCAGCAAAGGGACCTGGCGGGTGCGACTTCGCCATTCGATTCGCCACCTCTCGTAAAGCTTCAGTGTCAGGCATCGACGGGCAGCCCAGCATCTACGATAGGTCTGGGTACATCAGCGCATTCGATCTGCCATTCAGCACCGACGAGCGACACGCGCGTGCGCTCGTATCCGCATTCGCTGAAGTCGCGCACATGCTCGACGCGAAATATGAGATCAGCGAGTGCATGGATGTTTAGGTCTCGTCCCCTTATCAACATGGCCCGGCAGCAGATGAAGGCTCTATCGGCAGTCGCCTGTACCTTGCTCGGCGCCCTGATCGGCGGCTTGAGCTTATATGCGTATCAGAAGATGTAACGCCCACTCGTCCACAAACTCCAGTTCCCTCTGGTACTCAGTGGCGGTTCGTAAACTCCCCACCGTCCACCTTACCGGCAGGCACCGCTCTCTACTACGACCAAGCCTTTCCGGAAGGCTTCGTGCGCTACAAGGTCTACGTGAACGTAGAAGGGATCAAACTGGAGTCGAAACCAGCAACCGATTCGTTCCCTATCGATCCGCTGACAGCCATTCCCGTTGGCGGAGACGGTTGGCACAGAGTGGATACTCAATGATTGCCACCACAGTTCGATACATCCCCCGGCGATGGCTGACCATGCTGTGCATCGCTGCTGCGATCGTCGGGTGCAGTCGGGATGGTTCACGCGTAAGTGCTGACAACAGCGTCGCTCGCACAATACATCCGACTGGGGCCACCCAAAGCCACTCGCTTTGAACTCGCCACGCTGCCGGAGGGCAACACTGGCGATAACAGCCTGCCAGGTCCAACCGACTACGTGGCACTGATTGCCGCCGTCACGCTGTCGCCCTCCGATAGCAAGCGCATCATTGACCAGCCGCGTTATACAGAGCGTCAACCGATTCCGGATGCCTTCATCCGCGCATGGCTCTCGGATTCCGAAAGCGTTGCACTAAGCAACGTCTTCTCTCAGGCAGACGGTCTTGCCTATGACGTTTCCCGTCTGGCGACTCGACCAACCAAGCGCGCCGTTGCCATTCCGATGGACGCTGGGCACTGGGTTCTGTATCTCGAGTACGTCGCTTCCTAAGTCGGACCATGATTTGCGCCGACACCTGCCGGCTACGCAGCAAACCCGAGGCCCCTCAAACAAATTCAGCCATTTCCCAACACCGTCCTTGAATTCCGCAAATAACTGTATATATTTACAGTATCTGTACATTCATGTGGGGTATCCACTTAGCTCCACCAGCCCAGGATAACTGGATGGATATACAGTGTTCGTATGCTACACCGTCTCGGCGCGGTGCACTACATCTGCGTACG